>CAYWIY010000028.1:6520-22721 GCA_964458455.1 uncultured Syntrophomonadaceae bacterium | reverse complement strand
CCCTGATCCTGGGAGTTTTTGTGGGCACCTACTCATCTATATTTATTGCCAGCCCCCTTTGGCTGAACCTGCAGGATGTCAACTTGAGCCTGAGCCGGCGCCGTAAAGCGGCTTAATAGTGCAGACAGTATTAAGTGAAGGCTTTGCATATACCAAAAGCGGGGAGAGATTACAGGTGAGCTCATTTTATTTAATCCTGGCCCTGGTTTTTAGCTTGATCATTGCTATCATGGCTATTGCCAACACTGAGCCGGTTACCGTTAATTATATTTTCGGGAAGGCCAGTGTTTCCCTGATTATACTGATCCTTGGTTCGGCCTTTGCCGGAGCCCTGGTGATGGGCATGATCAGCCTTTTTCGCACTATCCGGGCCGCACTGACTTTTCGCCAGGTCCGGCATGAAAAAGAAGCCCTGGAAAAACAGATCAAGGAACTGGAAGAAGAAAAAATCTTCCTGCAGGCTGAACTGAACAAGGCGCTCTCCGTGCCCGGGGCAATAGAAAAAGAGGCCAGGCAGGTTGAGATGAGCGCCGGAGGAGAAGGAACAGGTGAAGAAGGTGGCAATGAAAACAGCGATGAAGAAATTGCCCGGGAAAGTGATGAAGAGGTGGATGAGGATTCTAAATGAGCCTGAGTGGTAAACAGTGGGTGTGGCCTGAGCACGATAGTGATCTGGTGGAAAAATTAAATAAAAATCTCGGGTTTCCACCCGCCCTGGCCCGTCTGCTTGTTAATCGCGGGATAACTGATCCCGTCCAGGCCCGGGCTTTTTTGTGCCCATCGTTGGACCAGTTTCATTCACCCTGGGATATGGCCGGTATGGAAAGCGCGGTAAACAGGCTTCTGCAATCTCTCCAGGGAAATGAATTAATAGTTATTCACGGAGATTACGACGCCGATGGGATAGCTGCATCAGCCATCCTGGTAGAAGCCCTGCGCGGACTGGGTGCTAAAGTGGAATACTACTTACCCAGCCGTTTTGGGGAAGGTTACGGTCTGCATATGGAGGCTTTAAAAAAATTCCGGGAGCAGGGAGCTTCGCTGGTTGTTACCGTGGATTGTGGAATCAATTCAGTTGTTGAGGTTGAATGGGCCTCAGGAAACGATCTCGATATTATTGTTACTGATCACCACCAACCGCTTGTAAAACTCAATGGAGCGGTTGCCGTTCTTAATCCTCTCCAGGAACACTGCCCCTATCCGTTTAAGGAAATGTCCGGCGCCGGCATTGCTTTCAAGCTGGTTTCTGCTTTAATGGAAAAGGTGGGGGAACCTTTTCCCGAGCATCTGCTTGACCTGGCCGCCCTGGGGACCACGGCGGATGTGGTTCCCCTGCTCGGCGAAAACAGGGTTATTGTCCATTATGGCCTGGAGACCCTGCGCCGCATGCGCAGGATCGGTTTCAAGGCCCTGGCTGAAGCTGTCAATCTCGATGAGCAGAGAATAAGCAGCACCACCCTTTCCTTTGCCCTGGCCCCGGCCATTAATGCCGCCGGCAGAATGGGGGAAGCACAGCCTGCGGCGGAACTGCTGCTTGAAAATGATCTTTCGCGGGCTAAATCCCTGGCTGAAAGTCTGCACCGGGCCAACCAGCTCAGGCGGACCACGGAACAGAAAATACTCCTGGAAGCGGAAGAAGCGGCCATCAAAATGATGTCTGAAGATAATCAGAAAATCATTACCCTGGCCGGACATGACTGGCATCACGGCGTTATCGGCATTGTGGCTTCCAGGCTTGTTGAGAAGTACAGCAGGCCTTTTTGCCTGGTTGCCCTGGAAGGTGAGGAAGGACGCGGGTCGGCGCGCAGCATCTCCGGTTTTGACATTACAGCAGCCCTCGCTGAATGCGCTTCCATCCTGGAAAAATTTGGCGGACACGAGCAAGCGGCCGGTTTTACAGTCAGAGCCGACCGGGTTGAAGCCCTCAGGGATGGACTTAACCGCTATGCCCGCGTTAACCTTGATGATGGCGACTTGAAACCGCGCCTGTTTATAGAAGCGGAGCTTGATGATTCAGAAATTCATTTTGATTTTACGAACCGGTTGGAACAGCTGCAGCCATATGGTACTGCCAATCCAACCCCTCTTTTTGCCAGCCGCAACTGGGAAATTCAGTCCTGGCGCCTGGTGGGAGCCGATCAGAAACACCTCAAACTCCAACTGAAAAAGCAAAACCGCAGTCTCGACCCGATTGTTTTTTCAGGATCTTTTCTGGCGCCGAAGCTGGAAAAAGGCCGCCGGGTCGACCTGGCTCTTAAATTAAAAAACGGTTTTTTCAGGGATCAGAAGACCCTGGAAGCAGAGGTTAAAGATCTCTGCTATAATGACAGCTGCAAAAGCGGCAGCCTCGAGGTAATCGATCAACGCGGTTGCAAGGATCGTTTGGCCATGGCCGGGGAAATCCTGGACCGGAACGGGAAAAGCAGCATTGTGTTTACATCCACATTGTCCCGGGCGGATAAAATCAAAAAAAGCTGCTTTCTGCAGGCGTCCCCAAATTTTATAACCAGCGGATCGGTTAACGACAAAGACAACCAGTCCTCTGCGACTGGCCCTGTAATTTTTTATGATCTACCCCTTTATGAAGGAATCATGGAACATGTTTTTAACCGGGCCTGTAAAGAGAGGCCGTTAACCGTGTATCTTTTTTACAACCGGGAAGATTTAACAAGGAACCGGCGTTTGCTTGATTTTTCCCTGCCGTCGCCGGAAATCCTGGAAAAGATTATTCCTGTGCTAAATGACTTTCCGGAACTGTTTTCCGGCCGGGAATTGCCCGGCCCGGTCGCAGATATTATCGGGTTTAAGCCCGCACCTAGCTTTTGGGAAAGGGCTGAAAACATACTGACAGAAATTGGATTGACTGAAAATACCGCCTCCCAGGAATGCCGGGCGGAGGTAAAAGAAAACTGGCCTTCCTGCCTCGAAACCTCTTCAACCTACCGGTCCACAAAAGCCCTGCGGGAACAATGTGAGCGCTTCCAGGAATACATGCTTGAAGCGGCACCCGAAGAAATAGCCTCTTATTTAGCAGGCCTATTTAGCAATTAAAGTTACCCTGTAGAAATTAATACCTTTTTTTAGTATTATAGACGTGACCAGTACAAGTTTATTTCCAGGGGAATGTGTAATATGGCAGTTAAAGAGAAAAAGCTCAATGAATTAAAAAAAAGGATCCAGCGCTACTACCCGGATCTGGAAGACTGGGAACTGGTAGAGAGGGCCTATAATTATTCAGTGGAGGCTCATTCCGGCCAGCTCCGTGAGTCGGGTGAATCCTACATTACCCATCCGCTGGGAGTGGCTTTAATCCTGACCGAGCTGGAACTGGACCTGGTCACTATAGTGGCCGGGCTGCTCCATGATGTGGTTGAAGACACTTCGGTCACCCTGGAACAGATCCGGGCGGAATTTGGTGAAGAAGTAGCCGCCCTGGTAGACGGCGTGACCAAGTTAAGCCGCCTGGATTTCACCTCCAAGGAAGAACAGCAGGCGGAGACCCTGCGCAAAATGTTTATTGCCATGGCCCAGGATATCAGGGTTGTTTTAATCAAGCTGGCCGACCGGACCCACAACCTGAGGACCTTGCGCTACCTGAATACTGACAAACAAAAAGAAATCGCCAGGGAAACCCTGGAAATCTATTCCCCGCTGGCCCACCGCCTGGGGATATACATGATCAAGTGGGAACTTGAAGACCTTGCTTTCAGGTACCTGCAACCGGACGATTACTTCGAACTGGTTGACAAGCTGGCCAAGAAAAGGCGGGAGCGCGAAAAATTTATCAACCGGATCATCTGGATCCTGCAGGATTACCTTTCCGAGGCCGGCATAGAAGCTGAAATACAGGGCCGGCCCAAGCATTTATACAGCATCTATAACAAGATGAAGACCCATGGTAAGGATTTAAGCGAAATATACGATCTGACTGCGATCAGGATTATTGTTGATACCGTCAAAGATTGCTACCATACCCTTGGTATTGTCCATACCATCTGGAAACCCATCCCGGGTCGTTTTAAAGATTTTATAGCCATGCCCAAGCCCAACATGTACCAATCACTGCATACCACAGTATTTGCAGCCGAAAACGAACTGGCCGAAATCCAGATCAGGACCTGGGATATGCACCGCACCGCCGAATACGGGATTGCTGCTCACTGGCGCTACAAAGAGAATGTGAAAGAAACTGAGACGCCGGATGAAAAACTAACCTGGCTGCGGCAGCTGCTGGAGTGGCAGCATGATTACCGTGATGCCCGCGATTTTATCAAGGATCTCAAGGGAGAGCTGTTTACCGATGAAGTTTTTGTTTTCACCCCCAAGGGGGATGTAATCGACCTCCCCTCCGGCTCAGTTACCCTTGACTTTGCCTACAAAATCCATACCGATGTTGGTAATCATTGCACCGGAGCCAAGGTCAACGGACGCCTGGTCCCTCTTGATTACCAGCTCAAAACCGGGGACATGGTTGAGGTAGTCACTTCGAAACAGGGATCACCGAGCCGCGACTGGCTAAAGCTGGTTAAAACTTCCCATGCCAAGAACAAGATCCGTAACTGGTTCAAAAAAGAACGGCGCGAAGAAAATATTGAAAAGGGCAGGGAAATGCTCGAAAGAGAGATTAAACGTATCAATGCTGAACAACGCATTGCCCTGAAAAGCGATATGCTTGAAGAAGTCGGCCGGGGCTTTAATATCCTATCCGTGGAAGATCTTTATGCTGCAGTCGGTTACGGGGGGGTCTCTGTAAACCAGGTTATCAGCCGCCTGCGGGAAGAATACAAGCGTAAATACGGTGAACAGGAAAAGGAAAAAACAATCCCGGAAGTAAAGCCGGTCAAGCGTCCCAAGCAACAATCGGTGGGCATATCAATACAGGGTATGGAAGGACTCCTGGTCCGGGTAGCTCGCTGCTGCAACCCTGTTCCCGGCGACGATATTATCGGTTTTATTACCCGCGGCCGCGGAGTTTCAGTGCACAGGCGCGACTGTCCCAACCTGGCCCAGAAGAATGCCGAAAACGGAAGGTTTTTAGAAGCTGCCTGGGAGGGTGAACCGGAGGCTTCCTACCCGGTTGAAATCGAAATCACAGCCGAAGATCGTAAAAACCTGCTGGCCGATATCATGTCTTCGGTCAATGAAAGTAAAGTCGATATTACCGCTGTAAATGCCAGGGCTGATAAAAATAATATTGCCACCATATACATGACCATGGTCGTCAAAGACCAGGTCCACCTTGACCAGATCATGAATAAGATCAAGAAAATAAAAGAAGTATACGAGGTTCGCCGCTATGTCTATGGATCGAATAATTAGCCGCGGTAAGCCTAAATGCCGGCTAGTTACTAAAAAAGCCGCCTGATTGGCGCCACAAGCCGGGGTATGGGCTAGTTCAAACTGCAGGAGGTTACCGATGAGGGCTGTTGTGCAAAGGGTGCATAAAGCACGGGTGGAAGTAGAGGGAAAAGAAGTAGGAGAAATTGGTCCGGGGATGGTAGTTTTCCTCGGCGTTGGGCGGGAAGATTCCGAGCAGGATAATGAATACCTTGCCGCTAAGATTTCCGGTCTCCGGATTTTTGAGGATAAAGACGGGTTAATGAATCTTTCGGTTCTCGAAAGCGGGGGCCGGGTGCTTTGTATCTCACAATTTACCCTCTACGGCGATTGCCGCAAGGGGCGCCGCCCCGGTTTTTCTGCTGCGGCTACTCCGGCGCAGGCAGAAAGTTTATATCTGGATTTTTGTGAACGCCTGAGGAGCCACGGCCTTACTGTAGCTACAGGGCAATTCCAGGAAAATATGCGCATAGTGGTCGATAACGACGGCCCGGTTACTTTGCTTCTTGACAGCAAGAAGCAATTTTAGGAGAATTACCAGGTAGGCTGTCTAATCAGATCGTCCTGTTTGATCAGGCGGCAGACCTGTTTTTTGATCGAATCAGGCTGGAATAATTTTTGTCGGCATATTCAAGCCTTAATTATATATTATCTACTGGGAGAGGAGTTCGAGGATGAAATACAAGGCACCACGCGGGACCCGAGATATATTACCGGAAGAAGCAAAAAAATGGCATTACCTGGAAGAAATGTTTAAAGCATATTGTGACCTGTACGGGTTTGGTGAAATCAGGACCCCAATATTTGAACAAACCGAGCTGTTTGCCCGCAGCGTGGGCGAAGACAGCGACATCGTTTCTAAAGAGATGTATACCTTTAAAGATCGCAGTGGGCGTGATCTTACCCTGCGTCCGGAACTTACCGCTGCTGTAGCCAGGGCTTACCTGGAGCACAACCTGGGGGAAAAACCCCAGCCGACCAAGCTCTATTACAGCGGCCCCATGTTTCGCTATGACCGTCCCCAGGCCGGACGCTACCGCCAGTTTAACCAGTTTGGATTGGAAATATTTGGGTCTGAGCATGCTGCGGCTGACGTGGAGATAATTTCATTTTGCTATAATTTTTTTAAGGCCCTGCAGATAGAAAATATTTCTATTGAAATAAACAGTGTCGGTTGCCCGGATTGCCGGCCCCTTTACAGGGAAAAGCTGGTCCCGTACCTGGAAAACCTGGAAGACGGACTTTGCAGCGATTGCAGGCAGCGCTATAAAAATAATCCTTTAAGGGCCCTGGACTGCAAAGAGGAAAGCTGCCGGGAACAGGTTAAAGATGCGCCGCGTTTGATTGATCACCTCTGTCCGGACTGTGAGCGCAACTTCGCTACAGTGAAAAGTCTTCTTGACAGGTTAAATATTCCCTACAGCCTTAATCCCAATTTGGTCCGTGGGCTTGATTATTACACCCGGACGGCATTTGAAATCAGCGCCGGGGGAGAGGGCGCCCAGGCTTCGCTGTGTGGCGGGGGCCGGTACGATCACCTGGCAGAACATATTGGCGGACCGTATGTGCCCGGGGTAGGGGTCGCTTTTGGTGTTGAACGGATCATGCTGGCTATGGACTGGAATAAAATCGAGACCGATCTTGCCGCCCCTGTTTTTATTGCTACTGCCGGCAGTGGTTTGGAAGGCGAAGCCCTGGCCCTGGCCTCTGAGTTGCGCAGCAGGGGCGTGCCTGCAGAGGCTGACCTGCTGGAAAGAAGCTTAAAGGGGCAGATGAAATATTCCGGCAGGCAGGGTTTTAGCCAGGTCGTGATTATTGGAGAAAGCGAAATAGAACAGGGTATAGTAACCCTGAGGAATATGGAAAGCGGGGAACAGCAAGAAATGACCCGCTCGGAACTCATTGAAGTGCTTGCCGCCACCAGGCCGGTTGACCATGCCGCTGGTTCGCCTGAAAACGAGGCAAGCAGTGGATTAAAAGACGATGCGGAAGTGATTTTGCCCGGGAAGGTGGAAGAAGCACAAAAGACCCATTACTGCGGCAAGCTGAACACAGGCCATGTCAATAAAGAGGTTAAGCTTACCGGTTGGGTAGGCAAGCGCCGCGACCACGGTGGCCTGATCTTTATTGACCTGCGTGATCGCAGCGGCCAGGTCCAGCTGGTTTTTGACCAGCAGCAGGGGAGGGATCTTTTTCAAAGCGCAGAAAGCCTGCGCAGTGAATATGTGATTGCAGTGAAGGGGGAAGTCCTGAGGCGTTCCCGGGAAACCATAAATCCATCTTTACCCACCGGTGAAATCGAAGTCCAGGTCAATTCGATGGAAATCTTAAATGCATCAAAAACTCCTCCCTTTTATATCGAAGACAATATAAATGTAGATGAAAACCTGCGCCTGCGTTACCGTTACCTTGATTTAAGGCGGCCGGAAATGCTCAAGCGGCTGGAGCTTCGCCACCGGGCAGTAAAATTAATCCGTGACTATATGGATCGCTATGATTTCCTGGAAGTGGAAACCCCGGTTTTAACCCGCAGTACGCCGGAAGGGGCCCGGGATTTCCTCGTGCCGAGCAGGTTGCAGAGCGGCGAATTCTATGCCCTGCCCCAATCGCCCCAGCTTTTTAAGCAGCTGCTCATGGTTAGCGGAATCGAACGCTATTTCCAGATCGTGCGTTGTTTCCGTGATGAGGATTTAAGGGCTGACCGGCAGCCTGAATTTACCCAGGTTGATATTGAAACATCTTTTTTCAGCGCTGAAAACCTTTTCGCCTTAACAGAAGGCCTGGTTGCCGAACTCTGGAAGCAGATTCACGGACAGGAAGTAAAGCGCCCCTTTATGCGAATGCCCTACCATGAGGCTATGAACCGTTACGGGACGGACAAACCTGATGTTCGCTACGGGATGGAACTGGTTGACCTTGATGAACAGGCCCGGAAAAGCGAATTTAAAGTATTTAACTCGGCCCTTGAAAACGGGGGAGCAGTTAAGGGGTTGTGCCTGCCGGGGGGCAACCGGCTCAGCCGTAAAGACCTGGACGACCTGACTTTGCTGGCCCGTCAGATGGGCGCTAAAGGGCTGGCCTGGGCTTATGTTGAAGAGGAAGGCTGGCGCTCACCAATCAGCAAGTTTTTCGCAGAGCCGCTGCAAGAAGAAATTAGCGCCAGGATGAATGCCAGGCCTGGTGATCTCCTGCTATTTGTAGCCGACAAATGGGATGTATCCTGCACCGTGCTGGGCCACATGCGGACCAAATTTGCTCCGGATAATCTCCCGGATGAACCCCACTTCCTGTGGGTAGTTGATTTTCCTCTTTTCCATTATAACGAAGAAGAACAGCGCTATGATTCCGATCACCACCCCTTTACAGCCCCGCGGCCTGAGGACATGTCTTTGCTTGACAGCGATCCCTTATCTGTCCGGGCGCAGGCTTACGACCTGGTCCTGGATGGTGTGGAAGTTGGCGGCGGTAGCATGCGTATTCACGATACAACCACCCAGGCAAAAATATTTAACCTGCTGGGGCTTTCGGAAGAAGAAAGTAAAGAAAAGTTTGGGTTCCTGCTCGATGCCTTATCATATGGAGCGCCGCCGCATGGCGGGATAGCGCTTGGACTGGACCGCCTGATCGCCCTTTTATGCGGCGATGAGTCGATCCGGCAGGTGATACCTTTCCCGAAGACTGCCACTGCAAGCTGCCTTATGACCGGGGCGCCGGCCTTAGTGTCGGAAACACAGCTGGAAGAGCTTAAGATAAAAATAGAGCAGGAAAAAGAGGAGAAGTGAACAAATATTCAAGCCAGGAAGACATAATGGCTTTTTTTGCCTTTATGTTATTCCAGCCGCAAAATAAGTGCATCTTGCCAGTAGGCAGTTTTTATGCTATGATTCAAATGCAAATAGAAAGTAAACACAGGGCGTGACCCTGCTGTGTTCGTGAAAGCCGATTAAGTTTTGAGCCAACATTTAACAGTCGGGAGCCTGGACTTCAGCTGTGGCGCAGAAGCCTCTGAAAAGAGGACCTGTAAAGCAGTTGAGAGGGCACCCACCTTTTGGGGGAACTGTTCAAAACCAACGGCCCACGGCACGGCGGGGTTTTTTTATGTTTTTTTAAGTGCTATAATAAAGCGTGTTTTAAAGTTTAACAAATAGCGCAGGGAGGTGGAGGCATGACTGTAAAAGACCTGGTCCGGACAATTAGCAAAGAACTGGAAACCGGAGCCCACCCGGGAGATCTTTTAGATCAGATTGAAGACCTGGAAATAGAAGAAAAAGTAGAGCTGATGCAGGAATTATCCAGTGAGGATGCCTCCTTAATCCTTCAGGAAATGGAGGATTTTGAACAGGCTGAAATTATCCGGCACCTGGCACGGGACCGGGTCAAAGATATTTTAATCAACCTGGCTTCTGACGATGCGGCCGATGTGCTCGGTAAGCTCAAGCCGGAAGAGGCAGAAGAAGTGCTGCAGCTTATAGACGAAGAGGAGCCGGCAGATTTTGGCAGCCTTTTAAAATACCCGGAAGAGAGCGCCGGTGGTATAATGACCACCGAGTTTATCTCCCTGCCTGCTGATATTCCGGCCGAAGATGCCATCCAGCGTTTAAGGGAAATAGCTCCCGAAGCTGAAACGATTTACTATGTCTACGTTGTTGACCAGGAGGGGCGCCTGATCGGGGTCCTTTCCTTGCGCGACTTAATTGCCGCCTCCGATGGGACTTTCTTGAAGTCGATCATGCGCAGCAATGTGATCAGCGTTAATGCCGCCCTGGACCAGGAGGAAGTGGCCCGGATTGTTTCAAAGTACGATCTGCTGGCGGTGCCTGTGGTCGATGACCAGGAAAGGCTTCTGGGTATTATCACCGTTGATGACGTTATGGATGTTATGGAGCAAGAAGCAACTGAGGATATCTACCGCCTGGCCGGGGCCAGCAAGGTAGTTGATATGGAGTTGACAGAAGCGCCCGTGAGCAGGGTTGTCCGTCTTCGCCTGCCCTGGCTGCTGATCAGCATGGTTGGCGGCTTTATATCCGGAAGTGTCATAGGTGGTTATGAAAGCACCCTGGAAGCGATCGTAGTTCTTGCCGTGTTTATTCCGGTGATCATGGACATGGGCGGCAATGTGGGCACCCAGTCTTCGACCATTTTTGTCCGCGGCCTGGCCACCGGTGAAATAGAACAGGCTGAAGTATGGCCCTATTTTTTCAGGGAAATCAAGATAGGAGTTACCCTGGGTGTAATTTGTGGGGCCTTGATCTCGGTAGCTGCGTTTTTCTGGCAGGATAATCCCTACCTGGGCCTGGTAGTGGGTATTTCCATGCTGGGTACGATTACTGTAGCAGCCTTGATCGGGACGCTGGTGCCCATGATTTGCAACAAAATCAATATCGATCCTGCTATTACAGCAGGTCCCTTTGTGACTACCATCAAAGATGTCACCGGCCTGATGATTTACTTTGTTATTGCCACCACTTTCCTGGAATACCTGCGCTAACCTTCCTTACTGTGCCTGCCATACCCTTTGTTTTAACTTCATAACTATAAGCTTGATCGTTTCAACTGATCCTGATAAATAGCTTTACACTATACCCGCTTTTGCTCTGCTGCATTAGCGGCTTTTTTTTGCCCGGGTAAATACCGGGTTGATTGCTCTGCAGTCCAGGCTCAACCACCTGTTGTTTCCTGGAAACGGAAAAAAGAAAGGTTATAGCCTGGCCCTTGCAACCATATTTTGTAAATCAGGCCCCTGCTGTGGACAAAAAAACTATCAATTTAATCTTTTTTTTATATTTTTTTTGTTTTTTAGGCAGGAGATCGCATATTGGGGTTGAAATATAGAGGAAAGTGGTGTAAAGTGGTGCAAAGTGGTTCTAAATCTCCCAGATGGGGGCGAACACATGTTCACAGGCGAATATCACCATACGTTGGATGGAAAAGGAAGAGTGATCATTCCTTCTCGCCTGAGAGAAGGGCTGGGAGACCGTTTTGTGGTTACCCGGGGCCTTGATCACTGCCTTTTTGTTTATCCCAATTCTGAATGGGTTCGCCTGGAACAGAAATTAAAACAACTTCCTTTTACCAAACGGGACTCAAGGGCTTTCACGCGCCTGTTCTTTTCCGGGGCTATGGAAGTGGAAGCCGACAAACAGGGCCGGATCTTGATACCTCAAAATTTAAGAGAATATGCAGGCATTGAAAAAGATGTAATGTTTGTTGGTGTTTCAAACCGCGTTGAAATCTGGAGCGAGCCGGCCTGGAGAGAATACTTTGGTGAAGCGGATCAAAACTACGAGGAACTGGCTGAAAAACTGGTCGATTTTGACCTTTAAAGGAAACAGGATTATTTATAGAAAGCGGTGCTAAAAGATGGTTGAGCTGCACCTCCCGGTTATGGAAAAAGAAGTTCTTCAGCAGCTGGATTGCCGCGGCGACGGTATTTATGTCGATGCTACTGTTGGCGATGGTGGCCATGCAGAAGCAATATGCCGCAGCCTTCATCCCGGGGGGATGCTGATCGGCCTGGATTGGGATGAAGCCGCCCTGGCCCGGGCTGAAGAGAGGCTGGCCGGCTATTCCGGGCAGATGAAGCTGGTTCATGCTGATTATGCCGGCCTGGAAACGGTGCTTGAAAATGAAGGGTTATCCAGGGTTGATGGTATCTTGATTGATCTCGGGGCTTCGACCCTTCAGTTGATGGATTCAGAAAGGGGCTTTTCCTTTCACCAGAGCGGAGATCTTGATATGCGCATGGACCGCCGCCTTTCGGTTTCAGCAAAGGACATGGTCAATTCTTACCCTGCCGAAGATCTGACCGGGATTTTTTATAAATATGGCGAGGAGCGCTGGTCCAGGCGCATAGCCGCCAAAATAGTGCAGGAAAGGGAACAATCCGGTCCTATAACCGACAGCGCCCGCCTGGCTGAACTGGTCAAGGAGGCGATTCCGGCCCGTTACCGGCGCAGCGGAGGCCATCCGGCCCGCAGGGTTTTTCAAGCTTTGCGGCTTGCTGTGAACCGGGAACTGGAAAACCTGGAACGGTTTTTGCCCCAGGCGGTCCGGTGCCTGGCCCCCGGGGGACGGCTCTGTGTTATCGCTTATCATTCGCTGGAAGACCGGCTGGTAAAGAATTTTTTCAGGGATCAATCCGGGCAGTGTACCTGCCCTCCCAATATGCCTTGTATATGTAATCGGAAAGCTGCGCTTAAAGTTCTTACTTCGAAAGCGCTCAGGCCTTCTGAAGAAGAGGTGGCCGCTAATCCGAGAGCCCGCAGTGCCCGCCTGAGGGCGGCAGAACGCCTGGAAAACCAGGGATGGAAAGAAGGTGAATAAAGTGCAGCAGGCCAGAAAAATGACTAAAAACCCCCGTCCGGTTACTCCCGTCCAACCAACAAGAGAACATGTGCCGGGGGCACAGCAAGACCGCAGGCTTAAGAAAGCCAAACTGCTCACCATTGCCTTAACCTGTTTTATGCTCAGCCTGGTGGTAGTAGCGCAGTATTCATCACTGGTTATTATGAATTACCGCCTGAGCAGTGCCCGTTCCGAGCTGGCAGAAGCAAGAGAGTCTGTCCGTTCCCTTGAACTTGAGGCAGCCCAGCTTGGTTCAATCAGCCGGATTGATGAAATTGCCAGGGAAGAGCTGGGCATGGTTGAGCCGGAGGCCGGCCAGCTAAAAATTATCAGCGCTTCACAGAGAGCACGATATCAGCCGGGAGAGTGAGCTGAATGGCTAACTTTACTGTAAAGCGGAACACGGTAAGGCGAAGACTGATCGTTATATTTGTTCTTACTATAATAATAACCTTACTGTTGATTAGCCGTTTGGCCTGGATCCAGATTGTTCGCGCCGACGAATTATATGAACAGGCCTGGGAACAGTGGAACCGTATCGTGCCCGTCCAGACAGCCCGTGGGTCCATCTATGACCGAGAGGGAAACCTGCTGGCCGGAAGCACTCCTGTAGACACAATAGCCGCTATTCCCAGCCAGATAGATGATCCGGATGCGGTGGCAAAGGCCCTGGCCCCGGTCCTCGAAATGGATGAAGCCAGGATAAGGGAGCTTGTAACTATGGATAACAGTTCTGTTTATATTAAACGCCGGGTTTCCCCCGAACTTTCCAACATGGTTCGGGAAATGAACATTTCGGGTATTATTTTCTTCCCGGAGGAAAAAAGAAATTACCCGGGTGAACAGCTGGCTTCTCAACTGCTGGGCTTTGTAGGGATGGACCGGGGGCTGGCCGGTCTTGAAAGCTATTATGAAGATTACTTGAAAGGTGCGGAAAGCAACCTGCTTTATCCCGCCGATGAAAGGGGAAGGCAGCTTCCCCACCATTTTAGCCGGTTTGCGCCTGTGCCTGAAAACTATGACCTGCAGCTGGCCATAGACGAAAGTATCCAGCATATAGTTGAAAGAGAACTGGACGTGATCATGGAGCAGGCCGCGCCCAGGCAAGCCATGGCAGTGGCCGTAGACCCCTCTACCGGAGCGGTCCTGGCTGCGGCATCAAAACCGGATTACAACCCGGAAAACTACGCCAGTTTCGATCCTCAGAACTGGTCTTTACCGGTGTTTAGTTCTTCATTTGAACCGGGATCGACCTTCAAAATGGTTTCCCTGGCCGCACTGGTGGAAGAAGGGCTTTTTGAGCCGGATGAAACCATACACTGTTCGGGCCATGTTACCGTTGGCGGACGCCGGATTAATTGCTGGACCTCAAGTCGAGGCGGGCACGGGGAAATCAGCTTTTACGATGCCGTGGGCGGTTCCTGCAACCCGGCTTTTATTGAACTGGGTGAAACCCTGGGCAAGGAAAAATTGTTCCATTATATAGAAGGGTTTGGTTTTGGCCGGGCTACCGGTATTGATTATCCCGGTGAAAGCAGTGGACTTATTTTTGACCTTGAAAACGTGGGGCCGCAAGAACTGGCGACAACATCATTTGGGCAGGGGATCTCTGTAACACCGATCCAGCAAACAATGGCCATAACGGCCATGGTCAACGGGGGTTACCTGCTGAAACCCTACCTGGTGGAAGAAATAATTGATCAGGATGGAGAAACATACTACCGGAGGGAACCGGAAGTGATCAGGCAGGTAGTTTCCGAAGAAACTTCACGGCAGCTAATTGATATGATGGAGAGCGTTATTTTAGACGGTACCGGCACGGCGGCTGCCCTGGAAAATTACCGGGTGGCCGGCAAAACAGGAACGGCCGAAAAAATAGATGATGAAGGCAATTACAGGTCCGATGAATTCATTTATTCCCTGGCCGGGTTTGCGCCGGTGGACGATCCGCAGATCGTGCTTTACGTGGCTGTTGACGGTGTCACCAGGGGGCCGCGGTTAGGAGTCCATACCAGTGCGCCCCTGTTTAAAAGGATCATGGAGGATACATTAAATTACTTGCAGGTTCCACCTTCGGAGCAACCGGAAGAGCAGGATGCTCCCGAAGAGGAAGAATAAGTAAACCGGAAGGAGTCCGGGGTAATGAAGTTCAAAGCATCTGATGTAATTGAAACCTGCCGCGGCAGGTTGCTCCAGGGCAGCCCCGGTCAACCTGTGTCCGGGGTGGCCATTGATTCTAGGGAGATCAAGCCCGGTGACTTATTCGTGCCCTTTACAGGTGAACGGACAGACGGGCACCTGTTTATGAAGCAGGCTGCTGAACAGGGAGCATCCGGTGCTTTTCATAAATTGGACCGGGAACCCGATCCGGCTTTGCCGGAAGACTTCCTGTTGATCGGTGTTGAAGATACCCTGGATGCCCTGCAGCAGCTGGCAGCGTTTTACCGCAGGCGTTTCGAACTGCCTGTAGTGGGGATTACCGGCAGCAGCGGAAAAACGACAACCAAGGATTTTATAGACGGTGTCCTTTCGGCTAAGTTCAAGGTTTTAAAAACTACAGGCAACCTGAACAATGAAATCGGTTTGCCTTTAACTATATTGCAGTTGGAAAAGGACCACCAGGTGGCTGTCCTGGAAATGGGCATGAGCGCCGGTGGCGAAATTAAAACTTTGTGTGAAATAGCGGATCCTTCCATTGGCGTTTTGACCAACATAGGAGAAGCCCACATTGAACTGCTTGGCTCGATCGAAGCCATAGCAGAAGCGAAAGGAGAATTACTCGATTACCTCGGCTCAGGCGGGGTAGCCGCTTTAAACGGCGATGATCCCCGCCTCCTAAGTTTGGGAAAACGCTTCCCGGGAAAAGCATATTACTATGGCTTTAACCAGGGCGATATAAAAGGCTTACAGTTGTCTCAAAGGGGAGAGAAGAGCTTTTTCCGGGCGCGTTTTCCCAATAATAAAGAGGAGTGGTTTGAATCACCACTACCTGGACGGGAGTCGGTCAGTAATGCCCTGGCGGCTCTTACCGTCGGCTATATCCTCGAACTGAGCCTGCCGGAGATGCAGGAGGGGCTTAAATCGTCCCAGTCTACGGCCGGCCGGTTCCAGGTTTTGCATAACCGGCAAGGGACCGGAATTATTGATGATTCCTATAATGCCAACCCCAGTTCAGTCAGGGCAGCTTTGCGGCTGCTCTCTGAGCTTGGAGGGGAAAAAACGGTGGCCGTGCTCGGGGACATGCTAGAACTGGGTCCCGGTGCCCGGGAAGCCCACCTTTCCTGCGGCCGTTACGCCGCTGAATGCGGCATCGGCTGCCTGGTTACAGTTGGTGAGCTGGCCTCTGGTTTTGCCGAAGGGGCCCGCGATGCCGGTTTAAAGGCTTATACATGTGAAGACCATAATCAAGCCCTGGATTTGCTGGCCAGGATGTCCCTTGATGAAAACTGGTTTGTCCTGGTAAAGGGATCCAGGGGTATGAAAATGGAGGTAATTGTCCGGGCCCTGGCCGGAGAGGAAG
>CAYWIY010000028.1:0-6510 GCA_964458455.1 uncultured Syntrophomonadaceae bacterium | reverse complement strand
GTGATGGCTTACAGTGCAATCATAGCCCTGGCAGGCGCTTTCGTTATAACCGCGCTTTTCTCTCCGCTGTTCATCAAAAATATGCGCCGGCTGCAGTACGGCCAGCAGATCAGGGAAGACGGGCCGGTAAACCACTCGGTAAAAGCAGGGACACCTACCATGGGCGGGCTTGTTTTTATTCCTGCGGCGATTCTTGCCAGTATTGCCTTAACCGGGTTTTCTCCCGCTCTTTACGCAGTGCTATTGGTTACGCTTGGCTGCGGCCTGATCGGCTTTCTCGATGATTACGGTAAGATTGCTCATGGCCGCTCCCTGGGCTTGAAAGCCAGGTCTAAGATGGGGGCGATAGTAATCCTGACCGCTCTCCTGGTTCTTGCCCTGCACCGGTTCGGCCTCTATTCGACGGCGATCCATGTTCCCTTCCTCGATTTTGAAATTGATCTCGGGTTTTTTCACCCGGTATTCATATTCCTGGTTATATCAGCAACCAGCAACAGCGTTAATTTGACCGACGGCCTGGATGGTCTGGCAGCGGGAACTTCAATTATAGGGCTTGGAGCTTTTATGGCCATCGCCTGGCAGGCAGGTCTCCCTGAAGTAGGTATTTTTTGTGCCGCCCTGGCCGGATCCTGCCTGGGCTTCCTGCTCTATAACCGCTACCCGGCCCGGCTGTTTATGGGCGACATCGGTTCCCTGGCCCTGGGCGGTGCTTTTGCGGCCATCGCCGTAGTAACCGGGACGGAGCTGTTTTTAATCCTGATAGGCGCTGTATTTGTAGTGGAAGCTTTATCTGTTATTGTTCAGGTAGCCAGTTTTAAGCTTACCGGGCGGAGGGTGATTTTAATGAGCCCGCTGCACCACCATTTTGAAATGAAAGGCTGGTCGGAGTGGAAAGTAGTCTCCGTTTTTTGGGCTGCCGCAGCTTTATTTGCCCTGGCCGGGGTATTGGCCTACGGCCGCTAAGAAAACGGCCGGAAAACTAGCCTGGAGGGCCTGTAGATGATAGAGATGATTAAAGATAAAGAAATCCTGGTCATTGGAATGGCGCGCAGCGGCGTTGCTGCCGTGCAGCTGCTTGCTGACATGGGCGCGGCTAAAATTACCGTGGCCGATCGAAAACAGGCCGAGGAATTAAAAGATGAAGCATCCGGGTTGAAGCGTTACCCCGCAGTAGAAGTGGTCACCGGAGGCACTTCTCCCGGGCTGGTTACGGCAGGGCTTTCCATGATTATAAAAAGCCCCGGCGTGCCGCCGGACCTGGAAGTATTTAAAAAGGCGGAGGAATTGCAGGTGCCAGTCCTTTCCGAGGTGGAACTGGCCTACGCTTTTCTCAAGGCTCCGATGATCGGAGTGACCGGGACAAACGGCAAGACTACCACAACATCCCTGGTAACAGCGATGCTCAAAGAAGCCCGTTTCGATCCGGTTTTCTCTGCCGGCAATATTGGCAACCCCCTCAGCGGGGTGGTTTCAGGTATTAATGCCCAGGGGTTTGTGGTGGCCGAATTGAGCAGTTTCCAGCTTGAAAATATCGACAGGTTACGTCCCCTGGTAGCGGTGTTCCTGAATTTTGCCGAGGATCACATGGATTACCATAAGAGTATTGAAAAATATTTTGCGGCTAAAGCCCGGATCATTGAAAACCAGCTGGATAGTGATTATGCCGTTCTAAATGCTTCGGATGCCCGGGTTGCTTCCCTGGCGGAAAGGTGTAAAAGCCGGGTGCTCTGGTTTGATGCGGCCCCGGTGGAAAAAGGGGTGGGAATAGTTGAGGGCAGGATTACCCTGTTTAACCCGGGCTGCGAGCCTTTAACAATTTGTGCGGTTGAGGAGGTATCTCTTCCGGGAGAGCACAACCTGGAAAATGCCCTTGCTGCTTCTGCGGCCGCCTGGGCGGCCGGAGCAGAACCGGCGGCGATAGCTGAAGTACTGCGCAGTTTCAAAGCTATCGAGCACCGCCTGGAGTACGTGGCCACTATAGATGGAGCCGACTATATCAATGATTCCAAGGGGACAAACCCCGGCTCAACCATAAAAGCCTTGCAGTCTTTCCCCGGCCGGCGCAAGATCCTGATTGCCGGGGGCAAGGAAAGGGGCAGCGATTTTAGCGAGTTGGCTGAAATAATTACCAGGGAGGTAGAGAGCCTGGTTTTATACGGAGAAACAAAAGATATCCTGGCCCGGGCGGCGGAAGAGGCCGGTTTTAATAATTTGCACTACACAACCGACCTGGAAGAAGCCGTTATAAAGGCTTATGAAATGGCGGAACCGGGCGACATAGTCCTGCTTTCTCCGGCCTGTGCCAGCTGGGATATGTTCACCAGCTACGAAATCAGAGGTGAGCTGTTCAAGAAACTGGTAAAAGACTTAAAAAACCGGCCGAAAGGACAGAGGGGGGTGGAAAGTAATGGGTAGCACTGCAAAGCCGCAACACTATGACCGCATCCTCCTGATGGTTACTTTGATCCTGCTGGCCATCGGCCTGCTGATGGTCTTCAGCGCCAGTTTTGTTATGGCTGAAGAAAGCAGGGGAGACCCCTATTATTTCTTAAAGCGCCAGGCAATGTGGGTCGCTATCGGCCTGATCGGCATGTATATTATCTCCCGGTTTCACTACAAACAGCTGAAGCGGTTTTCGATCCTGATTTTACTGCTAAACTTTGTCCTGCTGGGGATGGTATTTACCGGTTTTGGCTCCGAGATGGGAACCGAAGCCAGGCGCTGGCTGGCTCTCGGTCCTTTAGTGCTGCAGCCATCAGAGTTTAGCAAGCTGGCCCTGGTAATTTTTACAGCCGCTTATTTAAGCAGCCGCCGGGTAAACATCCACAATTTTTGGACGGCCAGCCTGGTTCCCATGGTGCTGGTGGGATCGGTGTTTTTCATGATCCAGTTCCAGCCTGATATGGGAACAGCGCTGGTGGTGGTCGCCGGAAGCATGCTCGTGATCATTTTTGCCGGTATGCCCATGACCCAGGTTGCCGGCCTGAGCCTGGTTTTCTTACCCCCCATGGCCTATTTTACCTTGAAGGAAGAATACCGGATGCAGAGGCTGTTTACGTTCTTAGATCCCTGGGCCGATCCATCCAGTTCGGGTTACCAGGTTATCCAGTCGCTTTACGCGCTGGGTCCCGGCCATTTATTTGGCGCCGGACTGGGCCGGGGCAAACAAAAGTTGTTTTATTTGCCCGAGCCGCAGAATGATTTCATTTTTGCTGTTATTGGAGAAGAACTTGGTTTTATCGGGGCCGTCGCCGTTTTGATGCTTTATTTGATATTAATCTGGCGCGGCTTTCAGATCTCTCTAAAGGCGCCTGAGCTTTTTGGCAGCCTGGTTGCGGCCGGGATTACTTTTATGCTTGCCGTTCAGGTCCTGGTTAATGTAGCGGTGGTAACCGGGGCTGTGCCTGTAACCGGGATTAACCTGCCTTTGATCAGCGCAGGCGGCAGTTCTGTTTTTTTCACCCTGATCGGAATTGGCATACTGCTTAACATATCCAAGTACGGCCGGGAAGCGGCAGCCCGTAAGGAGGCGGCGTAAACATGAAAATTTTAATCGGGGGAGGAGGCACCGGCGGCCATATCTATCCAGCCTTAGCTTTAGCCCGTTATGCCAGGGACCGGGACAGTTCTGTGGAAACCCTGTTTGTGGGCAGCGCCGCCGGGTTGGAGAGCAAGATAGTTCCCGCTTCCGGCTTCTCCCTGGTTACTATCCCCGCCTCCGGTTTCCGGCGTAGTTTTAAGCAGCTGGGCCTCTTTATCAAAGATTTTTTGGGCGGTATCAGGAGATCTTTGAAAATCATAAAAGAGTACCAGCCCGACGTGGTCCTGGGTACAGGCGGCTATGTTGCGGCCCCCCTGGTCATGTCGGCCCTGCTGAAAAGGCGCCCGGTGGTCCTGCATGAGCAAAACGCCTTGCCGGGCATGGTTAACCGCTGGTTTGCCCCGTTTGCCCGGAAAGTGTGCCTCTCCTTCGCGGGGACGGCAAAAAAACTGCCTCCTTTTAGCAAGCCGTTATTTACCGGTAATCCCAGGGCCAGTGAAGTAAGCGCTTTAGGCAGGGAAGAAGGGCGCCGCCATTTCAACCTCGATCCCGGCGAAAAAACGATTCTCATTTACGGTGGAAGCCGGGGGGCCCTGAGATTGAACCAGGTGATAACTGCTTATTTAAAAGATAGTTACCTGCCGGAAGGAGTTAATTTAATATATGTAACAGGCGATATATACTACGATGAAGTGATGGAAGAAATCGGGAAAGTGCCGGCCCGGGTCCTGCTCTATTCCTACCTGTCCGAGATGCCCCAGGCATTAGCGGCAGCGGACCTGGCTGTGACCAGGAGCGGGGCGACGACCCTGGCTGAAATAACGGCCCTTGGGGTGCCGGCCATTCTAATCCCTTCACCCAACGTGGTTGACAACCACCAGTATTACAACGCCCGGATGCTTTCTGACCGGGGAGCGGCAGTGCTGATCGAGGAAAAAGATCTTGATCATCACCGCTTAAAGGAAGAAATTGACAGGCTGATTGGTGAACCGGCCCTTTTGGGGAAAATGAGTGAGTCGAGTAAACAGATGGGTGTTACTGATGCTGCAGAAAAGCTGTACCGTTGCCTGCAGGAGGTGGCGATGTGAATATTGAGCGGGAACTGGGCTCCAGGCTGACACACGGAATTAAAAAAGGCGAACCCATGTCGGAGCACACCTCCTGGATGGTTGGCGGCCCCGCTGATTACTTCATCTGCCCGGCAAACATGAAAGAGTTAACCGAAGCAGTTCGTTACAGCGACAAGCATAGCCTGCCCCTCTATATTGTGGGCAATGGAAGCAACCTGTTAGTGCTCGACGGAGGTATCAGGGGCCTGGTGGTCAAAATCGGCACACCTTTCAGCTATACCACCCATGCAGGCCACTTTTTGACTGCCGGTGCGGGAACGCCGATGCCGGCCCTGGCAAATAGCGCCAGGGAAGCCGGGCTTTCCGGTCTTGAATTTGCCATCGGTATTCCCGGTTCTCTTGGCGGAGCCCTGATTATGAATGCCGGTGCTTTTGGCGGCTATGTAGGGGAAAAAGTGCATACGGTCACCCTGGTAGACTTTTATGGCCGGGCTAACAAGGTAGCACGTGAAGAGATTAGTTTTGGCTACCGGAGCAGCAGTTTGATTGGGAAAGGTATTATTGTTGAAGCTTGCCTGGAGCTTACGCATGGTGAGCCGGAGCAAATTAGCGGGGCTATGGAAAAGTATTCGGCTGAGCGCCGCAAGCGGCACCCGAAACAGCCCAGTGCAGGCAGTGTTTTCCGGAACCCTTCCGATAAACCCGCAGGCAAGATCATTGAAGAAGCCGGGGGCAAGGGGATGCGCATTGGCGGGGCGGAAGTATCCGAGAAACATGCTAATTTCATAGTGAACACCGGTGGTGCCAGTGCAGCCGATGTCCTGGCCCTGATCAGGGCGGTGCGGCAACTGGTTAAGGATAAATACGGTATTGAACTGCAGCCGGAAGTAAGAATTATCGGTGAGGAGAGTTAACCGATGGAACGGAAAAACGATCATTTACAACTGGTCCAGGATAAAAACCGGCCTTCAGCCTGGAAACGGTTTTTACGCTTTTTAGTAAAAGTAGCGGTCCTGGCGGGCTTTGTGGTCCTGCTGTGGCAGGGCGAAGCTTATTTCAGGGTAGCAGCTATCCGGGTGGAAGGAATGGATCAACTGCAGGCGGAGGAGATCCTGCATGCCGGGGGTATCAGTGAGGGAATGAGTATTTTCCTGCTCGGAGAAAAGGAAATATCTTCCCGGATCAAAGCACAGTTGCCCAGGGCCGAAGAAGTCAAAATCAAACGGGAACTTCCGGACACAGTGGTGGTTGAAGTCAATGAAAGACAGCCGGTCGGTTATGTAATGACTGCCGATGGGTTTTGGCTGGTTGACAGCCAGGGAGTCAGTATGGACTATACCGGTGAACCGGAAAAAGATTATCCCCTTATTTCAGGGATAGATGGGCGGAAAGTAATCCCTGGTGCGCCGATCGATTGCCCGGCCACAGTGAAAGCCTTGCAAAATTTTTTCGCGGCCTGGTCCGGCGAGGGTGCCCTGGAAGTAGAAAAGATTGATTTGCAGGAAAATTATAACCTGATTGCTTATACAGTTGATGGATTGGAAATATGGTTCGGTGAGGGGGAAGATATGGAGCACAAGATGCGTCTTATTGAAAACAGCCTTCCTTACATCGACCCGGCCACTGAAGCGCGGTTGGATGTCAGGTGCGGCAAAAGATTGGTGGTTTCTGGCAGTGCTGTAATTAAAGAAGAAGGAAAGGAGGCTGATCCGTAGAATAATAAAAGAAATAGTGGAAATGTGTAGAATAGTAAAGTAGTTATTGCACCATGCTTGGAAGGGTAAGGGGGTTTGAAGGTGAATCGGAAGAGTTTTATTGTCGGCATTGACGTAGGAACAGCTGAAGTAAGGGTTGGGCTCGGCGAACCCCGCCCCGATGGCACTTTGAATATTGTTGGAT
>CAYWIY010000027.1:9402-23463 GCA_964458455.1 uncultured Syntrophomonadaceae bacterium | reverse complement strand
CCAGGCCCGCGCCATCATGGGCGGCGTGGAGGTTAAAGAAGCTTGAAATAAGCAAGCCTGCAGCAGTAAAGCCTGGGCTGCAGAATTTTTGGCTGCAGGGAATACCGAGGGCTGTTTATCAATTAAACGCCTGCTACCCTGTTTTTTAAGGCGGCGAAGACTTTTTCGTTGTCCAGGTGGGGTTTAAGGCGGTGGATTTGTTCCAGGCAAATCGAGGCGCCGTAATCCATGCCCTGGCAGCCTGCGAGCAGCACTACATCGTCCGGGGCAGCATTCTCCAGCCCCCGGGCGATGGCACCGGGCAGTTCTTCATAAATTTCTGCCTTGAGCCCTGCGTTCTCCATCACTTCTTCAAAAACGATTCTTTCTTCTTCGTTGACCACGTCTTTTTCATCGACGTGTGATACGCTGGTTGTGGCGATCACTTTATCCATTCCCAGCCTGGGGGCCCACTCGGCGATAGCCTCGGCGTTCTCTCTGTTAACGGTTACACCCCGCCCACCCCTGATCGCATAAACCAGGTGCAACTTCTTGTAGTCCATCATTTGCAGGGTTTCCAGGGTGACGTTAATGTTGCCGTAATTGGCGAAATGATCGTCGATCACCTTGAAATCATCTTCAAAAATAAGCTCGAACCTTCTTTCAACTCCCCGGAATTCTTTTAAAGCCTTCTGGATCACCTGTACAGGAATGCCCCGGAGCAGGGCTGAAAGGATTGCCGCCATGGCATTGTAGACGCTGTGCAGGCCGAGCACGGATAGCTCAACCTGGAAGGAGCCTGGATATCCAGCAAAGATATCAGCCGGTTCTTGTTTTAGTATTTCGACCTTGAACCGGGCCCTGCCGGTGCCCAGGTCGAGGTTAGTTACCAGGCAGTCCGCTTCCCTGTTTTTAAGCCCGTAGGTAAAGACCCGGGCAGCGGTTTCATTCTTTAGAGTGGAACTGTAAGGGCAGTCCAGGTTTAGAACAGCCCAGCTGTCTTTCCTGGCATTGCGGATTAACCCGGCCTTGGCATTTAAGTAGGCTTCAAAGGAGCCGTGCAAATCGATGTGTTCGCGGCTGATATTGTTTAAGACCACTGTATCGTAGTCGATATTTCCTACTCTTTTCAGCTCCAGCCCGGAAGAAGACACTTCCATGACGGCATGGGAGACCTCATTCTCCACCATCTGGTTGAAAATGCGGTGTAGATCCAGGGATTCGGGCGTAGTCAGGCCGGCAGGCCGGACGATATCGCCGGTTTTTACGATGACTGTGCCAATCAGGCCGGTATTCAGGCCCTGTTCCTCCAGGATGGAGTTGAGCATATAGGTGGTGGATGTTTTGCCGTTAGTTGCCGTGACCCCGGTAACATGCATTTTTGAAGAGGGATGATCGTAAAAGTGGTCGGCCAGGGCTGCCAGGGCTGCGCGACCGTCAGCCACGCGTAGCTGGGGTATTTCCAGGTCTTCCTGAATATATTCAACAACAGCCGCGGCTGCTCCATTTTCCTGAGCCTGCTTAAGGTAGAGGTGGCCGTCTGTTTTATAGCCTTTGATACAGACAAAAAGGTATCCTTCTTCGACCTGGCCCGAGTGGTAGGCCAGGCCGCAGATGTCCAGATCGAGATCCGGGTTTCCTTCTAAAAGCGGTATGCTGTGTAACAATTCTTTAAGCTTCAACTTTGTCACCCCGCTGCTGTTATCAGTTGTTTATGCCTAAATTCGGCAGAAAGTAAAAATTTCCTTGTATCTTAGAAGTTTCTTTATAAAACAAAACCCGCTTTTGAGCGGGCTTTGTTTAAAGACTGTTATGTTTTTTTATTAGGAGATCTCGATTGATTCAGTAGGACATTCCTCGGCTGCTTCGCGGACGCTATCTTCGTGTTCTGCAGGCACTGGATTTACCTTTACTTCTGCTATTTCATCTCCTAATTCAAAAACTTCGGGGCAAATATCCTCACAAATTCCGCATGCGCTGCAATCATCATTTACTCTGACTTCCATGCTGATGCCTCCTTAATATAGTAATAGGTATTTTCCATAAACCATATTCGCTAATTAATCCATTTTCCCTTTTTTTATAGCACATTTTTTATTAAATTGCATCCCCAACCTACATCAATTTACATGCCATTTTTGTTGCCATATAAAGGATCTGTTTTATGGTTACTCAATGCGGATAATGTGGATAATGTGATCTTGAAACGGATATACCGGCATAAACCTGTGGATAACTCTGTGAATACTGTTAACAGAACGGGCATTTGCCTTTGCGAAAGGTTGATTTGCTGGTCTTTTAGGATCGAAAATCTTTTTATTGTTAACATAATGTTATTTGCATAACTAGCTTGCTGTGCCATGTGCTTGTGAAAATACGGACCCTGGCTTTTATTTTTCGCACTTTTTTAAGTTGCTAATAATACCAAGTTGTGTTATTAATATGATTAATATATTAAATAATGAAACGGAGGTTTTCTGATGGTTCTTTACAGGGTTGCTTATTTAGCAATAGTTGTAACGAGCATGTTACTGTTGTTTGGATGCAATACCGGTGGGGGCTGATAGGGATTTTGTTTAGAGCCGGTCGGCTCTAAGATTATGGATCGATAATAAATAAGCATCCACAGTATACCTGTATAATTAAAAGGCAGGATACGGGGATGCTTTTTTAGTTATATAACTTGCAGGGTTTCACTGAAATCTGTGAGCTGGATCAGGCCGTCGCAACCGACTACGAAAGTGTCTTCAATACCGACTGTGCCCTCGGCGGGGAAAATGAATTTTGGTTCCAGGGCAAAAACCATTCCTTCCTCAAGGGGCACGTCGTATCCCGGTGCAATAAGCGGTAGTTCGTCCAGTTCCAGGCCTACCCCGTGGCCCACGAAATTGACCTTTTCCACGTAGCCCATAAAATGGTTGGTTAGTCCCGCTTCATTAGCCAGTTCCGCGGCTTTTGCATAAAGTTCGCTGCATTTAACCCCCGGTTTTCCATACCTGGCCAGGGTATTTTTAATCCGGACCGCTTGCCGGTGGGCTTCGCGGAGGTGCAGGGGGAGTTCCCCTACGCAAAAAATACGGGTTTGATCGACCATGTAACCCCTGAGGACACTGACAAAATCAATCAGGATTGGTTCATTTTCTCTGATCATGTTTGCCCCGGCGCCCTGAGGAAAAGAGGGGTTGAGGCCGGATCCGCCGGTGGGGCCGTCAAAAAAAGTGATGGTGGCGGCATTATCACCGGTAAGAACATGGCCATAATACAGTTCCTGGTTGAAGCCGCGCATTCGTACCGCGCCCTGATGCCCCAGGGTGCGGGCATGGAATTCAAGGTGCCCGGCCAGTTCTACTTCAGCCATACCTGCTTTAATTTTATCCCTGGCGTGCAAAAAAACAGATTTGCTAAGCCTGGCTGCTTCCTTCATTTGGGCAATTTCATAATCAGACTTGATCGCCCGGATTTGGCGGATGAGGCTTGAAGTATCATTCAGCTGATAGTTTTTGAGTTTTTCCTGGTAACGCAGGTAAAGGCCTGCCGGTAAAACATCCAATTCCAGGCCAATTATGGAGTTGGCCGGAATGTTTTCTTCGATTGTTTCAACCAGCTTTTCCCAGCCGGTAAAAGGAATGATGCTTTCAATAGCACTTTCCTGCTGGGCCCTGGTTAATGACTTCTTTATTAAAAGGGTTGGTTCACCTTCAGCTGGTACAAAGAGGATGCCGTTTTGCCCGGTGCCGCTGAAATAAAAAAGATCCGCACGCTGGATTAATAAAGATGCACTGATTTCTTTTTCGCGCATGACCGCCTGCAGTTTTTTGATTCTGTTCTCAATTTCTTCACGCGGTGTCATGGCTTTAATAGCCCTCCTTCCTGTTAATTACTTCATTCATAGCCGCCTGGAAGCGGTAAAGTTTTGAACAAAAGAGCAGTTGCTTTACGGCCCTGGCCCGGCAGGTTTCTTTACAAGTAAGCTGGAATATACAATACCTGCGCCGGCCCGTAAGGCAGTGCAAACCGGTAAGGGTGAGATGTAAGTTACAGGGTCCCTTTGTTCATGTGATAAGCGGTAAAAGGATAAATAATAGGGACACTATGCTTTTATCATAACATAAAATCATGTAATGATTAAGCACAGTGCCCCGAGTTGGATTAGTTGTGGTGTTAATTGTTTACTTTATTATTTTTAACGCCGGTTAAACCCGCTCGAACAGCCCGGCTGCGCCCATACCGCCGCCGATACACATGGATACGACGCCGTAGCGGGAATCGCGTCTTCCCATTTCATGAAGCAGGGTGGCGGTCAGCTTGGCCCCGGTGCAACCCAGCGGGTGGCCTAAAGCAATAGCCCCGCCGTTGACGTTGACAATATCTTCGTTGAGGCCCAGTTCACGGATGCAGTACAGGGCCTGGGAGGCGAAGGCTTCGTTTAATTCGACCAGGTCGATGTCTTCAATTTTTATCCCGGTTTGCTCCATCAATTTGGGTATGGCTACTGATGGTCCGATACCCATGACTTCAGGCGGGCAGCCGGCTACGCTGAAGCCCCGGAATACGGCGATGGGCTTCAAGCCCAGGGCTTTGGCTTTGTCTGCTGACATAACCACCGCTGCGGCTGCACCATCGCTGGTTTGCGATGAGTTCCCGGCAGTAACGGTGCCGCTTTCATGGAAAGCCGGGCGCAGCTTGGATAGGGCTTCCAGGGTAGTGTCAGGGCGGACTCCTTCGTCTACTTCAAAGGTCTTTTCTTTTTCTACAATCTTGTTGTCCGGTCCAACTTCGCGTTCCGTGATGTTGAGCGGGACAATTTCGTCTTTAAAACGCCCTTCATTGATGGCTGCTGCCGCTCTCTGGTGGCTTTTCAAGCCGAACTGGTCCTGATCTTCCCGGGAAATGTTATAGCGCTGGGCGACAAATTCAGCGGTAATGCCCATGGGAGTATAGGCTTCAATGTGTTCTTCGGCTAAGTGGGGGCTTGGAGCCAGTTTGTTGCCGCCCATGGGGACCATGCTCATACTTTCTACTCCACCTGCCACGATGACGTCGGCAAAACCGCACATGATCCTTTCAGCAGCCATAGCTATTGACTGCAGGCCGGAGGAGCAGAAGCGGTTTACGGTCTGTCCCGGTACGGAGTCGGGCAGCCCGGCCTGTAGGGCCACGATGCGGCCAATGTTCATCCCTTGCTCTGCTTCCGGGAAGGAACAGCCTAGGATCACGTCTTCTATTTCAGATTTGTCCAGGCCCCTGGCCCGGTTTATAGCCTCTGTAACAGCCGTAGTGCCCATATGTTCAGGCCTGGTATTGCGCAGGGTGCCCCGCGGCGCCCTGCCGATAGCCGTCCTGACAGTGGAAACGATAACAGCTTCTTTCATCTTTACTTACCTCCTTTTTAATTCCGTAAAGGCTTGCCTGTGCTCAGGAAGTGGTTGATCCGTTCCTGGGTCTTCTCCTCGCCGAGTAGACGCAGGAAGGCATCTCTTTCAAGATCGAGCAGGTACTGCTCACTGACAAGCGAATTCGGTTTTATATTTCCTCCGCAGAGAACAAAGGCGATCTCATTGGCGATTTTTTGTTCATGCTCGGTGATGTAACCGCCCCAGAGCATATTCTGGACGCCTACTTTGAAGGTGGCTATTCCGTATTCCCCGAGGACCGGGATTTGTTTGCGTTCCGGGGGCTCGTAACCTTCAATGTGCATGGCCAGGGCGGTGTTTTTGGCATCATGCAGGAGGTGGTCCTGGTTAACCGTTATTTTATCCGTCTGCCGCATGAAACCGAGTTCTTTGGCATGGGCGGCGCTGGTAGCCACTGTAGCCATGGCGATCGCTTCAAAGGCTTTTTGAACAAATGGCAGCCGGTCTACCTTGACCCCTTCTTTAAGCCCTTCGGTAAAGCGGATCAAGTATTCCTTGTTTCCACCGCCGCCGGGCAGCAGGCCCATACCGACTTCTACCAGCCCCATGTAGGTTTCTGCAGCTGCATGCATCCGGTCACCGTGCAGGGCTACTTCCAGGCCGCCGCCGAGGGTCATCTGGTGCGGTGCGGTGACCACGGGGATCGAGGCGTACTTCATGGCCATCAGGCCGTCCTGGAGTCTCCTGGCGGTCTGGTCGATCATGTCCCAGTCGCCGGACTGGGCCGCCATCAGCATCAGGGCAACGTTGGCCCCGACACAGAAGTTGGTCTCCTGGTTGCCGACCACCATACCGGCATAATTTTTCTCGGCTTCTTCCACGGCTTCATGGATGAATTCCCAGAACTGCGGGGAAAGGGCCTGGCGGGGGCTGTGCTGTTCCAGGCAGCAGATCCCGTCGCCCAGGTCAACCAGGCTGCCGTCGTCATTGCCCTTGATCAGCTTGTTCTGCTTTTTCAGGGCGGGCAGGCTGATTACCTCGGGGCTGATCGGCACCTGTTTGTAGTCCTTTGCTGCAAAATCGTAAAAGTAAAAGAACCCGTCTTCATCTTGCTTGTAGAAGCTTTCAAAGCCTTTAGCGAGCATTTCTTCCACGTTAGCCGGGATAGTTTCGCCTTCATTTTTCATTCTTTCAACGCTTTCTTTGACACTGATGGTATCCCAGGTTTCAAAGGGGCCGAGCTTCCAGTTAAAGCCCCAGCGCATGGCCCGGTCGACGTTAACGATGTCGTCGGCAATTTCTGGTATCAGCCTGGCGGTATAAATAAGGAGCTTTTTGGTCAGCTCCCAGGCAAATTTTCCGGCCTGGTCATCTGATTCGACCAGCATCTTATAGCCTTCTTTAAGGCCTTCCTGCTTGGTCTTGGATAGAATGTCAAAGCGCGGCTTTTCCTTGGGCCTGTATTCAAACTTGTCGTAGTCAAGGGCGTAGATTTCAGAGCCGCTTTCTCCCTTGACCTTCTTGTAGAAGCCCTGCTTGCTTTTTTCGCCAAGCATCTTGTTGTCGACCATCTTTTGCAGCAGGTCGGGCACTTTGAAGACTTCTTTTTCTTCCGGGTCATCCGATTTGTTGTAGACCGTGTTGGCAACATGGTAGAAGGTGTCGATACCGACCATGTCTAGAGTCCGGAAAGAAGCGCTTTTGGGATGGCCCATTGGCGGGCCGGTGATGGTGTCAACTGCCTCGATACTCATGTTTTGATCCTGCATCAGCTTGATCGTGTACATCATGGCGTAGGTGCCGATGCGGTTGGCAATGAAGTTTGGGGTGTCCTTAGCGTAAACTACTCCCTTACCGAGAACCCGCTCGCAGAACCGGTGCATGTAATCAAGGACTTCCTTCGAAGTGTCCTCGCAAGGCACTAATTCTAAGAGCTTCATGTAACGCGGCGGGTTGAAAAAGTGGGTACCCAGGAAATGCTTGCGGAATTCCGGCGAATTTTCTGTGACCATCTCGTTAATGGAGAGGCCGGAAGTATTTGAGGACACGATCGTCCCCTCGGTCCAGTTTTCCTCGACCTGCTTGAACATCCTTTTCTTAATGTCCATGTTTTCGACTATGACTTCGATTACCCAGTCTACATCTTTTAGTTTGTCAATGTCGTCTTCGAAATTGCCGGTCGAGATCCGGTCAATGTAGGATTTGCGGTACAGGGGATTCAATTTTTGCTTGAGCAGTTCGTTTTTTCCGTTATTAGCCAGGCGGTTCCGAACTTCAGGGCTTTCAAGGGTCAGCCCCTTCTTTTCTTCTTCCGGGGTCAGCTCACGGGGGACTATGTCGAGCAGTAAAACCGGAATGCCCACATTGGCCAGGTGAGCGGCGATAGTGGCGCCCATTACTCCGGCGCCGAGAACAGCAGCCTTTTTAATTTCTTTCAAGGCCATCTAAATACCTCCTTCATCATGTTTAATTAAAGCCACACGTTTTAATACAAAAAGTTGATTTGAAAATTATTGCAGCCCTTTAACCAGCAGGTCAAATACAGGTTTTTTTAGATCGGCCAGCTGGTATGGCTTGCTGGACATGACCCAGCAGGTAACTACTTCGTCGATGGCGCCGAAGACCACTTTCCGGGCGGTCCTGGTATCGAGTTCCTGCCTGTATAAAGCCTGCTTTTTACCTTCTTCAATCACCTCCTCGATCAATTGAAAATAACTTAAAAGCGGTTTGGATATACCTTCATTAATCTTTTGATCAATCTGCCTGAGTTCAATCTGGGTTACCCTGGCCTGTTCCGGCTTGCTGCCGAGAGTTCTTAAGTGATAGCCGATGATTGTTTCCAGTTTTTCGTTGGCATCCCGGCAGTGGGTAAGCTCGGCTTTTAATTCCTCTACAAAACGGTTCATTAAATCTTGAAAAACGGAAATTAATATATCTTCCTTGTTGTTAAAGTAAATGTAGACAGTTCCATCCGCAACGCCGGCTTCACCGGCGATGTCGGATACCCGGGTGCGGTGGTAACCGGCCCGGGAAAAAGTTTTAACTGCTGCATCAAGAATGACCTGATGTTTTTCGCCGCTTCGTTTGGCCATATAACCTCCGGGTGGAGTTTTAGTTAAATGAATGAAGGCTCATTCGTTATATATTGTATACTATTTTGAGACAATCATCAAGATTTAAAGCGATTATTTCAAAAATATAAGAGGTGCATATGCACTATGCCGGCTTTGCTGGTGGGTCAAGTTCATTATAAATAAAGTTGTCTGCTGGTTATAATTTATGTGGAGAATATTTGTTTGTATTGGTTGTCACTAGTTTTTTTCTATGATAATATAATAATTGCTTTCAACGCCTGAATAAAAGGCGTTTTTAATTGTGTTTTATTTATGTCACATCAGGAAGATGTGTTAAGATAAATATCAGCTAATAATCATGTTTGGAGGAACTGGAAAGCAAGGAGAGGAGCAAAATATGCTAAAAAACCATGAAAAAATAGAAGACAACAAGGTAAAGCTAGAAGTTGAAGTTGCTGCGCCGGAAGTCGATACGGCGCTGGCCAATGCTTACCGTAAGGTGGTTAAAAAGGTTAGCCTGCCCGGTTTTCGCAAAGGCAAGGTTCCGCGCAAGGTCCTGGAATCGCATTTTGGCCCGGAAATCCTGCATGAAGATGCCCTGGAAGAACTGGTCCCGCCGGCTTACGAGCAGGCCCTTGAAGAAGCAGGAATCGATCCTATCAACCAGCCTGAGTTTGAGCTAGTCCAGGTTGAAGAAGGGAAACCGCTTTTATTTAATGCTGTGGTCGAAGTCCTGCCCGAAGTGGAGCTGGGTGAATACAGGGGACTTGAAGCCGAAAAGGAAGAAGTTATAGTTGATGATATACAGGTAGATCACCACCTCTACATGTTAAGGGAGCAAAATGCTCGTTTGGTACCCCGGGAAGATGAGCCGGCTAAAGACGGTGACCATGTAACCATAGATTTTAAAGGTTTTGTTGATGGTGAACCCTTTGAAGGCGGCGAAGCCGAGGATTATTCATTGGAACTGGGTTCGCAATCATTTGTGCCCGGTTTTGAAGAACAACTGGTTGGAGTAAAGCCCGGCGAAGAAAAAGAGGTTGTTGTCAACTTCCCGGAAGATTACCGCAATGAAGATCTGGCCGGCAAAGAAGCCACTTTCCAGGTTAAGATGAAGCAAATTAAAGAAAAACAGCTTCCCGAGCTTGATGACGATTTCGTCAAAGAGGTCAGTGAATTTGAAACCCTGGATGAAATGAAAGCTGATTTAAAAGAAAAAATGCTTAAGAATGCCGAAGATCAGTCGAAAACAAAGCTTGAGGAAGCGCTGATTGAAAAAGTCAGCGATAATTCTGAGGTAAAGCTACCGGAAGTCCTGGTTGAACGCCAGATTGACCGGATGATGAGTGACATGGAGAACTACCTTCGTCAGCAGGGTCTGGGGTTAGACCAATTCCTCGAGTTTTCCGGCAAAACCAGGGAAGAGCTTCGCGAACAGAATCGCCCGGAGGCGGAAAAGCGGACCAAGGCCAACCTGGTTCTGGATGCCATCGCCAAAAAAGAAGGATTTACGGTTGATGATAGCGAACTAGATGAAAGGATTGCAGAAATAGCTGAAACCTATAACGATCAACCGGAACGGGTCAAGGACATTTTCGAAAAGCAGGGGCGCCTGCCTTCTCTCCGTGAAGAAATGCGCATCCGTAAGGCGGTTGATTTACTTGTTGAAAACGCCAGTATAACCATGGTAAAGCCTGAGCATAAAAAAGTTGAAACAGGCGGAGAAGAACAAGAAGAAGAGAAAAAGGATGAAAACAGCCTTGAAAACTCAGAAAATGAAAACGGGGAAAATGAGGGAAGTGAAGAGAAAACAAATAACGAGAACGAAGATCGCTAAAATATGTTACTATAGAAATAGATAAAAGAAATAGATAAATAAGAAAGAATAGGAGGATTTAGATAATGAGTGTATTGGTGCCGATGGTGGTTGAGCAGACCAGCCGCGGGGAACGAGCTTATGATATTTACTCGCGACTGCTCAAAGACCGAATCATTTTCTTAGGCAGTGCTATAGATGACAATGTGGCCAACCTGGTTGTTGCCCAGATGCTGTTTTTGGAGTCCGAGGATCCGAAGAAGGATATCAGTCTCTACATCAACTCTCCCGGCGGTTCAGTTTATGCTGGAATGGCCATATATGATACAATGTTATATGTAAAACCAAATATCTCGACTATTTGCGTAGGGTTGGCGGCCAGTTTTGGTGCTGTGCTGCTGGCGGCGGGAGAAAAAGGGAAGCGATATGCTCTTCCCCATTCCAGGGTTATGCTGCACCAGCCCGCCGGCGGGGCCCAGGGACAGGCCGTCGACGTAGATATTCATGCCCGGGAAATCCTCAAAGTCAGGGAAACATTAAACGAAATCCTGTCTCATCATACCGGGCAGCCGGTGGAAACGATTTCTAAGGATACCGACCGCGACTTTTTTATGTCGGCAGAGGATTCTCAGAAATACGGGATTATTGACGATATACTGGAAAACAGGAGTTAAAGCAAGTTGATTCTAATATGGAGATGAGGTGAGTTCTCCAAATGTTTAAGTTTAATGAAGAAAAAGGACAGCTGAAATGCTCATTTTGCGGAAAAACACAGGAACAGGTGCGCAAACTTGTGGCTGGACCCGGCGTTTATATTTGCGATGAATGTATTGAGTTGTGCAATGAGATCATAGAAGAAGAGATTGGTGAAGATAGCGATTTTGGGTTTGTGGAACTGCCCAAGCCGCAGGATATCAACGAGGTGCTCGATCAGTATGTGATCGGCCAGGAATCGGCTAAGAAAAGCCTTTCAGTAGCTGTATATAACCACTACAAGCGGGTAAATGCCGGTCAAAAAGTGGAAGATGTAGAACTTCAGAAGAGCAATATTGTTTTGATCGGGCCCACCGGGGTCGGTAAAACCCTGCTGGCCCAAACTTTAGCCCGGATCCTGAATGTGCCTTTTGCCATCGCTGATGCTACCTCTCTCACAGAGGCGGGTTATGTCGGCGAGGATGTAGAGAATATTCTTCTCAAGCTCATCCAGGCTGCAGATTATGACCTGGAAAAAGCGGAAAAAGGTATCATCTATATTGATGAGATCGATAAGGTGGCCCGCAAGACTGATAATCCCTCCATTACCCGCGATGTTTCCGGAGAGGGTGTCCAGCAGGCCCTGTTGAAGATCTTAGAAGGCACAGTGGCCAGTGTGCCGCCCCAGGGCGGACGCAAGCATCCTCACCAGGAATTCATGCAAATCGATACCACCGATATTCTGTTTATCTGTGGTGGAGCCTTTGACGGTCTGGAAAAAATCATTCAGAACCGGGTCGGCAACAAGGGAATCGGTTTCGGGGCAGAAGTGATGACACCCGATGACAAGAACCTGGGTGCCATATTAAAGCAAATCTTACCGCAGGATCTGCTCAAGTACGGACTTATTCCTGAATTTGTGGGCAGGATACCGGTTATTGCCACCCTGGATCCGCTCGATGTAGATGCTTTTGTGCGCATTTTAACAGAGCCGCGCAATGCCCTGGTAAAGCAGTACGAGAAAATATTTGAGCTTGACGGGATTACCCTTGAATTCAAAGAAAACAGTCTCAGGGCAATCGCTGAAGAAGCGATGAACAGAAATACCGGTGCCAGGGGCCTGCGGGCTATCCTGGAAGAAACCCTGCTTAATGTAATGTACGAACTTCCCTCCAGGGATGATATTGAGCGCTGCATTATAACCAGGGAGGTCGTTATGAACGGGGATACCCCTATCCTGGTGACCAAGGACAAACGCAACAATAAAGAAGAATCGGCCTGATCCGGTTCCGGTTGATAATAGTTTGCCCGGAACAATCCAAAATCCGGGCTCCTAAAAGGAAAAAATAAAGCGGGGAGCGAATAGTTAACAAACGAAGGCTTCTCGCTTTAACTTTTTATCGAAGGTGGTTTTAGCTATGCCAAAAGAAGAAAAACTGCCGGTTTTGCCTTTACGGGGCGTTCTGGTTTTTCCCAGTATGGTTTTGCATTTAGATGTTGGCAGGGAGAGATCTGTCTCGGCCCTGGAACGTTCGATGGTAAACGATAACCGGATTGTTTTAATTACCCAGAAAGAAGCCAAGGTCTCGGAACCCGGTATAGACGATCTGAACGAGGTAGGGACCCTGGCCACGGTAAAGCAGATGATCAAACTGCCCGGCGGGACTATCCGTGTTCTGGTCGAAGGTTTGAACAGGGCCCGTATAAAAAAGCTTCACACCGAGGAATTATTTTTTGAAGCGGAAGCTGAAATAGTAGAGGATGAAGAGGAAAAAAACCAGGAAACAGAGGCCCTGATGAGGAGCGTGCTCAACCAGTTTGAGCAGTACATCAAGATCAACCGCAAAGTTCCACCGGAAACCCTATCCACTGTTACGGATATTGAAGAACCCGGCCGGTTTGCCGACGTCATTGCTTCCCACCTTAGTACGAAAATTGAGCAAAAACAGGAACTGCTGGAAGCAATAGATATTCAAGAGCGCCTGGAGAAATTAAATGAAATATTGAGCAACGAGATTGAAATCCAGGAGATAGAACAGAAAATTAACTTAAGGGTCCGCAAGCAGATGGAGGAGACCCAAAAAGAATATTACCTGCGCGAGCAGATGAAAGCGATCCAGAAAGAGCTGGGGGAGAAAGATGAGAGAGCGGCTGAAGCCGAGGAATACAGAAACAAGATTGCTGAAGCCGACCTTCCCGAAGAAGTAGAGGAGAAAGCGCTCAAGGAAGTTGATCGCCTGGAAAAAATGCCTCCGGCCGCAGCCGAGGCCATTGTTATCAGGACTTACCTGGATTGGCTTTTAGAGTTGCCCTGGCAGGAAGAAACCGATGACCGGTTGGATCTCGATGCAGCCGAGCAGATCCTGGATGAGGATCATTACGGTCTGCAGAATGTTAAAGAAAGAATTATTGAGTACCTGGCAGTACGCCAGCTGGCTGAAAAGCTAAAAGGACCAATTCTCTGCCTGGTCGGCCCTCCCGGGGTGGGTAAAACGTCACTGGCTAAATCTGTGGCCAGGGCCCTGGAACGTAACTTTGTCCGCATTTCCCTGGGCGGAGTGCGTGATGAAGCAGAAATCAGGGGACATCGCCGCACCTACATCGGGGCTTTACCGGGCCGGATTATCCAGGGTATGAGAGAGGCTAAGTCAAAGAACCCCGTTTTCTTGATGGATGAAATTGATAAGATGTCCACGGATTTTAGGGGGGATCCGTCTTCGGCCCTGCTGGAGGTTCTCGACCCCGAACAGAACAGCGTTTTCAGCGACCATTATGTCGAGATGCCCTTCGATTTGTCCCAGGTAATGTTTATAACTACCGGCAACACCTCTTTTAATATACCCCGGCCTCTTCTTGACCGGATGGAATTGATCCATATCCCCGGTTACACCGAAGAGGACAAAGTAGAAATAGCCCGTCAGTACTTGATTCCAAAACAGCTAAAAGAAAATGGGCTTGACGAAGATAATCTCCGGATTTCTGAAGGAGCTATCAGGCGAATTATAAGAGAGTATACCCGTGAAGCAGGAGTAAGAAACCTGGAACGGAGCGTATCCGCCATTTGTCGCAAGGTGGCCCGGGAAGTGGTTAAAAACAGCAAGAAAAAGGTTCGGCTGACCAATAATAACCTGCAGAAATACCTGGG
>CAYWIY010000027.1:859-9302 GCA_964458455.1 uncultured Syntrophomonadaceae bacterium | reverse complement strand
GGCAGCTTGGTGAAATTATGCAAGAATCAGCCAAGGCGGCAATGAGCTATATCCGGTCCCGGGCTGATGCGCTTGGACTGGAAGAAAACTTTTATGAAGAGATGGATATCCACATCCATGTGCCCGAAGGGGCCATCCCCAAGGACGGACCTTCAGCTGGCATTGCCATGGCTACCGCCCTGGCATCAGCTTTTACCCGAATTCCTGTCAGGAATGATGTTACCATGACCGGAGAAATTACTTTGCGGGGCAGGGTCCTTCCGGTAGGTGGGGTGAAAGAAAAAATGCTGGCTGCGCACCGGGCCGGAATCAGGTATATGCTCATGCCTGCTGAAAACCGCCGGGATTTAACCGATGTTCCTGCTAATGTAAAGCGTAAAGTTGAAGTCAGGATGGTTGAACATATGGACGAGGTCCTGGAAATGGCCCTGGCCGAAAAGCTTGAAGGTATAAAGAACAAGCTGCCGGACAAAAGGCTCAGCAAAGAAGATCTGGAGATGCCCGAAGAAAACCGGGATTCTTCAATCCGCCACTAATAAGACAAAAGGTGACACTGTGAAGATAAAGCAGGCAGAATTGAAAGCCGCAGCTTATGGGTTAGAGCAATTTCCGGGCTGGGAGATTCCTGAAATTTCCTTCTTGGGTCGTTCCAATGTCGGCAAATCATCGTTGATCAATAAATTGATCGGGCGCAAGAATTTGGCCCGGACCAGCTCAACTCCGGGCAAGACCCGGGGCCTTTATTTTTACCTGCTTAACGGAAAAATATGTTTTGTCGATCTGCCTGGCTATGGGTATGCTAAAGTATCGAAAAAAGAACGCCAGCGCTGGGCGCCGATAATTGAAGAATACCTTGAAACGAGGGGTAACCTGTATGGTTGTGTGCACTTGATCGACTGCCGCCATGAACCGACAGAAGACGACATGTTGATGGCAGAATGGCTGCGGGTGCACAGTATTCCCCGGGTTACTGTGGCCACAAAAGCTGACAAGCTTTCCCGGGGAGCTCTTGCCCGGCAAACCCGGGTGATCAGGGCCCGGCTGGGTTTGTTTGAAGAAGAACTGCTGGTGCCCTTTTCTGCTCGCACCGGAAGCGGCCGGGATCAGCTTTGGAAAGCGATCGGCGGTCTTTTGCCGCATTAATTATTTGGAGATGGAGGTACTTAATATGCCAGTAGCAGGAATAGATGTAGGATCACTAACAGCCGAAGTTGTTGTTTTTGATAAGGGAGAGGTGCTTAATTCAGTTATTCTGCCTACGGGGGCAAACAGCAGGGGCGCCGCCGAAAAGGCGATGGAAAAAGCGCTTCATGAGTCAGGCCTAAAGAGATCCGACCTGGAATATGTTGTATCCACAGGCTACGGGCGGGTTAGTATTGATTTTGCCGACAAGCGAATTACTGAAATAACCTGTCACGGCCGGGGGGCATTTTTTCTCGATCCGTCTGTCAGGACGGTTATAGATATCGGAGGCCAGGATAGCAAAGTTATCCTCATGGGTGAAAACGGCCGGGTTCTCGATTTTGCTATGAACGATAAATGTGCCGCCGGGACCGGAAGGTTTCTCGAGGTTATGGCCCAGGCCCTGGAAGTGGAGCTGGAAAACCTGGCTGAGTTGAGCCATCAGGCCAAAGAAACTGTTTCCATCAGCAGTATGTGTACAGTATTTGCCGAATCGGAAGTAGTTTCTTTGATTGCCCGGGGGTTGCCGCGTGAAGATATTGCCCGCGGCCTGCACCAGGCTATAGCAGATCGAACTGCCGGGCTTGTCCGCCGGGTCGGGCTGGAAGAGAAAGTGATGATTACTGGGGGGGTGGCTAAAAACACTGCCGTGGTTAAGGCCCTCAATGAGAAGCTGAATATAAACTTGATTATCCCCGAAGAGCCGCAGATAGTAGGGGCCCTCGGTGCAGCCCTGCTGGCCCAGGATGAACTGGCCTAAAAGCAATGACCTTAAGGCGGGCTTTAACCTGTGTCCGGAACTGGGATTGGTGTGCTTAATGTGGAGATAGCTTGTCACCCGGACACGGTGTGACCAAGCCCGTTACGCTCAAGAGTGCTCCTGAGCTGTAAGCCCAGCCAGGCTGCCAGCCAGGCCTTGAGCAGGTCGAGGGGCAGGTAGGGAAGGACTCCCACAATAATGGACTGGTAAGCGTTATAACCCATGATCAGGCCGAGCTGCAAGGCTCCGAAAAAGTATATTATGGCCAATGCCGCCAGCATGGCCGCAGCATTAATGAAAATAGTGTGGCGGCTGGTTTTTTCTGTAATCAGGCCGGTAAGATATACTGCCGGTATGAAGCCCCACAGGTAACCACCGCTGGGTCCGGTCAGAATGTGCATTCCCCCGCGAGCCAGGGAAAAAACCGGTGCACCGGCAGCCCCCAGCAGGAGGTAGGCGGTAATTGATAAGAGTCCGGCTCTTTTTCCGAGCAGGCTGCCGGCTAAAAAGACTCCCATTACCTGGCCGGTAAAGGGGACCGGGCTGATAGGTACCGGGATGGCAAACTGAGCCAGGACAGCGGTGAGGGCTGTGAAAAGAGCGCTCATCGTTAACGTGCCGGGGTGTGTAGGCCCCTTAGTGGTGTTCCGGTTACTCAATTTCGCCATAATAAATTCTTTGCACTGCCCCTTTTTTATCTTTTACAAGAAGCGAACCATCCCTGTCCAGGTCAACAGCCAGACCTACCAGGGTGCCCCCGCTCCATGTTACTTTTACTTCCCGTCCGAGGAAAGATTGGTAAGCCAGAAGGCTTTCTCGGAAAGGGGTAAAGCCTTCCTCCATAAATAGGTCATAAGCCCGGCAAAGGTTTTCCCACAGCGAAAAGAATAATGAAGTGCGATCAAATGCCCGGCCGCTTTCAAGTAACAGGGAAGTAGCCTGTTTCTTGAGATCTGCGGGAAAATCATCTGCCTGCTGGTTGACATTCAAGCCCACACCGATGATGAGATATTCAATCCGGTCCGGTTCACCCTTGACTTCGCTTAAGATACCTCCGAATTTTTTAGCGTTGATCAGCAAGTCATTCGGCCATTTTATTTTGACTGCCAACCCCTGCCTGTTTTTCAGGTTGTTGGCCAGGGCTGCTGCAGTAACCAGGGTCACTGGAGCTGCATTGGCCAGAGTAATTTTTTCCGGGCGTAATACTACTGAAAACCATAGCCCGCTGCATGCGGGTGAAAACCAGTCGCGTCCCAGGCGGCCGCGGCCCTGTAGCTGTTCTTCTGCTATGACAGTGGTGTATGAAGGATAGCCCTCTTCGGCCAGGCGGCGGGCGACCAGGTTTGTTGAATCAACTTCCCGGTAATACATGATGCCACGTTCTTTGAGGAGGTCTTTGTTTAGCCGGTCCGGTTCTTCTTCCAGGCGATAGCCGCAATTAGGGCGGGCATTAATTCGGTACCCTTCTCTGCGAAGATTGCAGATCTGTTTCCACACTGCCGCCCGGCTGATACCCAGCTCTTTGCTGATAGCATTGCCGGACATGTGCCTGTCCCGGTTGTTTTGCAGGTAATCTAAAATATTTTTTTTCATACTATCCCCGAACATAATAATTTGTTAGAATAGTATAGGATTGAAAAGAGAATGTCAACCTTATATTGAGGTCAGTGGTTTACAATCTGTAAAGGAATTAAAAGAGAGGCACAATTGTTAACAGCTAATTTTTTTTGTCCAGATTTCCCGGCTGATGGAAGAAGGGATCGAGATTAACCAGGCAAGCCCGGTGGATAAAGAAAAAGCCTTCTTGAGGCAAAACAAAAAAAAGCGCAGTTCTTATAAACTGCGCTCAAAGATATATATAAAAAGAGGGGGTCAACTCACTTATTATTATAAACCTTGAATATTACAGGATTATTACAAGATCATTGTTTTTTAATTACATATGTATCAAAAAAATGTAAAACCGGCATTTCCCATAGATTTCCGCTTTTGGCGGTGAAAAAATGAAAACTGTAGACAATAATGGAAGATATAGAGACAAGAAATATTTTGCAGGAGAAAAAGTATTTAGGGCGAATAGCAATTAGCGGGAAAGCGATTATTGTGATTATTACTTTTTGGGGAGTTGAAGTTGGTTCCCCGAAAAGGTTAATAAATAATATATTCAGGAGGTTATTTGATGTCTAAGAATGTCGAAGAAACAACCACCACCGATGATACCCTAAAGGCGACGCTAGGGCTGATCAGGCAGTCGGTGGAACAGCTGGAGATGTCCAATGACGTTTATGAATACCTGCGGGTACCGACCCGGTTCGTGGAAGCCTCGGTCCCGGTGGAGATGGACGATGGTTCCACCAAGGTATTCACCGGCTACAGATCACAGCACAACAATGTATTAGGACCTTACAAGGGTGGAATCAGGTTTCACCCCGACTCAACCGCCGATGAGGTAAAAGCGCTTTCCATGTGGATGACGCTGAAGTGTGCCCTGGTTGGAGCACCTTTCGGCGGAGGCAAAGGCGCGGTTGTTTGCGATCCGCGCAAAATGTCAATCAAAGAGAAAGAAAACGTGGCCAGGGGATATGTGCGGGCCATGGGAACCGTGCTTGGACCGGAGATAGATATACCTGCTCCCGATGTTTATACTAATGCCCAGGTTATGGCCTGGATGGCCGATGAATATTCGGCCATTATGCGTGAGCCCAGCTTTGGTGTTGTTACCGGTAAACCAATCGCTGTGGGCGGCTGTGTAGGCCGTGAAGAAGCTACTTCCAGGGGCTGTGTTTATATCGCCAAGGAAGCAGCCCGGACTCTTGATATTCCGATCAAGGGAGCCAGGGTAGCGATCCAGGGTGCCGGTAATGTGGGCGGATTTGCCGCCTTGCTCATGGCTGAAGAAGGGGCCAAGATTGTTGGGATCAGTGACTCCCGGGGCGGAGTTTATGACCCGGCCGGCCTGGATGTTAAATCAGTTATCGAGCATAAAAAGAGTACCGGCAGCCTGGAAGGTATTTCAGGGGTAAAAGAGATTACCAACGAAGAGCTTCTTACCCTTGATTGCGATATTTTGATTCCGGCAGCCATGGAAAACCAGATTACTGGCAAAAATGCTGCTGATGTAAAGGCCAAAATAGTGGTGGAAGGCGCCAACGGTCCGACTACACCCGAAGGCGATCAGATTCTAAAGGAAAACAATGTCCTTTTAGTGCCGGACATCATGGCCAACAGTGGCGGGGTTACCGTATCCTACTTCGAATGGGTCCAAAACAACTACGGTTTCAGCTGGGATTTTGCAACTGTTGACAAGCACCTGCGTGAAAAAATGGTGGATGCATTCAACAATTGCTATGATTTTTACTGTGAGAGATGTGTGGGTTCCGATATGCGGACCGGTGCTTACATGTATGCTATCAAGAAACTGGCAGAAGCAATGCAGCACCGGGGCTGGATTCGGAACGGTATCTACACTTAAAAGCGGCAGCTATAATGCTTATAATTACGAATTTGCGAATTAAAATGAGTTTTTTGGAGCAGGGGAGGGTTTTGTGCCTCCCCCCGCTCCAACTGCTGGCTTGCTAATTATTTCAGAAAAATATAAGTTAGAAGTGAATTAAATAAATATATATTTCGATTTATAGTAACTTATTGTCACTTCTATCAGGCTGAGAGAAAAGCTATAAATCAAAATTTTTTGTACAATATGTCAGGGTTAATAAAAAGGAGGATACAATTTCTGGTGCAAACTAACAAAGGTGACCATACTGCAGATCTTTTAATCAAGGAAGAGTGGTGTAAGGGATGCGGTATTTGCGTAGCTTTCTGTCCAAAGGAGGCTCTTTTTTTGGACGAAAAGGGCAAGGCTCAGAAAGATAAAGAAAAATGTACCAAGTGCGGTATCTGTGAAACATTTTGTCCAGATTTTGCAATTTCACTGATCAAGAGGAGGCTTTCTGCAAATGCCGGAGACGAAACCGGTCTTAATGCAAGGCAATGAAGCCTGCGCTGAAGGAGCAATTAGTGCAGGAGTTCGTTTTTATGCCGGGTACCCAATAACTCCTTCTACAGAAGTAGCTGAAAGGATGGCCGCCAGGCTTCCTGATATAGGGGGAGTTTTTATTCAGATGGAAGATGAAATAGCCAGCATGGCTGCTGTAATAGGCGCTTCCATCGGTGGCATGAGAACTCTTACCGCCACCAGCGGACCCGGTTTTTCACTCAAGCAGGAGAATCTTGGTTACGCTATTATGGCCGAGATACCATGTGTTATTGTTGATGTTCAGCGTATGGGCCCAAGCACAGGCGTTCCAACTGCCCCTTCGCAGGGTGATGTTATGCAGGCCCGCTGGGGTACTCACGGAGACCATCCAGTTATTGTTTTTTCCCCCGCTTCGGTTTATGAGTCCTACTACCTTACCATTGCCGCTGTTAATTTGAGCCAAAAGTTGAGGCAGCCGGTTATATTGCTACTCGATGAAGTAATCGGTCATATGAGGGAAAAAGTTACTATCCCCCGAGATAGTAAATTGATGGTGGAAAAGATCAGCGACAAAGTACCTGCTGACTGGAAACCCTATGATGAGAAAGGACTTACTCCCCTGGTTCCGTTTGGTTTTGGGCATTATTATCATGTGACCGGCCTGTTTCATGATCAATATGGTTTCCCCACCGGGGATCCGCCTCAGGTCGAGCGTGCCCTGGACCGGATCCATGAGAAACTGGAAAAATACCGGGATGAAGTGGTGCTGACAAACTATATCGGCCACAAGGAACCCCGCGTAGTTATAGTGACTTACGGCTGCACCGTGCGTTCGGCCAAGGCCGTGGTCAAGAAAGCTTACTGGAATAATCGTCAGCCGGTGGGACTGCTGAGCCTTCAGACCCTGTGGCCGTTCCCTGAACGGGAAGTTAAGGAAATAGCCAAGAAGGCTGATGCGATAATAGTGCCTGAAATGAATATGGGCCAGATTGTCAGCGAAGTGGAGCGCCACGTGAAAGGTGAGGCAGAGGTTATACCTCTAAATCGTTATGATGGCGAGATGATCAGTCCCGATCAGATATCTGAAGTAATGGGGGGGTGGCTGTCATAGAACAGTTAACACAGGAATTTTTAAGGACCAAGAAGTTGCCTCATATCTGGTGCCCCGGGTGTGGAAATGGAATTGTCACCGCTGCCCTGGTCAGGGCTATAGAAAGGGCTGATTATGATCAGAAGGATGTGGTGATTGTATCCGGTATTGGATGTTCTTCCAGAGCTGCGGGATACTTGAATTTCAATACCCTGCATACCACCCACGGCCGGGCCCTGTCATTTGCTACTGGTTTGAAAATGGCCAGGCCCGAATTGAAGCTGTTTGTTATTATGGGTGACGGGGACTGCAGCGCTATAGGCGGCAATCACTTTATTCATTCAGCCAGGAGAAATATTGATTTGAACGCCATAGTAGTCAATAACCATATATACGGCATGACCGGTGGCCAGCATTCGCCGCTTACACCATCAGGCAAAAAGGCGACTACTGCCCCCCGTGGAACCCTGGAACGGGAGTTCAATATTTTAGAACTGGCCAGGGGTGCTGGAGCTACTTTTGGGGCCAGGGGTAATGCTGCTCAGCCCCGGCAGTTGGAACAGTTCATAACGAGGGCTGCCAACCACAAAGGCTTTTCGATAGTTGAAGCTCTTTCCCCATGCCCGATTGCTTACGGTAGGAGAAATAAGCTGGGCGGGCCTGTAGATATGTTGAAAGATTTGAAGGAAAATAGTATTTCCATCGAAAAAGCCGCCCGTAAGGAAGAGGCGGAACTGGAAGGAAAAACCTTGACCGGGGTAATTTATCAAGACGAAGTTCCTGAATACTCCACCGAGTATTACCATTTTATCGGTAAAGAAATACCGGGAAATACCGGTGGTTAAAAAGCGGAGGGAGTTCTTTTGGGAAACAGGCAGGAAATATTATTAACCGGTGCCGGAGGACAGGGTCTGATCCTGGCCTCGATCATACTGGCCCAGGCTGCGGTTAACGACAACAAAAACGTGGTCCAGACCCAGTCTTATGGTCCGGAAGCACGTGGTGGGGCCAGCATGGCCGGTGTCATTATCGACATCGACACAATTGAATATCCCAAGGTGGTTAACCCGACGGTCCTGCTTTGCTTGAACCAGGCTTCTTTTAACAAGTACCTGCCCAAGATCAAAAGAGTTGGAGAATGTGTGGTTATTGTGGATTCAACTTTTGTCAGTGGGCCTTTCCGGGAAGAGTACAAGGTGCAAAGCTATCCGATTACCCAAATGGCAAGGGAAAAACTGGGTAAAGAAGTTGTAGCCAATATGTTGGCCCTGGGTGTCCTTAATGCTGCCGCTGAACTTGTGGATCGAGAGATTTTCCGGGAAAGCATCTTTGAGTTGGCCCCCAAGGGCAGCGGTGAGCTTAACCAGGAAGCATTTGATCTGGGCTACCAGCTTTTTAAGCAGGGAGCCGGACAGGATTTCGGGGAATCAGCCCA
>CAYWIY010000027.1:0-849 GCA_964458455.1 uncultured Syntrophomonadaceae bacterium | reverse complement strand
GCCCAAACTCCTCAATAAGAGGTATTTAATTGCTGTTACAATAACAGCCTGCTCAGCAAGCTGATTATGGTTGCTAGAGAAGTATCTTCTGTGTATTTTTTTGGACTGCTTTTTTATAACCATATCCACAGCCTATTGCTGCTATCCTTTATTTCGTTAACAGGGTTATCTGTAACTTCTGATCAACAGATTTTAAATGGTATTTTTGGGAGTGCATTTGTAAGTGATGGCTTATTTAATATTCTTTCTTCTGGTCTTTTCCATATTGGCTGTGGGTTATTTCCTGTTTAGATACTTGATGAGACGTGATATTAATTACGTAATTAAAACATTTAGAGCTAATGATGCTGTGGGTCCTGATAAAGCCAGGTCAAAGATGGAGTTGGGATTATCTGGAGTTGCTGATAGCACAATGACTGAGCGCTTGTTTAAGGTTCGTGATTACAAACCTTACGTTTTTGACACTCTTGTCCAGTTAGATATTGTAAAAGTTACTGAAGATAACAAATTTTACCTTTCTGAACCGGACCTGCAGAATTCAAAGCTTTCCGACCATATTAAGGAAGGATCTTTTAGTTAAAAACCTGTAATGACTGAAATATAGATGTTTATACTGGTTATTTGAGAATGTTTATCTGGAAGTAGGTAGTTAGTTAAATAGCTTTGTTAATTGACTGAAACTCTTTTTAGCATTTTAAAACATCTTAATTGGTTGTAGTGTACGCATTAACTCGGCGTACATTTTTTTATTAATAGTGACGCTGTTAACAGGCGTATACCAGTGGTTTTTGTTTTAATACAATTACGATATGTATTATATTGAACCATCACATATTACTAGTAAAATTG
>CAYWIY010000026.1:0-24169 GCA_964458455.1 uncultured Syntrophomonadaceae bacterium | reverse complement strand
CGGAAGGGTTATAATTGCTGTTACAGCGGGTTGAATAAAAACTGGGAGATAAAAGTATGCAAAAATATAAGCCCGGGGACGGGCGAAAAACCGGACACCTTACCCTCCATACAATACTCAAGCAAACGGGCAAGGTTTTTTTGTTAAAAGCAGTTTATTTCCTTGCCGCTTCAGCCCTGCTTTTGCCGGCCTGCGCCCCGGAAAAAACCCCTGCAGCTTTAGAAGAAGGGGAAAAGGAAATAGAAGAACAGCCGGGGGTAGAAATCCTGGACTACAGGATCCCGCACGGAGAATTTTTCAGGGGCGACACCGTCCACATTGAAATTACCGTGCAGAACAACACCGGCGAAGAAGCATCCTTTTATGCCGGCTGCAGCATCAAAGACCCGCTCGGCCGCTACTTTGACCTGCCGGCCACCGCCGTGATTCTGGCGAACGGGGAAAAGGGCAGCGCTGCCTTCAGCTGGCTGATCCCGTCTGAAGCAGAACTGAAAGATTTAACCAGCGGACCCTACAAGGTTACCACCGCCCTCTGGCCTGAACAGCCCGGCACCGAGGAGGCAGAAAGGCTCGCTTCCCTTAAAAAAGAAGCGGCCTTCCACGTAATCAACCACGCCGATCACTTCACCGCTTTTGATGAAACCCTGTGGGGAAAAAGCAGCCACCGCCTGGGGCTTGGCCAGCTTAACCCCGGGAACGTCACCACTACGGAAGGCAAGCTCGCCATCACCCTGCCGGCGGGCACTTATGAGGGCGGGCAGATCGAAACCAGGACGGCGGATCACCTCTACGGCTCTTACCGGGCCAGGCTCAAACTGCCCGATGTGCCTTCCTCGATCACCGGCTTTTTCCTCTACAAACAGCCGGACTTCGAGCATGAAATCGACATTGAAATCATGAACAGCCCCTGCGGCACAATCTGGTTTACCACCTACGCTTCCGGTGAAGTGAGCAACACTTATGAAACAAGCCTCACGTTTGACCCGACCGCAGGTTTCCATGAGTACCGTTTTGATTTTTACCCGGGTGAAGTAAGTTTCTACGTAGAAGGGGAACTGCTTCAAAGCTTTGGCAGCGGCCTGCCGGAGGAGCCCATGCATTTGATGCTAAACGCGTGGTTCCCTGACTGGCTGGAGGCAGAAAAACCACTGGAAAACACCACCCTGCTGGTGGACTGGATCAAGTACTAGGGATTATTAACCCCCGTAAGGCGCTCAATTAAAAACCGGGCAAAGCGGCAGGTTAGCTCTTCAACCGCCTGCAGGTTTGATTTGCCATCTAAATCTAAAGGCGGAACGGGCGAATCCCGCTCGGTGATTTTTTTATCACTGCACCCCGCCTGTCCAAAACTGCGCTTCTCAAGCCTGCCCTTACTATTTCCCTTTAGCAGGCCTGCAGCCAGCTGCCCGGCTTCTTCTGCCCCGATCATATTCCAGTCGAGCAAATCAAGGACATGCGCATAAACCGGGGCCAGGGCCATCAGCTCTTTATCCTGGTCCAGTTTTTCAAGCCCCTTGCTGAAAGCTTCCCTGCTATAACCACCCGGCTTCCCGCACCTGCAGTAGTTTTCCCACAGGCTTTCCCCTGTTATGCCGAAACGGCCGATCCGCCGCAGCATGCTGGTGCAGGCATACGCCTCAAACCCGTTTTCTGCCACCAGCCCGGCCTTGACCGCGTCCTTTACCACCCGGCCCAGGTACTCGCCGAGCTTGCTGTGCTGGCCGGCATCGCTTAAGGTGACCGGTGAATCCATGTTGCTTACGATAATAGTTCCGTCTGTGCCTGAACCCGTGGCCAGGCCGCGCGAGTAACAGCTCGGGGCCAGCACCTCCTGCAGGACGGCCGTTTTGGCCTCGGTAACAGTCACAAGCGCCCTGGTAAGGGCGGCGTCTTCCAGGTTGGCATCAATAAAGACCAGGATATTGATCGTACCCGGCTTGAAGAAAACCGGCCGGCCGTCCTGCTCGTGCCACAGGGCCGGGTCGCCGGCCCGGCTGCCGTTTACATCGATTCCGCCGGTAGCAAGCGCCGTCACGCTGAAATCGCCGTGGTCTTCGCTTTTTATCCGGGCATACTTCATCTTGGCCGCGGTGCTGAGGCCGGTTACTTCAGAAGAGTTTAACCCCAGCTCCCGGGCTAAAATCTGCAGGTGTTCTTTATAAGTGGGGGCGCGCATCTCGCAGCGCTCATCTGGGCGCCCGTACACTTCGCAGTAGTTGAACAGGTGGCTCAAGTGAGTCCGGCAGCCCCCATTTAAGATAGAGGTGCTTAAAACCCGGCGGACGCCTGTCAGCTCGACCACGATGGCCCGCTCTTCGCGCTTTAATAGATCTCCTGTGGGAAGGGTAATCTGTTCCATGAGATATATGATAAACTAGTGCAGCTAAATTGTCATTTCTTTTTACTCTTAACCGCTGCCATCTTGCTTCTATGCTCCATGCTTTATGATAAGCTTTCCATAGAAGATCAATAGAATACTCAATTACCCGGGCGCCCTTAGCCTTCTGCCCTTTCGCTACCAGCCCCGTAAGCCCCGCACTTTTTCATCTCTTCCAGCACTGAAACAAAAGTCTCCACCAGCCCGGGGTCAAACTGGGTCCCGGCATTGTCCTTCAGCTCCTGAACCGCTTCTTCTTCGCTCATGGTCCTGTTATAGGGGCGCCTGTGGGTCATGGCGTCAAACGCATCGACAATGGCCAGGATCCGGCATTCCACCGGGATCGCCGTTGAGCTCAGGCCCAGGGGGTAGCCCTTCCCGTCCCAGCGCTCGTGGTGCTTTAAAATCAGGTCGGCCACAGCCGCCAGGTCGGAAGAAGAAGAGGCGATGCGGTAACCCTTCTCCGGGTGGCCGCGCATGATCTCCCATTCTTCCTCGGTCAACGGCCCCGGCTTGAACAGGATCTGGTCCGGAATACCAACCTTGCCCAGGTCATGCACCTGGGCAAGCAGGGCCAGGTCGGCCAGCTGGTGCGAAGAAAGCCCCACCTTTTCTCCCACCGCCCGGCACAGCTCTTCCAGGCGCCGGGCATGGCCTTCTGTGATATAGTCCCGTTCAGCGAGCGCTGCCAGAAGCCCCTGGACGATCTTGCTGCGGCTGCTCCTGCTGCTGTAGAGCTTGTCGCGGTACATCATGTCATCTGCCTGCTTGAAAAGTTTTTTCAAGGGGACTCCCGGATCTTCTGCCGTAGCTACCCCCAGCGAGATCCCAAGCGGCAGATCCTCGTTGTTGCGGTTATACTCCTCGATACCGTCCCTGATCCGGCGCAGGATCAGCTCACCTGTTTCCCGGCCGGTCTTGATCAGGATGGCCGAAAATTCATCCCCGCCCACGCGGGCCAGGATATCTGAAGAGCGCAGGGACCGCTTGATCACCTCAGCGCAACTCTTAAGCAGCCTGTCGCCGGCAGCGTGCCCCATGGTATCGTTGACCAGCTTCAGGCCGTCTAAGTCGGCTGAAATAATCGTTACCGGGTATTCTCTCCCATCGCTCAAGCGCTTCAGCTCGGCCTCGAAATAGGCGCGGTTGTAGATATCTGTAAGCTGATCGTACAGGCTCAAGTATTCCAGGCGCTGCTCGTACTGGATCCGCTCGGTCACATCCTTGCCGATACCTTTAAAACCGGTCACATATCCCTCTTTATCTTTCATCAGGGTGATAGAAAGCTCACCGTAACCTAAAGATCCGTCCTTGCGGTACATCTCCAGGATCAGCCCCCGCTCAGGCTTGCCAGTATGAAAGACATGAAAAAACGTCTCGTAAGCTTTCGCTGGCTCCTTGTAAATCTCTTTATAGTTAACCCCGATCAGGCCGCCCGGCTCGTAACCGAACAGGCGGCAGGCGGCATCGTTGCAGTAGGTAATCGTGCCCTCCAGGTTGCTTTCGTAGTAGCCCTCTTCCATGGTGGCCAGGATCTCCCGGTAGCGTTCTTCTGATTCTTTAAGCGCTTCTTCTGCTTCATGCTTGACTATAGCGCCGGTAATTAGATCGGCCACTACCCGCAAAAGGCCGATCTGCTGCTTTGATAAGTTTCTTTTTCTACCAACCACCTTAAACCCGTAAAGGCCGATCACTTGCTCGTCCTTGACCATGGGGATGCTCAGGAATGACTTTGTCCCCTCAATCTTGAATTCCCGCTTATCCTTTTCCAGCTCAGGAGGCAGCTCGTCCACATCGGGCACATAAACATACTGACCCCGGCGCAGCTGTTCTGCCCACCAGGGCGCATTGTGCAGTGGAAAGCCCTGGTTCCGCTCTTTCATGGAAGGGATCCCTTCAGCGCACCATTCATGGGTATTGTCCATGTAAAAACTGTCTTTGCTGAAACGGCACAGATAGCAGCGGTCGGCATCGAAAAACTGCCCGCTCAAGGCCAGGGCATGGTCGATGGCCCGGTCTATATCCTCTGCAGAAGCATTAACAAACTTAGAAGATATATCTGCCACCATTTTTTCATAGAAGTACTGGTACTGCATGGCTTCCTCAGCCTTTAACTTCCCGGTCCGGTCTCGGACAAGGGCCAGGATAAGCTCCCTATCACCGATCTGCACCTTGCCGGTATTGACGCTGACCGGGGCAATGCTGCCGTCTTTACGTTTATGCGCCGTCTCGATGTTGCAGGCTCCGCTCATCGGCTCCCAGCTCCGCCACTGCCTGATGACATCTTCCCTGATTCCTACATCAGGATGAGGCTCGGGGTGCAGGTCAAATACGTTCATCCGGCACAGCTCTTCTTTAGAATACCCGGTCCATTCCGCCGCAGCCCGGTTTACCTCGATGATGCTTCCATCTATTTCATGCAAATAGATCATGTCCACCGACTGCTCGATCAGGGCCCGGTATTTTTCTTCGCTTTCCTCCAGGGCCTTCTTGATCCGGATTTCTTCAGTAATGTTGCGCATGAACTCAACTACACCTTTTATCTCGCCTGCTTCGTTTTTAAGGGGGTATGAATAAAGCTCAATCCAGCCCTCTACCCCGCGGGCCCGGGTAATCGATACTACCTCCACCGCCGGTTCTCCGCTCTGCAGGGTCTTTATAGAGGGGCATTCTTCGCAAGGGTGATTTGCCTTCTGGAATACCTGGTAGCACTTCTTGCCCGTCACGGGAAGGGCGTCTTCGTACCACTGTTCCAGACAGCGGTTTATGCGCAGGATATTCAGATCGACATCTAACACGCAGATCCCGTCCTGGATGGCATCAAAAGAAACCTGCATAAGTTGTTCCGAACTTGAATAATTAAGTTCGCTTTGATCTGTCATAATTTATATCTCCTAACCATGCCATCAGGCAGCCCTAGACTACCAAAAAAGCAGACTGCCTTAAGCACCCGGTCCAACCCGCAAGCCGGATAGCTAAGTTAAGGTACATGATATAACAACGTACTTAAAATGTCATTACTTTGGAACAAAATGTTGAGGTAAAAAAACAACCTGGAGCCTGGAGGTTTAGATGAGTTCTTTATCCAGGGCGTCCAGGCCATATTGGTAAATGCTGTTAGCGCAGTGATTTAAAACTTTGAGATAGTCAAAAAAGCATTATAAAATCATCAGGTTACTGTTAAGCGGGGTGAGAATTTCACAACCGGTTTCAGTAACCAGGATATTTTCTTCTATGCCGAGGCTGCCCACATTTTCTTCATAGAAATACGGTTCGATGGCAAAGACCATCCCGGGTTGTAATAAGGTGGTGGTTTGAATATCGAGCATGGGGTATTCATGCACCCCTACGCCGATGGAGTGGCCGCACCAGTTTTTATAAACATTAATATGGGCATACCTGCTGTTATCCATGTATTCATCCACGGCTTCTGCCACCTCATTTATCGGCACGCCCGGTTTGACCTTATCGATGCCAATATAGCAGGCCTCCCTGGCCGTGTTGAACATATCGAGCTGGTAATCGGTGGGGCTGCCAATGACAGCTTCCCGGATGATGTCAGAAAAGTAGCCTTTGTAGACGGGGCCGCCATCGACTAATATGATTTCTCCTTTTCCGATGGGACGCTCAGAAGGGGGGCTGTTACCTTGAGAATACCTTTCTTTTCCTGCTCTCACTCCGATGGGAAGGGTAAATTCAGCGCCCAACCGGAAATATTCCTGCAGGATAGTACGGTACAATTCCAGCTCGCTCATGCCTTCTGTTACCGATGCAAAGCCTTTTTCCATGGCATCTATATTGATCTTGCAGCAGGTGCGCAGTTTCTCTATTTCAAGATCAGATTTGATCATCCTGATATCCCATACAAAACCGGCGCAATCTACCAGCTCTGCATCAGGCAATTTCATAAACAGATCGGTGCGGTCGTAATGGTTCAGGTGCATTTTGTGGCCGGTTCCGAGCTCTAAGGCTATTTTACCCTTTTCAAGCTTCTTTTCTTTAATGATGCTCAAGATCGCATCTGCGTAATTCTCATGCTTGCTGTCTTTCCCGTAATACCTGACATCTTCAACACAGCTGGTAACCTTTACAGTCTCCATGCCGTTTTTAGATGAAGCGATCATCATGTCCCCGTCTCGTGTCACCACGAGCACGCCGGGGGTAGAAACTTTGCTTGCCCAAACGATGCTTTTGAAACCTGAAAAATAGAAGGTATTTTCATCACTGGTAAAGATAACGGCGTTAACACCGTTTTCATCCATCTTGTTAATTAGTTTTGCCAGCCTGTTTTCATACTCCTGCAGCGGAAATTCAAGCAAAATTGATTCTCTCATTATTCCCAACCTTCCCTTATTGTTGTAACCGGGTTCGATTAAATACCGGCTGTAGTTATGATCTTTTAGTAGAGGTGGCATTCAACAAAATGCCCGGGAGAAACTTCTTTTAGCTGCGGTTCTTCTGTTTCACACCTGTCCAGGCACTGGCTGCACCTGGTAATGAACCGGCAGCCAGGCGGAAGGTTAATCGGGCTCGGCACATCACCCTTTAATGTGCCCAGGTCTTTTTTTAGTTCCGGGTTGGGCACAGGTATGGCTTCGAGCAAAGCCCTGGTGTAGGGGTGCAGGGGTGAGTCAAACAAGGCTTTGGTTTCTGCGATCTCAACTATCCTACCCAGGTACATGATCGCGATCCTTTCGCACATATGCTTGACCACACTCATATCGTGGGAGATAAACAGGTACGTTAACTGGTATTTCTCCTGCAAGTCCTGCATCAGGTTCAAGATCTGGGCCTGGATGGACACATCTAAAGCCGAAACCGGCTCGTCACATATAACCAGGGTTGGGTTTAAGGCCAGAGCCCTGGCCACTCCCACGCGCTGCCGCTGGCCCCCGCTGAACTCATGCGGGTACCTGGTGTAGGAGTCCTGCCGGAGCCCGACGTCTTCCATCAACTGCTTAACCATTTCAGGTATATTGCCCTTGACTTTTTTGGCCCGCAGGGGTTCGCCGATGATCTTGCCGATAGATTGCCTGGGATCCAGGGAAGAAAATGGATCTTGAAAGATGATCTGGATATCCTGCCTGTATTTTTTAAACTGGCGCCGGTTTAAACCGACAATGTTTTCGCGGCGGTACAGCATGCTGCCGCCGGTGGGCTGCAGCAGCTTGACGATCATCTTGCCGACGGTGGTTTTTCCGCATCCCGATTCGCCGACCAGCCCCAGCGCTTCACCTTCATATATCTTGAAGTTTACACCGTCCACAGCTTTCAGGGCAGTTTTCTTGCCAAAGGCATCATCACTTTTGACCTGGAAATGCATTTTTAGATCTTCAACGTTTAAAAGGACCTGTTTTTCAGTGCTCATTACTCTTCATCCCCCGTAACCTTCCAGCATCTAACTTTCCTTCCGCTAGCAAGGGTAATGTATTCCGGCTCCCGTTCCTTGCATATATCCATAACATAATCGCACCTGGTGGAAAACTTGCATCCCTCTGGAAGTTTAAACGGGCTGGGTACAGTGCCCCTGATGATTTTAAGCCGGTTTAGTTCTTCATCAATCTTTGGAATAGAATTCAGCAGGCCCTCTGTGTAGGGGTGCAGGGGGTCTTTAAAGATTTCCAGGGTAGGCCCGTATTCAACCGCTTTGCCGGCATACATGACCATGATATTGTCTGAGAGCTGGGCAACCACCCCTAAATCGTGGGTAACCAGGATAATTGCCGTACCCAGTTTTTCTTTAAGCTCTTTCATAAGGTTTAATATCTGTGATTGTATGGTGACGTCGAGCGCGGTAGTGGGTTCATCGGCAATTAATATTTTCGGATTGCAGGCCAGGGCGATGGCGATCATGATCCTTTGCTTCATCCCGCCTGAGAGCTGGTGGGGGTAATTATCGACGCATTTATCGGGGTTGGGGATGCCCACCAGCTTGATTAGTTCAACCGCTTTTTGCAAAGCTTCCTGTTTTTTTAGTTTCTGGTGGATCATTATTACTTCGCTGATCTGCCTTCCAACCGTAAACACCGGGTTCAGGGAGGTCATCGGTTCCTGGAAGATCATCGAGATTTCATTGCCCCTGATACTGCGGATCTCTTTTTCCTTCATTTTTAAAATATCTTTACCCAGGTACATGATGTTGCCGCCAACAATCTTACCGGGTTCTTTGATCAGGCGCAGGATCGAAAGTGAAGTCACGCTTTTCCCCGATCCGGACTCACCGACTATAGCCAGTGTTTCCCTGGCAGAGAGCTGAAAATCTACATCATCTACGGCAGGAACCAGGCCTTCTTCAATATTAAAGTAGGTTTTTAAATTCTTTACTTCCAGCATTACGTCGCTCATATAATCACCTTATCAAGTATTTTTTAATCTCGGGTCTAAAGCATCCCTGAGTCCATCGCCGAGCATGCTGAAACTTAAAACTACGAGAGTTATGGCAAACCCGGGGATTAGCGCTGCTATAGGCTGGGAGCGCATTACAACCCTGGCCTGGCTTAACATTGCTCCCCATTCGGGATCGGGAGGCTGAACTCCAAGCCCGAGGAAAGACAGGGCCGAAGATGTAAGGATGGCCACACCCAGGTTAAGGGTGGTATTGACGATAACCTGGGACATGGAATTAGGGATGATATGGTTGATGATTATTGAAAAGTCTGAACACCCTGCCACTATGCTGGCCTGGACGTATTCCAGCTCCTTGATCGACAGGACTACACCCCGGACAATCCGGGCTATATATGGGGTGGAGAAAAAAGCAATCGCAATCATAGTGTTAACGATCCCCCCACCCAAAACGGCAATGACGGCAATAGCTAATAACAGACCCGGGAAGGCCAGTAAAATATCTGTGGCCCGCATCAAAACGGTGTCAATGAAGCCGCCATAAAAACCAGAAATAACCCCCAGGATCATTCCCGCTATTGTACCCGCCAGCACACTGACAAAGCTGACGGTCATGGTAATCCTTGCGCCGTGCACCACTCGTGTAAAAGTATCCCTGCCCAGGTTGTCGGTCCCAAACCAGTGCTCACTGCTCGGGCTCTCATAGGTGTTAAGCAAATCCTGGGCCAGGGGATCCTGGGTGGTAAGCCAGGGGCCGATGATGGCGACCAGGACAAAAATGATGATTATAATTCCGCCGATAACGGAGGATTTCCTTTTTAACAGCCTCTTAAATATAACGTTGTTCATTAAGTATCACCGTCCACCTAATACTTGATCCTCGGATCTACTACCCTGTACATAATGTCAACAACCAGGTTTATAAGCACGAAAGTAAGTGATACCAGCAAAACCGTTGCCTGCACTACAGGATAATCCCTCGTTAAAACAGCATCGATCAACAAGCGCCCAATACCCCGGATGCCAAAAACCTGTTCAATAAGGGCTGAGCCGGCTAAAAGCCCGCCAAACCTGAGCCCCACAACGGTCAGCACCGGGATCAACGCATTTTTCAGGGCATGGGAATAAATAATAACTCTTTCAGAAACACCCTTGGCCCAGGCAGTCCTGATGTAGTCCTGGTTAAGGACCTCAAGCATTGCAGACCTGGTCATCCTGGCTATAATCCCGACCGATTGAGCGCCAAGGGTGAGGATAGGCAATATATAGTGGGCAGGCGAATAAACGCCGATACTGGGAAACAGCCCTAAGTATAAAGAAAATATCAAAATGGCCAGCAGGGCCAAGAAAAAGGACGGGGTTGATATTGATAATAACGACAGTACCATAAGGGTATTATCCAAAAATTTGTTCCTGTGCACTGCAGAAATAATTCCGAAAAGGACACCTACTGTAGTAGCAAAAATTGTTGCTCCAACAGCCAGGTTTAAAGTATAGGGGTACCTGGCCGCGATTTCTTCAATGACCGGGTTTTTGGTCCTTATAGAGGTCCCAAAATCCCCGCGAAGAGCGTTTGATAAAAAGTCAAAGTACTGGACGTGCAGGGGTTGGTCTAACCCTAATCTTCTTGTCATTTCCTCAACAGCAGCTGGAGGGGCATGGAGGCCAAGCATATTTCTTACCGGATCGCCTGGAACCAGGTGCAGCATCATAAACACTAAAAACGATACAATTAAGAGTACCGGGATGATTGAAAGGAGCCTTGCAATTATATACTTGCCCAAACTACTCACCTTCCATAAGCATAACTATTTTAAGCAGTTGCTCTAATGGATCCTAATTGCCATGGGGGCAATTTTAGAATTGCCCCCATGGCAGGCTTCATTCCCCTATTCGAAGTACAGCCTTTCAAAATAGGTCATTCCCACACCATTTGTTTCAACACCCTGCAGTTCGCTTACAGCTGCTGTCCTGTTATAGGTGTCAAAGAGCCAGATTGCAGTAGGATCTTCAAGGTAAAGGATTTCCTGTGCTCTTTCATAGTGTTCCGTCCGCTTTTCAGGATCTACTTCGGTCTGGCCGGCAAAAATATGCTCGTCTGCTTCTTCGTTGCTGTAGAAGCCGTAGTTTCTTTCGTTAGTTCCTGTTTCGGTAGTGGTATAAAGGCCCCGCAGGCCGCCGTCAGCATCCATCATCGATGTTCCGGCTCCCATGATAAATATGGGCTGATCAAATTCTTCCGGTGTCAGGCCCTGCCACATGGGAAGGATAACACTCCATTCCAGGACTTCAATTTCAGCGTTAATGCCAACTTCAGATAACTGGGCAGAGAGCACTTCTGCAAGCTCAACGCCCTTTTCATACCTGGGGGTTGTGACTATCTTGGTATCAAAACCATCAGGATACCCTGCTTCAGCAAGCAGTTCTTTTGCTTTTTCCTGGTCCTGTTCAATTTCGCCCAGGTCGGTATAGCCCCATACAACGGGGGTCAGGGCCGAGGTGCTGGGATAGCTCATGCCCGGGAACATGCCGTCAATGATGGGCTGGCGATCTATAGCATGGACGATAGCCCTGCGGACATTGGTATCTGAAATAATCGGGTCGTTACAACCAAACCTGAACAACCTTGCTCCAACGGAGGGGGTCATTCTAACTTCTATTCCCGGGTCCTCTTCCAGCCTGTCCAGGTCCTCTGCCGGAAACTGGTTTGTCAGGTCGATTTCTTTATTTTCAAGCGCGATAACCCTGGAAGCCGCCTCAGGGACTACCCTGACCCTGACTTCGCTTAACTTTGCATTCTCATCAAAATAATCATCAAACCTTTCGACTACCAGTTCCTCGTCTTTTTCCCATGAAACAATCTTAAACGGGCCGGTGCCGATAGAAGACTCTACGAAGTCACCTGTAGAAGCACCATGTTCTTCGATAACATCCGGATCCATGATCGCCAGGGACCTGTTGCTAAGGAGGGCAAGCATGGGGCCGTAAGGCTCATCAGTAGTGATCGATACGGTGTAGTCATCGATTACTTCCACTGATTCAAACATTGCAGTCAGGTTCTGAACAACGAGCCTGGTGGCATCTGCATCGTCGGCCATGAACCTTTCGTAAGTTCCTTTTACATCATGGGCGGTCATTTCTTTGCCATTATGAAACTTGACGCCTTCCCTTAATTCAAAGGTCCAGGTCCGGCCGTCCTCGCTTGACTCCCAGGATGTTGCCAGATCGGGAACAATTTCGCCGTCAACTTCGAACTTAACCAGCGTGTTATACAACATCGCCACTATTTGCTCTGAGTGAGAGTCGTTCTGCACGTGGGGATCAAGCGAAGCTGCATCAGTGCTTGTCCCGTAAACCAGGACGTCTCTTGCCTCTTCTGCTTCTGCATCCGGCTCGCCATTTTCTGTAGCCGGTGCCTCTTCTGTAGCGCATCCGTTCAGGACAAATACCATCGCTACCAGTAAAACAAATACTAACAGGCTTTTTTTCATTATTACCTTTTCCTCTCATATGTTTATTAACTTACTCTGGTCCTGCTCTTTTGCTCTTAACCGGTACTTATAAACTATAGTTTTTCCCTCTTAATCCATTTGCTGCTGCCATTTTCCATGTTTGCTATGCCGAAAGCCCAGCCACCAGGCCTTGACATATAGCTCCGGCATGTATAAAACAACACCCCCTCTCCCGGAGATCTGATTTCTTCTAACACCTCAAAGGTTTCCGGGTCGATCACATCAGCTAAGTGCTCGCCCTTTTCAATTTTCGTAAACTGCCTCTCAAGCCCGATTTTAACTTCAACGTATCCTGCGTTTTTAGGTGATGTTCTCCAGTAATCCCCGATAAATAAGTACTCCGGGCATAATTCTGGCTTGCCATCTAACATCCCCAGGTACTTAAGGTTCCCCAGGATGCCGTTGATGTTTTGATCAAGCCAGTTTTTCTCTATTTTTTCGCCAAAACCCAGGCCGCCAATCTCAGGGACGATGCCCGGGATGTTGTGATGAATACCGGCACAGCCCATTGAAGTCCGGTCGCTGTGGGTGCCTTGAAAAAGCTTCATTGCATGGATCATCGGAAAGCCGTAAGAAAGGGCCATATTTTTACTTTTTTCTGTAAGCGCCTGATCTTCATAATCTGACCCGTAACCAATATCGGCCATCGTAGAGCCCCATGAGCCGATATGGTAATCAATCAAGTAGTCTGTTACCGGGAATAATTCACGTTCTATGGTCCTGGTTATCTGGTTGCTTAACCACTGGTAGTTACCGTTAAAGGCCCTGTTGGCATCCGGTTCATCAGAGTTGTCCATCAAGCACCGCGTCCCGGAGTTGAAAGCGGAAGTGTTTGCTACCGGGACAGCAATAATATTACCTTTTAAATCTTCAAGCTTGAGTACATCAAGCAATTCCTTGATAATCAGGGCTGAAAACCACTCTTCCCCGTGCAGCATGGAAAGAATCAGCAGGGTAGGGCCTTCATGCTTTCCTGCCAGCACGTGGGCTTTCATCCTCACATCAGTACCCAGATCCTTTGTTACCGGGATCGTAACCACTTTCCTGGTACCAGGATGCACTTCAGTGTTATAAACCTTGATTTTACCCATTTAATTTTCCTTTCCTTGAAGCGATGTTTCTCCTTGCAGCAATGTTTCGCTGTCAAACCACCTGCTGTTGTTGTTTTCAGTTTTTGCCACTCCAAAAGCCCATCCGCCAGGCCTGATCATATAACTGCGGCAGGTGTAGAAGAGGATGCCCTTTTCAGGAGACTTAAGCTCTTCCAGGACTTCAAAGGTTTCCGGATCGTAAATTTTCGCTAAAACTTCCTCCTTTTTAATCTCAGTAGCCTGCCTTTCAAGCGGTATTAACGATTCAAGGTAACCCCCGTTTTGAGGCGACACCCTGAAGTAATCTCTTATGATCAGGTACTGTGGGCAGTAGTCAGGCTCCCCTTTTAGCATGTTTAGATACTTAAGGTTTCCCATTATCCCGCTTATGTTCTGCTCCAACCACCGCGTTTCAATGGCTTCGCCAAACCCGAGCCCCCCGATTTCAGGGACTATGGTCGGTATCCCGTAATCAAAACGCGCCCTTCGTGTAGAGCTCCTGTTGCTTTTTCCTTTTTGGGAAAACATGTTGTGGATTATAGGAAACTGGTAAGAAAGAGCCATACCTTTGCTGACTGCAGTGTTTTCAGGATCACCTGGATCATCTAAGTAGCCGATGTCAGCCATGGTGCAGCCCCAGTCGCCGATATGAAAATCAATCATATAGTCAGCCTTGCTGATAAACTCTTCTTCGATAACCCGGGTAAGCTGGTTGGAAAGCCACTGGTATTTGCCGTTAAAGGCCCTGTTGGCATCCGGCTCATCGGAGTTATCTAAAATACACCTGGTCCCGGTATTAAAAGCTGCAGGGTTGGCCACGGGAACAAGGATAATGTTTCCGCTTAAGTCATTTAAGTTGCACCTTTTGACCAGCTCTTTAAAGATCAGCACAGAAAACCATTCATGTCCATGCAGCGTTGATAATAATAAAAGGGTTGGCCCTTCTTTTTTTCCGGCCAGCACATGAGCTTTAATACTGACATCAAAGCCCAGGTCTTTTGTGACTTGAATATCAATTATTTCCCTGGTTCCAGGGGCGATAGTTTTATTCCCAAGTTTGATGGTTGCCATAGTTTAAACTCCCGGTGTGTTGGTTTTAAATTTTAATTTATCCTTCCATTTCAGCCAGGTCGACCAGTGCTGCTAAGTACCCGAAAGCTGACCAGAAGGTGTCGTGCTCAATTATTTTCCTGTAGAGGGCCAGGGCTTTGTCTTTTTCGCCGATCTGCCGGTAGTAGTTGGCGACACCGTAACCCTGGGTTGCGAGCTCCAGGTCCGGGTAATCGGCGCCTTCGAATTCTATTAGTTCTTCGGGTTTAATCATGCCCTTGTACATGAGCACCCGCTTTTTATAAGAAAGGTTCTCACCTGGCTCTGTATCTTCAGTAACTAAACCTATCAACTCGTTTGCTTCCTGTTTTTTACCCAGGCGCATCAAGGTCATCCAGTACCAATCGACTATGGCCACCAATGTATCTTCATTCCTGCCGGTAAGATCCAGACAGCGTTTATACGCCTGTTCGGCCCTGCCGTAGTCTTTTAACAGGTAGTAGGCCAATCCTAAATGGTACCAGGTGTCCCAGTTGCCGGGATCAAGCCTTGAAGATAATTCTAAGTCAAAGGCTGCTTCATGGAACCTTCGAATTGATAATAACCTGTGGCCCCGGTGCCGGTAAACCAGGGCATGAAAAGGGTTGTAGGTTAAGCCCATAGAGAAGGCTTCGATAGCTTCCCTGAAAAGCATCTGTTTTGACAGGGCCAAACCTTTTTCCATCCAGAGATCCGGATTTTGCGGGTCCTTTTCAATTTGTGCTTCAACCTTTTTGACGTCTTCACTAAACGGCAGGTCCGACCTGTTCAGGTGAACCTGGGTTTCTTTTGCAGCTCTTTCATCTGTTACCGATAGCTTCATGTAATTTGCCATTTTACCCTCCGTTATTTCCACACTTGTTTAATCACCCGCAAGAAGTTGCTTCCTAGAAATTTTTTGATCTCTTCGTCTTTATATCCCCGCCTTTGCAAGCCCGTAACCACATTATTAATTTCAGTAATTCTCTTATAACCCTTAGCATGCCTGACATCAGGATCAGTTCCCACCAGCCGGTTATACTCACCGACAACTTCGGGGTAAAGCATTGACTGGGCAACTGTTCCCTTTTTATCTTCGCTGTAATCTAAAGTATTATCTCCGCCAAAACCAACATGATCTATGCCGGCCAGGTCAACTATGTAGTCGATATGATCTAAAAAATCGTCCAGGCTGGGCTGCTCGCTTTTCTCAGGCTTCCAGCACAAAGGCCCCCAGGGCGTTACACCGATAACACCATTATTTTGCTTGATTAGCTTTATTTCCAAATAAGTTTTATTTCTCGGGCTGTTGCAGAGGGCCTTGACATTTGCATGGGAAAATACTACCGGAGTTGAACTAAGTTCGATAGCATCTAGGGCGGTCTGGTAGCTGCAGTGAGATAAATCGATCAAAATCCCCAGCCTGTTCATTTCCCTGACCGCCTCTTTGCCGAAATCAGTTAAACCGCTACCGGTGCTTTCTGTGCACCCGGCGCCAAGGTAACCGGCCTTGTTATAAGTCAGCTGTATTACCCTGACCCCCAGTTCATAAAACAAGCGGATCATGTCTATTGAATTTTCAAGGGGTTTTGGATCCTGAAAAGAAAGGATTATCGATATCTTGCCATCAGAGCTGACGAGATCGCTGTATTCTTTTGCCACTTTGAGTTTCTGCCCGCCATTATCAGCAAAGTTATGGATCTTTGCGATATTCAGAGCAGCATCTCTAAAACTTTTTTCAGATGAGGGAACCGTCAAAAAGAAGCCTGTAAGACCAGAACCGGGTACATCTTCCGAATAACCGGTAAAACTACCTTCAGTAAAGACACAACCGTCTATGATATAAGTAGCCCTGTTTTTAATTAGTGTAGCCCTGCTTTCTACGATGATAGACCGGCATGTGTAAAATGCAATAAAGCAATCTTAAATGGTCGTTAACTTTTTGTCAATCAAAAAGCGTAATTGGGCCGCGTAATTGTTTACATATCGAGCAACATATGCTACCGCTTATATTTATTTATACTCTAATAAGCTTAAATATACATTAAAAAACTCAAATTTAGGCTACCATAAGGTATTGTTGCTATACAGCTTTAACTCTCTTCCTATTACTATCGAATAGATAGAGAAAAGGGCCTAATTAGATGATAAATCTTGGTAATTCAATTATATTGAAAAACTGACCCAAGTTTTTAAGACAAAGATGTACTATGAGATTATTTATGTGGCTGATTGTTCAAGATCAAAAAGGCTAATCTCGGTGAAATTCTCCTTGCCTGATGGTGAAAAAGCAAGCCGGCTCAAAGACTAACTACTTTTTAAGTGCTCCACTCTGCGGCGGTTCAGGATTGAGAGTGAGGTTGCTGGTAAAAGGCCTCACTAAGATGAAGGTCACCAGGGCAAAACCAGTAATTATAAGGCCTAAAATGATTTTACGCATTACAGAATTCCCCTTTCTCCCGGACAACTGTTGCAAGTCATCTCCTTTATACTCTTTTTACAGGTAAAAATCATCACACATAAGACTTATATTGCATGGTAATAAAGGGGAATTTAAAACTACTCCTAAAGGATTATATTTAATAATTAACCGGCCAGGAAACGGCTTTTGATACTGTCTATGACAGCTGACGTCACGTTTTTGCCGCCCGTATATTCTTCACCGGAAACATAAAGCTTGACTGCTTTTAAGTCCATTAAATTACGTGGAGCCAGTTCAAAGGGGTTCCTGTTTAAGATGACCATGTCAGCTTCCTTGCCCGCCTCCAGGCTGCCGCGTTCATTTTCATCAAAGGACGTATGGGCAATGTTGTAGGTAAACATGGAGAGGGCATCTTCTAAATCTGCCGAGCAACCGGAAACGGGATGGTTGCAGGCCCCGTAAACACCGGCGACCGGATCAGGATCCATGACTGGAGCATCGGAGCCGCCGCTGATATTGATGCCCATGGAGAGCAGTTTTTTCAGGGGCCAGATCTGTTCTGCCCGCTCCCCGAGCAAGTGGTAAATATATTCCGGGGGTTCATGCTTGGAATGGAAAAAGGCAGGTTGTATAGTAATGCCGAGGCCAAGTTCGGCTATTTTTTCAAGGTCTCTATCCCGGATCAGGGGAGCATGGATCAGGGTGTGGCGGTGATCTTCGCGGGGGTATTCATCCAGGGCGGCCTCGAAGGCCCTTACAGCTTGAGCCACTGCGGCATCGCCAGCACAGTGCAACTGAACCTGCAGGCCGGCCTTGTTGGCCTCCTTGACAAAGCTGGTGACCAACCCGTCGCTATAATAAAGAATGCCACTGTTGTCTTTGTCGTCCGAATAAGGCTCCAGGAGCGCAGCATCCCTGGTCCCGAAGGAACCGTCCAGGGCACAGTCAAAACAGCCGCCGACCCGGGGCAGCCTGCGTTTTTTGATTTTATGCAAATCCATGGTCTGGAAATAGGTGCGGAACTGGATCTGGGAGCTCCTTGTTATAAAGCGCACCAGGTCGACATCCATATCCCGGGGATACCCGACTCCCTCGGTTGTATGGGCCAGCCCGACCCCGTACAAGGCCAGATTATCCATCGCCGCCAGCATAGAGGAGAGCAGCCTGGTAACAGGAACCTGGCTGATGATATAGTTGGTCGCTTCTAAGAAAGCATCATTGGTAACCAGGCCGGTTTCTAAGTCAAAGCCGCGCAGGCTCCTGACACGGTAGGGCAAAAGGCCGATAGCCCTGGTGTTAACCACGGCAGCATGCCCGTCGCAGCAGACAAGTATTAGCGGGCGGTCCTTGATGATTGCATCCAGCTCACTGCGCTTCACCAGCCTTTTTTCCTGCAGGAAATGGGGGGTAAGGCCGAAGCCCAGCAGCACTTTTGCTTTCGGATCGCTTTGCGCGTAGAGTTTAATAATCTTGCCCATTTCCGCAATGGAAGAAGCGGAGCGGACATCGAAGGTGGAGTTGAACAGCGCCCAGCTAGAAAAGTGGATATGACCGTCGCCAAAGGCGGGCAATAACGCCCGCTCGCCCAGATCGATGTATTCTTCCCTTTCAACCAAACCGGCGTAAGCCTCTGGCAGCTGGTCCCCCGTAAAGATGATTTTGCCTTTATCTTCAACCAGGTATTTAACCACGGAGCCTTCCCAGTCGCAGGTAATGATGGTGCCGTAAAAGATCTTCATCGCCATGCCCACCTTCCGGCAATTCAAAAGTAGTATCAAATGTTTAAATTATAACACAATTCGGCCCCACTCGCCAAAAGGGGTCGATTGAAAGGGGCAAGGGCTTATTGAAGGAGTCCTGGTTAGCCGCCTTGCTTCCATTCTACCAGCCCTTCCCTTTGCAGGCAGTAGCGGGGAGCAAGCCCTTCCCAGTTTTCCTGCCGCGATCTGTCGGCCGTCAGGTAATCGTCAACTATGATACCGTCCTTAATCTCTACTACCCGGTCACACTGGGCGGCAATGTGGTTATCATGGGTAACGATAATAAACGTGGTCTCGAATTCTTCGTTTATTTCACGCATCAAGCTGTTGACCTGGACCGCTGAATCGCTATCCAGGTTACCCGTGGGCTCATCGGCCAGAATCACTTTTGGCCGGTTAATTAAAGCCCGGGCGATGGCCACCCGCTGCTGCTGGCCGCCCGACAGGTCGGTGGATTTATTGTTCATCCGCTCCGACACCCCGACCCGGTCCAGGAGCTCTTTGGCCAGCTGCATTTTTTCAGCAGGGGCGGATCCCCGGTCCAGCCAGTGGGGTATGAGAACATTTTCCAGGGCTGAGAATTCGGGCAGAAGGTAGTGAAACTGAAAGATAAAACCCATCATCCGGTTGCGGAAAACAGCCAGTTGATCGTCACTTAAAGTAGTCAGATCCTGGCCGGAAGCGTAAACCCTGCCGCTCGTAGGCCTATCTAGAGTTCCGAGAATGTTTAAAAGAGTACTTTTTCCAGAACCGGACTGGCCGATTATGGCTGTAAATTCAGCTTTGCGGTATTCCAGGTTGATGTTTTTTAACACCTGGGTCTTGATTTTAGTGCCGTAAATTTTATTAATTCCTACCAGCGAAAGCAGGTTAGCCATTTTTTATCACCTCAATCGTATTAAGCCTGGCCGCCCGGCGGGCCGGGATAGCCGCCGCCCCCATACCGGCCAGGGTAGCCACAGCAACTGCCAAGAGAAACACCAGGGGGTCGAAAGTTATCGGAAAAAGCGGTTCACCCGCTTCATCAGCTGTAAAAGTAAAAAAACCCCACAGCAAGAAACCCCCGAAAACAGAACCGAGCAGGGAACCAATCAGACCAAGGAGGGCCCCCTGGATCAAGAAGATCCGGCTCACACCAGCCGTAGATATGCCGAGAGCTTTCAAAATGCCAATCTGCCGCGATTTCTGCATGACTGAAACAGCCAGGACACTGGAAATGCCCAGGGCCACGGCAAGCAGGACAAAAGCCTGGATCACGTAAGAAGAGATGCTCTGGCTGCTGAGAGCACTCAGCAAATCTGGGTTTTCTTCTTCCCAGCTGCTCCAGGACAGGGCCGGGTAGCTGTTTTCCAGGTTCCTGGCCAGCGCTTCGGCCTGGAAAACATCGTCGAGCTGAAGCTCCAGGGCAGTTACCGCATCAGAAAGCCGGTAAAGCGACTGGCCTCCATCCAGGGAGATAAAGACCCAGGATGAATTTATAGCCTGGCTGCCCAGGTCAAATATGCCCCGGACAGTATAACTGCCGGCGCCGGCAGGGTTTGCAGCAACCGGTTCACCCTCGCCGTCTAAGGTTGAAAGGCGGATCAAATCACCGGGAGCCAGGGTAAGCTCTTCTGCGAGATCGACACCGACCAGGACCTGGTTCTTGCCGACCACAACATCGCCGTCAACCAGGCGATCCCGGACATTGTAGATTCCATCCGCCCGGTCCAGGTCCACACCGCGAGCTCTAATAGAGATCGTTTTTTCACCCCTGGAGATGAAACCAGAGCCTTCTGCGACCGGTGATATGGAAGACAGCGCTTTCCTGCTCCCCAGTTGTTCCATCACATACTGCCAATCGTTAAAAGGCCTGGAAGTATCAAAGAGACCTCCCGCCCGGCTCAGGATGCGCACATCATCACCGGCCGGGAATATGCTCTGAAGTGGATCTTCCCGTGAGGTTACCACGATATGGGGAGAATCGCCGACCGTGGTATTGACCAGGTCCTGCTGGAGACCGGTGATCAAGATGTTCAAAAACACCAGCACCGATATGCCGATGGCAATTCCGACAGCTATAAAGAGGGTTTGTGACCGGCCTTCGATAAGGAACCGGAAGGCCGCTTTCCAGATAAACATAGGCTGATTGTTCCTTAATCATTTAATCTGATTCTTTGGCCGTCTTCAAGTCCGGTGTCTTGAAGGACCCGGTCCCCGGGAGAAAGCCCTTCAGTCACCATGAAATTACCCTGGCCGAGATCTTCGATCTTTATTTCACGGCGCCTGGCGGTGCCGTTGTCTGCCACAAAAACATACAGGCGGTCATTTTCTCTAATGGTGTAACCCTGCTCTATGATCAGGCTTTCATCGTCTCGTTCGGTGACGATTTCAATGCCTGCCGAGAGATCGGGCAGTAGATCTGGTTCGTATTGATCCAGGACGAAGCGGACCGTGAAAGTGCCGCGGGAGGGATCTACTGTCGGCGAGACCCGTTCGACTTTGCCTTCAAAAACCTGGTCCGGGAAAGCGGAACTTTTGATCAAGGCCGCCTGATCAGGTGTTATTTCTCCAGTAAACTCTTCATCAACCTGGGCTTCCAGGTAAGTTTGGCCCGGGTTTGGTATAAGGGTTAAAATTTCCTGCCCGGTATTAATATACTGCCCCGTGTTTGCCGCGACGTCCGTGATCAGCCCGTCAAAAGGTGCCCGTAAGCCGGCCTTGTCAAGGTCCCGGCGGGCCTGCTCGAGGCGGTTTTCAGCCTGGGCAATATTGAGCCGGGCCTGCCTGATATCCTCATCTTCCAGCCCGTCCAGCACCGAGCGCGCCGTCCTGGTTTGCGAGGCGGCAATATCGCGTTCAGTCTTTAGTTTTTCCACTTCCCTAGCAATAGCTTTTTCTTCTTCCTGTCGCACTGCCAGTTCCGCCTTGGCCTGGTCCCATTCGGCCCCGGCTTCCCTGAGTTCTTCGATTTCAATTTCACCATCATTATAGAGTTTCTCTTTCTCATCAAAACGAGAGCGGGCTTCCTGTTCATCTTCTTCGGCCCTGGTAAGGAGTTCCTGGGACGGTTCATACTTGTCTTCAAGAGTTTCCCGGTAGACGCTGTCGGCCAATTCGGCCTGGCGCGAGGTCCGGGCAAGGTTTTCACGGGCCTGGGGAAGCTCCCTGTTTTTCAGGCGGTCCAGGGCTAACCTGGCGCTGTCAAGCTCGTTCTCGCTTTGCAAGACCAGGTCCTGGGCCTGCTGCTTGTCAAGGTTGACCAGGACGTCCCCTTCTTCTACCCTGTCACCTTCCTGGACCTTTACGTCCAGGATCTGGCCCGGCCGCTCAAAGGAAAGCGGCACTGCCCCATCCCCGATTACCCGGCCGGAAACCAGCAGTGTCTCCACAGCTTCATCAAGCTGCACCGTCAGGTAGGAAACGCGCGGTGCGCTGAAATACCACCAGGCCCAGGCAGCAGAACCGCCAATCACGACAACAACTAAAACAATTACCAATCTTTTAAGCCGCATTAATCTAAATACCTTATCCCTTCCGTACAGCCTTTAGGCCTTAAACTAATAAGAGTTATTAATTTAAGTTATGATACAATAACATGGTCCATTTGGCAATTGCTTAATTTATAAATTTTTACATGGTTGAGAGTAAATATAGTTACTGTTGTAACTCTTCTTTGAAAATGCTACCCGGCCCCGTTTGGGCCAGCTTTTGGTTCTGCTTTTTCCAGTAGCGGCGGAAAACCGGGCTGCCCTTGATCCGTCCAGGCAAACCTGCTTCGTAAGTGCGAGCCAGGGTTTGATCAAGCAGTTCCTCTTCGGCTTGAAGGGCATAAGCCATGAGCTCTTCCTGCTGCTTTTCTAAAGCGCCGGAATCGTGGGCGGCTCCGGGAGCGCCGGGGGAACCGGCGGGACCGGAAAACTGCTGATCATTGCCGGGAGCTGCTTCAGGCTGGTGTGATGTGCAGTCCAGCGCCTGGATTACCCCGCCCAGGCGGCGCTCTATTTCAGCTTCGATGCGGTCTCTTTCTTTTAAGTAGGAATCGAGGGCGGGCACCCTGTTTTCGAGCACGGCCCGGTGCAGGCGCTCGCGCTTCAACCAGAAGTTAAGGGCCTGTTCTTCTTCACCAGGCCTGAAGGCAAAATGATCAGTGCCCGTCATCCAGTAGGGCTTATAAAGGGCCAGGCAGGGGGTGGAGGAGCCGGTTAACAGGTAGGTGCGACTGTTAGCTTTGAGGCGGGCGGCGTAACTGCCGGTGGTGTGATCGCCGATCAGGGAACCGGCGTGCATGCATACGCTCTTTAGCGATGCTTTTTGAAACTGTTTTCCTTCTGTTTTTGCGTCATGGGTGCGCATGATTTCTTTGGCCGTTTCGAGGTTAATCCGCCCCTTTTCTTGCTCCAGCCGGCACTGCGTAAGCGAACTCCTGTTGAAGGAACCGCTGAAAAAGGTGTGCAGTTTGCTTGAATAACAGCGGGCAAAGTCAAAATCGGCCTCGTTTTTGCACCAGCCCCTGTCAACGGCATTCTTGACCAGGTCAGGATGGCCCAGGTCATAATCGCTGCCGATACTGAGGCGGTTAGAAATAACGCGGACCTCTTTTACCTGCTCTGCCGCCCAGTAGCTGCCGGCTGTTTCAAGTACCCAGGCTGTACTGGGATCTGCGATCAGGAAAGAATTATGGTAGTAAAAGGGCTTTTCATAGCCGCAGTTTCCGCCCTGTCCGTACTGTTCGAGAAGTGAGGTGATCAGGTTTAAGGCTTCCCTGCTGGTCTGGCAACGCTCTAAAGCCAGGCGCAGCAGGTCCATACCGATCAAGCTTTCCGGCCCTTGCTTTTCCCGGGTAAAAACAGCCTCGTTTCCGATATTTAGGCCGAATTCATTGGCCCCCATTTCAGCGCCCCACATCCAGGAAGGTTTCAGGAGCAGGGTTTCAAAGGTTTCTTCGGCCTGGTCTATTTCAATATAGGTGCATTTTAGTTTCCTGCCAGGGCCGTGGGTTTTGCGGGGCACCCGGATCGTCAGCAATGGTTCGTTGGGCTGGCGATCGCTGTTCTTGGCAAAGATAACCGAACCGTCAAGCGTAGAGTTGCCCAGGGCAACCATGGTATCGCACATTTCTGTGTCCTCCGCTATTTCAAGGTTTAATAATATTTGAAGCAAGCCATGCTGAAGCTTTGAGGCCAACACTGCAGCTTAACTTCGTTGATTACTGAGATTATACCATATGGAAGGGTCATAACAGGCAAATAAAATGAAGCAAGGAAAGCGCTTCGGCTTAGGTCAATCCGGAAAGAGGAAATATTAGCTTTTTTATGCTTGAAATGTACTTATATGCTATATAATATTAAATGTATTAGTGCTGCAGGAAGAGAACAGCACTCACTGCAACAAAGACTACAATTTGAGAGGAAGATGACAATGTGAAATAAAGATTTAACAGCACAGCTCGGTTATCAATGGTTTTTTAAAAGCGAAAGTTAACATAAAACAGCCAATACTACTTAAAACGCGCTCAAATACTAGTTAACAGGCTTTCAGGGCAGGAACAGGCCCCCTCAACAAAGAAGTAAGAAATACAGTAATCCAAAACCCAGGGAATATACCGGTTACTA
>CAYWIY010000025.1:0-24729 GCA_964458455.1 uncultured Syntrophomonadaceae bacterium | reverse complement strand
TTACCTTTACCGGTGACAAACTTGCCCAGGTTGATCGAGCCCAGGCAGCAGGCCTCATAAGGCAAAAGTGGTTGTTCACCGCAGTTGTGAACCATGATACCGTTGGCATCAAAAGCATTGATTCCGGGAACCTGAACATCAAAAACTTCTTCATTACCATATGGTTTAACAGATTCAACAGTGGCTGTGAAGTGCTCCCGGTTAAGATGTCTCTTGTAAACAGAGAGTGCTTTATCCAGGTGGCTTTGCTTTTCTGTATCACAAAAGCCAATTTTTTTAGCAAATAATGCCAGGTTGTCCCTGGTAATTATCAGTGCATACTGAGGCTGGGTTTTGTATTTTCCCTTGCCATTTTTTCCATTGGACATGAACACAGATCTTTCGCGGCGCCGGTTCTTATAAATTGATGAAGCGATACCAAACCGGGCCAGCATCCTTTGAACAGCCTGGAGCCTCTCAAAATCACCCTGGGCCAGGCGGATGGAGATGGCTTTTTCCTGGGTTCCCTGGAAAGAACCGTCAGCATCAAAAAAGCCTTTAAGAAAACCCTTGATAAAGTGGGAAGAAGTCCTGGTTTCAAGGGTGGGGGTGATCTTTTTTTCACCGGGTTTCATACCTAATGAAAGGGCCACTTTCTTCAATTCCGCTGTGCTCATCCTGTATTCAGCCCTTCCCCCTACTTTCCACCAGCCTTTAAAGTCGCGGCGGTGGGGCATGGTGCCGGCAGCGGCATAAGCTGTATCCATCACTGCCGCTGAGCCCGGCTGGGCCCATGAGGAAAGAACTGCTTTGTCGGTTTTGAGCGTGCCATCGCCGGTAAGGAGGCCGACCAGGTAACCTTCTTTTTCCCCGTACAGACCCTCCCATTCGTCCTGGTTGCGGTGATTGTGGAGCATGATTTCATCTCCGGGTTTGAGTTTTTCCGCCGGGACCCATTCTTTTTCAAGGGTATACCTGGTTTTGGTTTTAATCCTGAGCACGGGATGGTCACCGGTGGCCCTAAAAGTGTACCCTTGCCTGGTTTGGATTGAAAATGTTGGTTTAACACCGGTTGAGAAAAAGCCTTTTTCTGTCGTTTCATATGGTTTTCCGTCTATGATCAGCCTGGTTTTCTTACCGGTGAGATCACCTGCCAGCCTGGGTCCTTCTGCGGTTGAAACAAAGGTGTCAGCTGGCACGCAGGGGTTGGTAGTTTCATACTTGCTCACATGGGGAGTGGGATTGAAGCGGTTCATTTGATCGATGAAAATTATGCCGGGGTCGCCTTTGTCCCAGGCATTTTGGACGATCAGGTCAAAAACGGCCCTGGCATCCAGCCTGGCTTCATTTCCCGTTTCAGGATCGTGATAAGGTTTCCCGGTCCGCGGGTTAACCAGGTTATATGAAGGGTCTGGGTCTTCTTCAGTCGCCTTACTCATGAATTCATCAGATACCGTAACCGAGAGGTTGAAGTTATTTATTTCATCTTCCTTTTCTTTGCAGCGGATAAATTCCAGGATGTCTGGATGGTTATATATCAGCGAGCCCATATTTGCGCCCCTTCTGGTTCCGCCCTGTTTGACTGCTTCGGTGGCAGCGTCGAAGATTTTCAAGAAAGAGATGGGGCCGCTCGCTACCCCGTTGGTTGAACGAACCGGATCATTTGAAGGTCGCAACCGGTCAAAAGCAAAACCGGTCCCTCCACCGGTTTTTTGGACCAGGGCCATGTTTTTAAGGGCAGTAAAAATGCCTTCCATGCTGTCTTCGAGGGGCAGGACAAAACAGGCGCTTAATTGCTGCAGTTCCCGGCCCGCATTCATTAATGTTGGTGAGTTGGGCATGAACAGGGCGTCAGCCATCATATCAAAAAAACTTTTTGCGATTTTTTTCACTTCGGCGTCATCTTTACCGTAATCTTTTTCAATTTCGGCAATATTGCCGGCCACCCGGTGCAGCAGGTCTTCTGGAGTTTCAGTAGGATTACCGTTTTCATCTTTGATTAAATATCTTTTTTCATAAGTAATACGGGCGTTTGGGCTTAAATCCATCTTTTTTCCTCCCCGGTTACATAGTTTTAGCCTGGTGGCACTCATATTGCTTCTGTATGACTTTTCTCTATTACTCCTAATATTTCCTTTATATAAATCTTATATTTTTAGCAGGTTTATTTTAAGGTTATAAAATAAGTCTTTTTAAAGGGCAAAAGCAGTGGTATAATTACCCATAGGTTTTATGGCAACGTCCAAAAGTTAAAAGTAAGGAGGCGAAGGATTAAAGTCTATGGCAAAGCAAAAGACAAGAAAACAGTTAAAAAGACAGCGTAAAAAGAGAAGACGGGCGAAAAAGAGAAAGAGATTGAAGGGCCGGACCTAGTTAGATTCATGCCGGGAGGATCTGTATTCGGCATGAATATTGACATGAGTCGTCTTCAAACTGCTTAAACCGGGTTTCCAGGCCCCAGGCCTGGCAGCAACCGGTAGAGGCAGTTACTCCATATATTGAGTGTCTGTGTTTTGGTTCCCTGGTTGTTTTTTGATTAAGCGAGGTCAAAACCGGACAGTAATTAATGCGAAATAATAATTAATTTATGGTTGGAAGCGGGAGGAGGTGTGGTTTTGCCCCTATACGAATTCTATTGCCCGGATTGTCAAAAAAAATATGAAGAACTATGCAGCAGTTCATTGAGCAGTATTAATTGTCCCTCATGCGGCAAAAAAGCCGACAGGGTCATCTCCGCTTTTCGGACTGGAAGAAGCTCTACAGGAGGCGGAACTGCCTCCTCATCTTGCGGCGGGTGAACTAAAACCAGCTGCAGCAGTTGCTGAGCCGGTTAAATTAAAATTCTGACGAGCAGCAAAGGGGGCGCTTATGACTAAGTATATCTTTGTTACTGGTGGGGTTGTATCATCTTTAGGCAAAGGAATAACTGCTGCCTCTTTGGGCTGTTTACTAAAAAACAGGGGCTTAAAGCTCACTATCCAAAAGTTTGATCCCTATATAAATTACGATCCGGGAACAATGAGCCCTTACCAGCATGGAGAGGTATTTGTTACCGATGACGGTGCGGAAACTGACCTTGACCTGGGGCACTATGAACGGTTTATCGATGAACCCCTCAGCAGGGATAATAATGTTACCGCCGGACGGGTTTACTGGTCGGTGATCCAGGGAGAAAGAGATGGTTTCTACCAGGGAAATACCGTCCAGGTTATTCCCCATATTACTGATGAAATAAAAAGGTGTATTACCAGCCAGGATCAAGAGGATCTAGACCTGGTTATTACAGAGATCGGCGGGACTGTCGGAGACATTGAAAGCTTGCCTTTTATGGAAGCCATCCGTCAACTCGGTTATGACCTGAGCTGGGAAAATGTGCTCTTCATCCATGTTACCCTTGTTCCTTACCTGCCCATGTCCGGGGAATTGAAGACCAAACCGACCCAGCACAGCGTTAAGGAACTGCGCAGTATCGGTATTCAGCCCGATATCATTGTTTGCCGAACCGAGCAGGCCCTCCCTGATGATTTGAAAAAAAAGATTGCTCTTTTCTGCAACATTCAACCCGGTGAAGTGGTTGAAAACCTGGATACGAGGACTGTGTATGAAGTACCCCTGCTGCTTCAGAAACAGGGTTTGGATCAGATGGTCTTAAATAAACTGCACCTTTCCTGCGATCCTGCAGACATGGGAAGGTGGGAGAGCCTTGTTGAACAGGAAAAAACCCTGGCTGATGAGATCACTGTTGCCCTGGTTGGAAAATATGTTGCCATGCCGGATGCCTATATCAGCATCAATGAAGCCTTATTTCACGCAGGGCTGGAGCACAACGTAGCGGTAAATACTATTTTAGTACCGGCAGAAGAGCTGGAAAAGGAAGAGGCAAGAGAACAGCTCAAGCAGGCCGACGGTATCCTGGTGCCCGGTGGTTTTGGTGAACGTGGTATCGAGGGTAAAATTAACGCTGTGCGTATAGCCAGGGAGGAAAAGATACCTTTCCTGGGCTTGTGCCTGGGTATGCAGTGTGCTGTGATCGAGTTTGCCCGTAACAAGGCCGGTATAGAAGGAGCCAACAGCTCTGAATTTGATGCCGGGACCCCGGCGCCTATTATTGATTATCTGCCCGGCCAAAAAGATAATACACGCCTGGGAGGGACTCTTCGCCTGGGTGCTTACCCCTGCACTATCAAAGACGGAACTATTGCTAAATCGGCGTACAAAGAACGGTTGGTCCAGGAGAGGCATCGGCATCGCTATGAGTTTAACAATAACTACAAGGCTGTACTCGAAGAAGCGGGTATGGTGTTTAGTGGAATCAATGAAAAAGACAACCTCGTCGAAATGATCGAATTAAAAGATCATCCCTGGTTTGTAGCGGTACAGTTCCATCCGGAGTTTAAGTCGCGTCCGGCCCGTCCTCACCCGCTTTTCAAGGATTTTATCGGTGCGGCGATAAAGCAACAAGATAGGCGGGTTCCTCGATAATATGCCTGGCCAGGGTAGCCAGTGAAATGCTTTGTTCCATGCTCGCTTTGCGGAGCAAATGGTAAGCTTGATCTTCATTTAGCTTAAAATATTCTGCAATCAAGCCTTTTGCTTTTTCAATTTGCTTTCTTTGACCCAGTTTGCGCTGCAAGTCTGCTATTTCCTGCTGCAGCTTTTTTTTATGGGCTAATTCGTTACAAACTGCTTCAGCGACAGCAGTCAAAACCGGTGCGTCAACTGGCCATTTTAGCTGCACATAGAGGTCCAGGTCGATTCCGGTGGTATTGATATAGACAGCTGCTGAAAGGATGTCATGTTTTATTATTGAAGCCAGCTGTTCAATATTTCCTGGAGGAAGTGCGGTATCAATTACAGCCAGCCAGGGTTGAATAGTACGCAGGGTTCTCAGTAAGCCGGAAACATTTTTACTGGTGCCGGAAGAATAAAACCCGGCTCCATTTAGCATTCCGGTAATAGCCCTTCCGAGCCTGGGGTTATCAGTCCCTATGCAAAAATCATAGCCGCTATTGCTCATAAATCAGCCTTTCACCGCTAAAAGAGAATAAATGCTTTTTTACTTGACTATAAGGACACTGCAGTCCTGGGCTTCCTGGACTACCGCACTGCTGGTACTGCCCAGTAAAACCTTGTTTAAGCCGCCCAGTCCCCTGCTGCCAACCACAATCATATCAAAGCCTTCTTCTTTAGCTACGCTAACAATTGTATGGGAAGGGTGTCCTTCTTTAAAAATTGTGCGGGCTTTAATTCCCTTGTCTTCAAAAAACTTTAATGCTTCCAGCAAAACATTCTTTCTCTTATCCTTATCAGCATTGCGCAGCTTTTCAAATTGTTCCATCTGTTCTTTGTTGAGGCTTGACCCTTCATCCCAGTAGAACAGGGAAATATCCGGTTTATTATTGTAGACATGAATTACGGCAACTTCGTTAACATTGCGGCCTTCAGCAATTTCAGCAGCCTTTTCAAGGGCTTTCCTGCTCTGTTTCGACCCGTCGGTACATACTAATATATTCACCTTTATCCCCACTTTCTTTTTATGTAGCTTAACATGAACCGGTTTATGAATTCAGTTTCTCTTATTCTACTATTATACTACACTTAACCAGCCCCCTGTGTAAGGCGCGGGTTGTTTTATTAAATAATACGCATCCATTATGTCGCAAACTTCGTTGTCTGGTATTGCTCAACAATACCATGATTGGTGGGCTTGTAAAATCATACCTTGTGGGTTTATTGAAAACAGGTTTTTTTGAAGGTAGTTGCAATAGTTGCTATTTATGTTAATGAAACTGTCCCGTATAGAGGGACAGCTTCATTAATAAAAAATGAATAGTTTGGTATATGCTTAAAAACGGGCCAGGTACTGGTTTATTTCCCAGTCGTGGACCTGGATCCGGTAATCATGCCATTCTTTAAGGCGGCCTTCCCGGAAGCGGTCATAAATGTGCTCACCCATGGCCTCCTGGATTACCGGGTCATTATCAAGCTCAAGTATAGCCTGGTAAAGGGTTCCCGGCAGCTGCTCGATGGAGTATTCTTTTTTCTGTTCGTCGGTCATAGTATAGATATTCAAGTTTACCGGGTCAGGCGGGGCAGTTTGCTTGTGAATGCCGTCCAAACCGGCCTTGAGCATAACGGCAAAAGCGAGGTAGGGGTTACAGGAAGGATCCGGGTTTCTCAGTTCAACCCTCGTGCCAACACCCCTCCTGGCCGGGACCCTGACCAGGGGGCTCCGGTTGCGGTGTGACCAGGCGATATATACCGGGGCCTCATAACCGGGCACCAGTCTCTTGTAAGAGTTAACCAGGGGATTGGTTACCGCTGTGTAACCCTTGGCGTGATCCAGCAGGCCGCCAATAAAATAAAGCATTTCTTTACTCATTTCATCTGGTTCTTCAGGATCATGAAAAAAATTTGAACCATTCTTGAACAGGGATAGATGGGTGTGCATACCGGAGCCGTTTATCATGGCGATGGGCTTGGGCATGAAGGTTGCGTAAAGGCCGTGTCTCTGGGCTACGGTGCGCACAACGAATCTGAAAGTGGATAAATCATCTGCGGTGCGCAGGGCATCGCTGTACTTGAAATCTATTTCATGCTGTCCGGGAGCTACTTCGTGGTGTGATGCTTCTATTTCCAGGCCCATCTGCTCCAGGCTCAGGACCATGTCCCGGCGGGCATTTTCACCCAGGTCGGTCGGTGCCAGATCAAAATAACCGCCTTGATCGTGAGTATGAAGGGTCGGGCCGCCGTTTCCGTCGGTGTGAAACATGAAAAATTCCGCTTCCGGACCGCAGTTCATGCTGTAGCCTTCTTTGGCAGCCAGCGCAATCATACGCCGCAGCTGGCTGCGCGGGCAGCCTTCAAAAGGTTCTCCTTCAGGGGTGTAAACATCGCACATCAACCTGGCTACCCCACCTTCTTTGGGGCGGAAGGGAAAGATGGCGAAAGTGTCCAGGTCCGGGCGCAGGTACATGTCGGATTCCTCGATCCGGACAAATCCTTCTATTGAGGATCCGTCGAACATCAACTCACCGTCCAGTGCTTTCGGTAGCTGTTCGGTGGTGATAGCTACGTTTTTTAACTGTCCGGACAGGTCTGTAAACTGAAGGCGGATAAACTTTACTCCTGATTCCTTGACCATACTGATAACATCTTCTTTGGTTTTGCCCATAAAGTCCACTCCTTGTAAAGTTTTGTAAAAAAAGAGAAAGCGCCCGCTAACAGCCTTGCATGAGGCTGTTCAAGCGAGCGCCATTGCTCGTTAATTATTATATAGTCCCTGGTTGAACCTGTCAAGCATTTTAGTTCGTTTTTTCAGAATTGATCCCGGGACATCATGCGAATCACTCCCCCTTTGCAGGCAGCAGCACAGGAACCGCAGCCTCCGCATTTAGATAGATCCACGGTAAAAGTATTATCATCCCTGGTCCTGGCTTCCCTCGGGCAGGCTTCTAAACATTCATCACAGCGGACACAAACTCCGCAGTGCAGGCAGCGCTGATATTCATCTCTGATGGTCAACTCTTCGGGATCTTTGCTTTTTTTGTTGGAATGGAGATGCAAATCGAAATAGTCAATAGGAGTTTTTTTCTCCGGGATATAGCTTAGTTCCTGAAAGTTAGCATGAATTCTTTGGGCGCATTCCCTGCCTTTACTAATACTGTGAGCTACCAGACCCAGGCCGACACTATCACCTGTTATTGAAACTCTTGGGTGGGGGGTTGTGCCGGTGTCATCCGAGGATTCGAAAAATCCTTTGGTGTTGAGCTGCAGGGTTAGCTCTTCAGGAAGGAAGCTAAGGTTGGGTATTTCCTTTATGAAGGCTATCGGTTTGCCGGGGATGAATTCTTCAATGCCGGAACTGTCCCTGGCAGTCACACCTTCACTGGTGGCTTCTTTTAACTGGTAGGGATACATTAGCTTAACTCCGCTGTTTAGCCACTTCTGAAGTTCTTCACCTTTGGCTGAGGGGGCTTGCCTGGTAATCATGGTGATCATGTTTGGTTTAAGGCCGAGCCTGGTTAAAGCCTCGATGCCGTCGAGAGCAGCATCGCCCCCGCCTATAAGCACGGCCCTGGAGCCGATTTCTAGATTCTCGCCCAGGTTAAAAGCTTTAAGAAACTCAACCCCGGCCATGATATGTTCTTTTCCTTTAACCGGCGGTACCAGCGGTTGATGGGCCCCTACGGCCACGATAACGTGATCAAAGTCTTCTAACAACTTCTCGAACAGCTTTCGGTCTACCCACTGGCCTAAATTAAATTTTATCCCCAGTGAAGAAATATTTTCCAGGTCCTTTTCCAGTTCCTCCAGGGGCAGGCGTTCCCTGGAAATAACCTGGGCCATTTTTCCTCCAGGACGTTCGTCTGCTTCAAACACTTCGACATTATAACCATAGCGGGCAAGAAAATATGCGCTGCTCAAGCCGGCCGGCCCGGCCCCGATGACTGCTATCTCCCCGGAACATTGATCAATCTTTTGCACTTTGTGATTGCCATGGAAACCGCGGGCCAGTTCGGAAGTGCGAACTGGAAAGTCAACCTTGCCTCTGCTGCAGGCATCTACGCATAGCCTGGCACAGATAAAACCGCAGTTGCTGTAGCGAAAAGGAGTCCTGGAATCAATCAAATCAAGGGCCTCTTTGTATTCGCCGTGCCTGATGTGCCCAAGGAATTTACCCGTGGGAATGCCCACCGGACAGGCGGCTTCACAGGGTGATGCCATTTCACGCTGTTCAGGGACCAGCCCGGTGTTAACGGGGTATGCGGGGAAGTAAAACTTACCGAACGGCCTGCTCCCGGCCGGTATAAGTTTCACCACTTCACGCTGCCACAGGTTATTATAGTCGAATCCAAAGTGGGTGCAGTATTCTTTAACCAGGGGGCGGATACATTCCAGCTCTGAGCGCGAAGGCTGGACCTGACTGCTGCCAATCCCGGGCATGTAACCGGGAAGATCATAATTGAAGATATAGATTGCTCCACCATGAATTCCGGTGGCCAGGGTTTCGTCGGCCTGGCCGACAACATTTTCAATTTTATTATCCCGGTTTAAGACAATTATAGTTCCCCCGGCCATGTATTCACCGAGGAAATCACCGGTTGTTCCACCGACTATGACTGCCGGTTTATGATCTTTGTATTCTTTCATGTGAATGCCCACCCTGTAGCCGGCATCATCACGGATAAACAGTTTTCCACCACGCATTCCATAAGCAAGGGCGTCACCGCCAATACCGTGAACAATAACAGTCCCGCTGTTCATGGTGTTGGCTACCGCATTCTGGGCGTGGTTTCGGGCGATAACGGTGGGGCCTCCCAAACAAAAAGCCAGGTCCTCACCGGTTACTCCCTCAAGATCGAGGACGAGATCGTTTTTTGTAAGGCCTGCGCCAATATAACGCTGCCCGCGGACATTTTTTACAACGATCTCTTTTTCTCCGCTTTCTGCCGCTGTCCTGATCAGGCTGTTTAACTGTTTATAATGAATGCCTTTAGCATCAATAGAGTATTTCATGTAGACCACCTCATTCCCCGGCATGGCTGATGCCCAGTATTGACAATTCTTTTTCCGACAACCCGGCACCGCGCAGGATCAGGCGGTTGCCCCGAAAAGAAGCGATATCGTAGATGCCATTCAAACCCATCAGTTCTTTTATTTCATGATGCCAGCCTTCAACCAGGTTCTTTATTCTTATGTAAGCCCATTCCGGGTCGAGCCTTTTGCTGATTTCCGGATCGTTTGTGGTGATTCCCCAGGGACATTTTCCGCTGTGACAGCGCTGGCATCCATGACAGCCGCAGGCAATCAGGGCAGCAGTCCCGATGGCCACTGCATCGGCACCCAGGGCAATCGCCTTCATTATATCGGCGCTGTTCCGGAAACCACCGGCGCAAATTATCGAAGCCTGGTGGCGGATTCCTTCGCTGCGCAGGCGCTGATCTACCGCTGCCAGGGCCAGTTCTACAGGGATGCCAACATTATCCCTGACGATGGCGGGTGTGGCTCCGGATCCACCCCGGTAGCCGTCGATATAGACCATGTCTGCGCCAGCTCGAACAATGCCGCTGGCTATGGCTGGAGAGTTGTGTACAGCGGCAATTTTCACGCAGAGCGGTTTGTAATTGCTGGCCTCTTTTATTGCATAAATAAGCAGCCGCAGATCTTCGATGGAATAAATGTCGTGCTGAGGAGCGGGAGATATGGCATCACTACCTTCCGGGATCATCCTTGTTTCTGAGATGCCCGGCAGGACTTTTTCTCCGGGCAGGTGCCCGCCGATTCCGGGCTTGGCTCCCTGGCCTATTTTAACCTGGTAGGCACAGGCTTTCTGCAGGTACTGCGGTGATATGCCAAATCGCCCGGAGGCTACCTGCAGGACAGCGTGATCACTGTAGGGATAAAGTTCTTCATGCAGCCCTCCTTCGCCGGAATACCAGAGCAACCCCTTTTCTGTAGCTACCCTGGCCAAGGCTTTTTGCAAGTTCAGGCTGATACTGCCGTAAGACATGGGGGCAAAAACGACCGGCATATTAAGCCTGATCAGTTTGTTATTATCATTCCCCGCTTGAAATTCCTGTTTTGATCTTGCTTTTCGGCCCAGGGTGGTGATGGTTTCCATCGGTTCTCTCTGGGGATCTATAGCCGGGTTGGTGACCTGACAGGCATTAAATACCAGTCTATCCCAGTATAAAGGTAATTCTGTGCCGGAGCCGAAACCGGTCAGGCTAACTGCGCCTGAACCGGCCTGCTGGTGCACCCTTTTTATATCGTCTGTCTTCCAAACACCATGATTCCGCAGGGCCAGGGGTTTTTCCTCGATATAGATGGCATGCCGGGGGCAGGTTGCTTCACACCGATGGCAGGCTCCGCAGGCGCGCCGGTTTGCAGTCGGGATTTTCCTGTCTCCTCGTTGCTCAATTTTGATCTCGTTGAATGTGCACTGCAGGGCGCACTCTCCACAGCCATCGCAAAGATCAAGGTTAAAAGTTGGCTGGAATAGGGGCTGATGAACGGGCTGATCAAACCTTAATTCCATTTTTTTTCGCTCCTTAAGAAATACTTCAAGCCGAGGTGGTTTATGCTTCGAACCGGGTAATTATAGGCTGCCCGGCCCGGGGCATAATGACATCTTTAATGCTGTCTTCCATTTCATAGAGTGAAGAGATTTCGCTCGCATAATAGGTATAACCATTGTGACAGGCTGCAGTCATGGGACGCAGCTTGGTGTTATCAGTTAAGCTGAACATGCCTCCATCAAAACCGGTCAGAATTGCAAAAGGACCGTTGAGCATGGCCTGCTCATATGTGGTTCTCAAGAACATCAAGGCTTCTTGCTCATCCTTGTCAGCGATCCGTTCGATTGTGCTCCAGTACGGTGGGGCCAGCACAGTAGTGGCTTCTGAAATGCTCAATCCGTGTCGGCGGATTAGAAGATCAATCAGGTAGGCAACCGCTTCGCTGTCTGTTTGCAGCTGGCAGAAATAACCGAACGATTCCAGGTAACGGCGGTTAATCCCGTATGAAGATATTTCGCCGTTGTGGACTATTGACCATTCCAGCATATTAAACGGGTGGGCCCCGCCCCACCAGCCGGGCGTATTGGTAGGAAAGCGGTTGTGGGCCAGCCAGCTGTAGCCGGAATACTCATCCAGCCTGAAAAAATCATAGATATCAAGCGGTGTGCCCACTCCCTTAAATACCCCCATGTTCTTTCCACTGGAACAGACATAAGCCCCATTGACAATATTATTTAACTGCATGCATTTAGAGACAACATAATCGCTGTCTGTTTCTTCACCAGGCAGGCGCTCTTCCAGGGAGGCCCGGGGCACCGTGAAATAGACATGAAAGAGAGGATGATCTTTAATATTTTTATTCCGTACCGGTATTTCACGTTCAAAAGCGATTTCAAAATGAAGAGCGATAAATTGTCTCGCTTCCTCCATGGCTGCTTTTGTTGAACCCATTATATGCATGGCGTACAATTCTTTGTGATCGGGGTAGATGCCGTAAACAGCATAGCCTGCCCCGAGGCCGTTACCCCTGTCGTTCATTAATTGGATTCCCTTTTTAATCCTGCTGCCGTTTTCAGGGATTTTTTTTGTGCTAATCAGCCCTGCTATTCCACACATTCCAGTCGAGCCTCCATTTTCACGAGGTAAAAATTTAAAATTGATGGTATTTTAACTGTCGTAATTTCCGTATCGTGAAAACTGTTTCCATTTAATAAGGTATAAAAATTATAAGGCCATGTGGATGTGCTGTCAAGCATTTTTTCTATCACTTTTCTAGAAACTATGTAGGGAAGCTTTATTCTATTGCTGGTGGTTTACACTTTTACCGCAATAAGGGCAAAAAGTAAAACTGCTGTCTGTAACCGGAGATTCACAGGAAGAACAAAAAGCAGGAACAGGTGCAAGCTCCACAATAAGTTCTCCTTCGCGTACTGGAACCATTTCCTTGGTTTCGGTATAATTTGCATTTTTAAGTATTCTTTTGACTATCCCATCAACTGGTGCGGCTATGGCTTTTTCCTGTTTCATTATAGAAAGGTTAAACAGTTCTTCTCCTTTTTTCACCACTTCTCCGGGCATGGCATAAACCACCCATAGATCTCCGTTGCTGGGCGAGGCCACCTGGTAAGGATTGGAGGGATCGGCTATCTCCAAAGTTCCTTTTTCCCCTTTGGCCGGGTCTTGAACCTGTACTTCGCAGGAAATGATTTCCGAATCCAGGAGGTACCTCACAGTGCTGTTTCCGTTTTTGTGAGGGCTGGAGATATCCAGTATCAGCATCTTATGGGGTTTGCCCCGGCTATCGGCAAATTCTAACTCCTGCTGCGGCTCCAGCCCCTCGAACCAAATATCAAGGGGCAGCAAGTTGGGATCGCCGTATTTTTTCATGAATTCTATGGTTTTCAGGGCATCCCCCGGATGATTTAGGTACATAATTACTTCTTCTTCGGTGGGTTCTCTCTTAATAGTCTTACGCAGGTTCTGGGCCTCCGATTCAATATCCATATCTTCCAGGCTATCCAGTGGTGAGGCTTCGGTCCGGTTTTCTATGGCCCACTTATAATCGCTGCCGAAGGCGCTTTGATATACCCAGTCAGGCGGGAACCCCTGGGGCAGGCGTCCGAATTTGCCCAGGAGCAGGTTCCGGAAGGCATCGTTGCTATCCTGGTAAATTTTGAGGCGCTCTTTTTGGATCTCCTCAGAGAGCTCGTTGTCCGGAAGTTCTGCGGTTGTCTCCAGAACTTCCAGCAGGCGGTTCACATAAGGTTCTCCACCGCGCTTGTATGCCCCGGTAACAGCAAGAAAGGCGGTGTTCCAGGTGATCTGGGAGCCGGGAGTCACATCGTGATAACGCACTATCCTGCGCGTACCTGCAAGGAAACGCAGTATATGGGGTAAAAGCTTTATATAGCCCTGTTTCATGGCACCTTCCTGAGAAGAGGAAGTCGCCCCGCCTGGCATGCCGTGTTCCAGTACGTCATAATCAATGCCTTTAAAATAAGGCGAGCAGTATCTATCGTAATAAGGCATGATTTGTTTTAAAACAAAACCGCAGTTGCGGATCATATTCCGGTCCAGCATTGTGGAGAGGCCTTTTTCCTCTTCCAGGAACGCAGCAGTGGACATGACTTCTCCCTGTCCATACCATCGCACAGAGGCACCTATGGCAGTATCCACTATATGGGCTCCGGCTTCTGCAGCCGCGCCCACTGCAGGAACAAACAACCCGTCCGTATAATGGCGGTGATAATGCAGGATAAGCCTGGGATACCTCTTCCTCAAAGATGAGACCAGTTCTCTCATAAAATGAGGAGGACAGACGCCCGCCATATCTTTTAAACCGAGAATTATCATCTCTGAGGCCCGTTGCGGGCTCACTCCGGCCACCCTGCCGCAGATTTCCAGGATACCATCTGCCACTTCCAGGTAATGTTTCACCGTGAAGCCTGGCGCATAAGAAAGAGAAATGGCGGGTTCAAAGATGCAGTCGTTCCCTGAAAGAACGATCTCGGCAAATGGCCGCATGTTTTCCACGTGGTTCAGAAAATCAAAACAGCGAATCACATCGTAATGGCTGCATATCATCTCTCCTGTTTTTTCCATCAGGGAGTCTGGCTGGGGTTTGTAGCCCAGCACATTGGTGGATCGGATCAGGATTTGCTTCATGGTGTCCGGGGCAAAATCGTTCCACTCTGCTGCTTCGGTGAAGGGATAGGTCATGTTGGCCAGCATGGCTACATGAAAATGTGCCCCGCCCCCGTTTTCTAAGGAGAAAAACCCGCATTTATCCAGGTAAGGTCCTATAAGGCGATCCTCGGCCAACCTGAAGCGGTTTCCGCTGTTTGACTGGGTTATATCCCGGGCAGTGGTATCCGTAAAGTGTACTATACCCTGCTCCCTGGTATCGCGCACCAGGTCCAGGGCTGCTTTCCGGTCGCCTCTGGGATATTTAAATATATCTTCGCGAGTTCCTTCCAGGCGTGGTTGCACCACTTCGATGCGGCCCAGCCGGTTGCTGTCGCGCGTTTTGTAGGTTCCCAGCTCTACAAAAGGATTGTAACCTTTGGCAGATATTTCTGCCACCAGCCGGGAGAGGCGCAGCCCTTCGGGTTCGCTGTCGGAATAAAGCATCAGCTCCGGGTGGTTCTCTACAAAACGGGTATCGTAATCTCCGGATACAAACACGGGGTGCTTTACAATCTGTTTGTGAAAGGGTATGGTGGTTTTTACGCCGCTTATCATGTATTCACGCAGGGCTCGTTGCATGAGCTTGACTGTTTTAAGCCAGGTGTTTCCGTAAGTGATCAGAAGGGCCGCTGCAGAATCGTACTGGGAAGGAAACTCATATCCTTCAGTTACGCAAGAATCCAGACGCACGCCCTGTCCGCCCGGAGATATGTACCGGGAAATAAGCCCTGCATTAGGAACAAATCCGTTTTGCGGATCCTCGCAGTTAATCCGGCACTGCATGGCGTTTAAGAAAGGAAGCGTTTTTTCCGGGGAAAGCCTGAGTTCCGCTCCAAAAGCCACCGCTATCTGCTCTTCTACCAGATCTATACCATAGCGACATTCGGTAATACCGTGTTCAACCTGTAAACGGGTGTTTACCTCAATCAGGTAAGGTTGACCGTCTTGATCAACCAGGAATTCCACTGTGGCAAGGGAATAATAGCCCACAGCGCTTATGAGCCTAATTGCATAATCTTTCAAGCGCTGCTGCAGTTCTTTTGTCATCCGGGGCCAGGGAGAGGGAGTTATTTCTATAAGCTTCTGATGATTTCTTTGCACGGTGCAGTCGCGTTCATCAAAAGCAAACACGTTGCCGTAGTGATCGGCGATTACCTGGATTTCTATATGGCGTACCTGTGGAAGGAATTTTTCCACATAAACCCGGGGGTTTCCAAATGAAGCTTCCGCCAGCATCGATGCTTTGTAGAAAGAGGCTTCGAGCTGATCTTCGGAGTAAATCTCGTAAATGCCGCGGCCGCCACCGCCTCCTTCTGCCTTTATCATTACGGGAAAACCGATATCCCGGGCAATTTTCTTTGCTTCCTCCACGGTGACTGCCCCTTCGGATCCCGGAACTACAGGGATTCCGAGTTCTTGGGCCAGCCGGCGCACAGACACCTTGTTCCCCAGGATCCGCATGGCTTCCGCAGGTGGCCCTATAAAAGTGATACCAGCCTGTTCGCATTTGGAGGGGAAGGTGTCGTCTTCAGAACCAAAGCCCCATCCCGGGTGTATTCCAATAACGCCTTTTTTAGCAGCTCTTTGCACAATTCGGTCTAGGTCCAGATATGCGTTAGGGTTGCTTCCCAGCAGGAGAAGTTCATATGCCCCCAGCGTGGAGGGAGAAGTTTTGTCCACATCTGTTGCCGTCATGATAGCCACAGCTTCCAGCTGTTCGGATATAGTACGGCTTATCCTGCGGGCGGGTATGCCCCTGTTGGCTATAAGTATGGGCTTATCTTCTATTTCCTGTTTTACTTCTTCAAAACTTTTACCTTTTGGATTGCCTGCTTGCATATTTAACATAACCTTTCTATACTATATTTGTTTCTACACCGGTAGAAGACAGGAGGTTTCCCGTATATATTATTTCTGGTTGGCCGTTTTTATTAATAACCAGGCCTCCGTCGAGTGAAATGCCTTGAATAACTGCTTCATATACAGGGAGGTTGATTCCACCACAGTAGAGCCCGAGCGCCACGTGTTCACAGCTTTAGCCTTTACGCTGCTTTTCCCGGTAACCGGGTTTTTGACCAGGGGGCGAATCGTCTTACATTATCCGCCCAAAGAAAGTTTTTCCCGGAAAGTTCCTCCGGTTCTAAAGAAGAAAAGAGATTTTCATTGTTATCTGCAAGAATGTATAACCCGGGTTTCATAAGAGCAGAACCTTGCTTATGGTATAATTTGATTAATTATAGCAATTGCCGTTTACTGGTGTCAATTAATGGCGAAATGGTAAATAAACGGGGCAGGATATTTAGTGCTTGTTGTTGAATAACGGAAATCGTGCAAAATAAAACCGAACTGAAGTCAAGCATTTACACCCGGGCATTGCCTGACAAGCAGCCCAGGGACAAGTGCGGTGTTTTTGCCGTTTACAATTACCGGGGTCCGGATAATGCAACCCTGTTGACCTACCTGGGATTGCTGTCTCTCCAGCATCGTGGCCAGGAAAGTGCCGGCATGGCTTTTATGGACGGTGAGGAGATAAAGCATTTTAAGGGGATGGGCCTGGTTGATCATGTCTTCTCCCGGGAGATGCTTCTTTCGAATAAATCAAAAACTGTCCTGGGCCATGTCCGTTACTCGACTACCGGGCCCAGCCTCGCTGTAAATGCCCAACCGCTGGTGGCACGCTCAAAAGACAAAAGGGGCATTGCCCTGGCCCATAACGGCAATTTGACCAATACAAGGCGCCTGCATAACAAACTGCTTCGGGAAGGGCATATATTTCACACCACTTCAGACACAGAAATAATGTTAAGCTACCTGTTTCGTTATAAAACATATGGCCTGAAAGAGGCAGTGAAAAAGACCATGAGTGTGATCCAGGGAGCTTATGCTGCTGTAGTCATGGACGGGGAAAAGATGGTTGCTTTTCGCGATCCCAATGGTTTTCGGCCCCTGACCATCGGCAGGATAGGTAATTCATATTTCTTTGCCTCTGAATCATCTGCTTTTGATGCTGCAGGCGCTGCTTTTGTCAGGGAAGTTGAACCGGGCGAAATAGTGACCGCCGGACCGGGCGGGCTTGTTTCGGATTACTCTGAACTGGAAGCAAATCCGACCCTGTGTATTTTTGAATATATTTATTTCTCCCGGCCGGATACCATTCTTGACGGTAAAAGCATATACGAGGTGCGCCGGAAAGTCGGTTCTTTAATGGCAGAAAGGATTAGTTTAAACCTTGATATGGTGATCCCATCTCCAGATTCGGGCATAACTTCGGCCATTGGGTTGGCGGACCGCTTGAATGTTTCGTTGGAATGGGCAGTGCACCGCAACCCTTACCTGGGACGAACTTTTATAGAACCGACCCAGAATGATCGTGAGCTGGCGGTGCGTTTAAAATTTAATCCTATTCGGGAGCTGGTAAGAGGTAAAAAAGTGGCAGTCGTTGATGATTCATTGGTGCGCGGAACAACGGCCCGGGTCCTGGTATCTCTTTTGAAAAAGGCAGGCGCCGGTGAGGTCCATCTTTGTATAGCATCGCCACCCTATAAACACCCCTGCTACTACGGGATTGATATTCCTCTGGCCGGGGATCTGGCCATGCCAGGTAGCGGGTTGGAAGAACTGGTTGCATCGCTCGGGGCCAATTCAATTACTTTTGCTGAACTGGATGATCTTTACCAGGCCGTTGATAGTAAACAAAAAGGATTATGCAGCGCCTGCTTTAGCGGTATTTACCCTGAGCTTGGAAAACATAAAGGGAAGGTGAGTTGAGATGGAGCATTTTCTTTCTGATAACTCGGAAAGTTTGCGTGAGAAAGTAGTATTGCTTGATTTTGGTGGGCAGTACAGTATGCTCATAGCCCGTAGGGTAAGGGAAGCCGGCGTATACTGTGAGATGCTGCCCTATGATACGCCCTGGCAAAGCATTAAGGGGTATGATCCGGCCGGTATAATTCTTTCTGGCAGCCCGGCCAGTGTTTACCAGGAAGATGCCCCACGCTGCGATCAGGCTATCTATGAAGGAGGGGTGCCGATCCTGGGGATTTGCTACGGGATGCATCTTTTGGCCGGTGATCTTGGCGGTGAGGTTGAAAGGGGCAACCGCTCTGAATTTGGACGAACTTCTTTTACTATAGAGCAAGCAGAACCGCTTTTTAATGATACTTCCTTCCGTGACCAGAGTTTCTGCAACGGATGGATGAGTCACCAGGATGAAGTTTTAAAGCCACCGCCCGGTTTTGATGTTTTAGCCCGGACTGAAAATGATACTATGGCTGCGATAGGCGATCATGAGCGTAAAATTTATGGGATCCAGTTTCATCCCGAAGTTTTTCACACTCCTGGGGGAAACAACGTTTTAAGAAATTTTTTGTTTGAAGTGTGCCGTTGCAGCCGGACCTGGACCCCACAAAGTTTTATTGAAGATGCTGTCGCCAAGATTAACCAGGTGGTCGGAGCAAAAGAAAAAGTGGTTTGTGCCCTCAGCGGCGGGGTCGATTCATCGGTAGTTGCTTTCCTGCTTGACAAAGCTGTCGCTGACAGGGCAGTATTTATCTTTGTTGATCATGGCTTGCTGCGGTTGGATGAAGCTGAAGAAGTGGTCAGGCTGTACCGGGAAAAACTTAAAGGGGAGTTTGTTCATATCGACGCCAGGGAGCGATTCTTAAACCGCCTGGCCGGGGTGACCGATCCGGAGGAAAAAAGACGGATTATCGGTAATGAATTTATCGCTGTTTTTAAAGAAAATGCCCTTTCCAGGGGGGATATTGCTTACCTGGCCCAGGGCACAATTTATCCCGATGTAATTGAAAGCGGTTCGGCTCACGGTTCTGCGGTTATTAAATCGCATCACAACGTGGGCGGTTTGCCCGAAGAACTGGGCTTTGAGCTGATTGAACCCCTGCGGGAGTTGTTTAAGGATGAAGTTCGCCTGGTGGGCAATGAACTGGGCTTACCCGACTCTATCCTCAAACGGCAGCCTTTTCCGGGTCCAGGCCTTGCTGTGCGTATTATCGGGGCGGTTTCAGCGGAAAAGCTATCGCTTCTGCAAAAAGCCGATGCCGTTTTCAGGAATGAAGTATATGAGGCCGGGCTGGGTCATGAGTTATGGCAGTATTTTGCCGTCTTAACCGATGTCAACGTGGTAGGTGTTAAGGGGGACGATCGCCATTACGGGCCTGTCATTGCCCTGCGGGCAGTTGTTTCTGAGGATGCTATGACTGCCGACTGGGCCCGGCTCTCTTATGATTTGCTTGGCAGAGTGTCAACCAGGATTACCGGTGAGATTCCGGAAGTGGCCCGGGTGGTTTATGACATTACCTCCAAACCTCCCGGCACAATCGAGTGGGAATAAATGTTTTGCAACCTTAAAGGATTAATGGTTTTTAGAAGTTAGATCGCATCTAAAAAGGGCAGGCCTTATAAGCCTGCCCCTTTTTTTGACGGATGCAGTATATACTTTGTGGTAAAAAAGTTATAGAGCTCTGCATATGTTAACAAATAACTGGTGGAGCCTTGCATCACCGGTTAGTTCCGGGTGAAAAGAAGTCGCCAGCAAATTGGCCTGGCGGGCAGCGACAATGCCCTCGGAGAGCCTGGCCAGGATTTCTACATCATCGCCTGCTTCCAGGATAATTGGAGCCCTGATGAATACGCCGGTCAGGGTACGATCAAATCCTTTAAAATCAAGTTCAGTTTCAAAACTCTCTTTCTGGCGGCCAAAAGCGTTACGTTTAACCCTGGTATTCATCAAATCAAGTTTAGGCTGGTCTTTACTTCCGTCGGCGACATCCCGGGCCATCAAAACCATTCCTGCGCAGGTTCCAAATACAGCCAGGGTCCCGTTTTTGCTCCGTTCCTTTATCGGACCGGACAGCCCGGAAACTTTGATCAGTTTACCGATGGTAGTACTTTCGCCACCGGGAATAATCAGGCCGCTTACTTCTGCCAGTTCGTCCTGGTTTTTAACCGGGAATGCCTCAACATCACACAAATTGAGGTGTTTTAGATGTTCTGAAACGGCTCCCTGGATGGATAGGACCCCTATTTTCATTTTATGCTGCTCTCCGTGTTATTAAGCTCCCCGGTCCTGCATGCGATCGGCTTCGGTCAACGTGGACATTTCCAGGCCTGGCATGGCATCTCCCAGGCCCTGCGAAACTTCTGCCAGCAGTTTGGGATCATTGTAATTCATGGTGGCCTTGACAATAGCTTCGGCTACTTTTTGCGGGTTGGATGCTTTAAAAATCCCGGATCCGACGAAGACACCGTCAGAACCAAGCTGCATCATCAAGGCCGCATCAGCCGGTGAAGCGATTCCACCGGCAGCAAAATTTACAACCGGCAGGCGTCCTTCTGTTTTAACCTCTTTAAGCAATTCAACTGATACGCCCAGTTCCTTCGCCATGACTACCAGTTCATCATCGGCTTTGCCCACTACCTGGCGAATCTGGTCCATGACTTTGCGCATATGGCGGACGGCTTCAACTACGTTTCCTGTTCCGGGTTCGCCCTTGGTCCGGATCATGGCTGCTCCTTCGGAGATGCGGCGCAGCGCTTCCCCGAGGTCACGGGCCCCGCAGACGAACGGCACATTGAACTCGTGCTTGTTAATATGATATTCTTCATCGGCCGGAGTGAGCACTTCACTTTCATCGATATAATCTGCACCAACTACTTCCAGGATCTGGGCTTCAGCAATGTGACCGATACGCACCTTGGCCATAACCGGAATGGTGACCGCATCCATTATTTTTTTTACCATGACCGGGTCTGCCATGCGGGCCACGCCGCCTGCCTCCCTGATGTCGGCCGGGACCCGTTCTAAGGCCATAACGGCGACGGCGCCGGCTTTTTCAGCTATCTGTGCTTGTTCAACGGTAGTGACGTCCATGATCACCCCGCCTTTTTGCATTTGAGCCATTCCTTTTTTAACCCTGAAAGTTCCTTGTTCTTTCATCAAAAATCCCCCTAACTGAACATGTTCGTTAATTTTTAACCGGTCTAACCGGGAGTCCTTTTTGTGACAAATATTCCTTAATTTCGGCAATACTGTAGGTGCCGTAGTGCAGGATCGATGCAGCCAGGACTGCATGGGCCTTGCCTTTGGTGAGAGCTTCATATAGGTGTTCGAGTTTACCGGCACCTCCGGAAGCTATAACTGGAATGCTAACCGCCTCAGCTACAGACGACAGCAGGGCGGTATCATAACCTTCCAAAGTGCCGTCTGCGTCCATGGAAGTTAGCAGGATTTCTCCAGCCCCAAGCTTTTCAGCTTCTTTAGCCCATTCTATAGCATCACGCCCCGTGGGTGTGCGCCCGCCGTGGCTGTATACTTCCCAGGACGATTCATCACCGGATCTGTTTTGTTCAGATCTCCGGGCGTCCATGGCCAGGACGATACACTGACTGCCGAAACGTTCCGCTCCGGCCTGGATCAAAGCAGGATTTTTAAGGGCAGCTGTATTTAAAGACACCTTATCGGCACCCGAATTAAGCAGCTCCTGCATAAAATCTACTGAATCTATTCCTCCGCCCACGGTCAATGGAATAAAAACGACTTCTGCTGTTTTTTCCACCACGTCAACAATAGCGCGGCGTTTTTCAACAGAAGCGGTAATGTCGAGGAAAACTATCTCGTCTGCTCCTTCACGGTTGTAAAAAGCGGCCCTTTCCACCGGGTCGCCGGCGTCCCTTAAATTAATAAAGCGGGTTCCTTTGACCACCCGGCCATCCCGCACATCTAAACATGGTATAATTCTTTTTGCCAGCATCGCAATACTTCTCCTAAAAAAAATATCTAGTCAATCCCTGTTGTCGGCTATAATATTACCAAAATTGCTGAGCAGGCGCAAGCCTGCCGGTCCGCTCTTTTCGGGATGAAACTGGACCCCGTAAAGATTTCCTTTTTTCACTGCCGAAGTAAACGGGAATCCGTAGTCTGTGTATCCTAAGATGTGGGTTTGGTTTCGGGGTTGGGCATAATATGAATGGGTAAAATAGAAGTAAGCGCCTCCATTTGAGCTTTGTTCAAGTCCCCTGAACAGTGGGTCTTCATGGTCAGGCATAACCCGGTTCCAACCCACGTGGGGGACCGGCAGTTCGGCAGGAAATCGTTTTACTTCTCCCGGGATTGCGTTTAAGCCTTCCGCCGGCTTATTACTGTTATCCGAACCAATTTCTTCACTCCTGGATAAAAGCAGTTGCATTCCCAGGCAGATACCGAGAAAAGGTATTCCTGCAGTAATCGCTCCTAGAAGGGATCCGGTCAAACGTTTCCTGCTTATTAAAGATGCGGCATGAGCAAAGGATCCCACTCCGGGGAATATAATGGCCCGGGCCGAAGCAATAGTTTTCGAATCGTCTGATATTACCGGTTCCAGGTTTACATATTTGACTGCTTTGTAAATGCTGCTCAGGTTAGCACACTCACTGTCGATTATTACCAGCGAAGACATTGAACACCTACTTTTTAGTACTTGTAAAACTACTATGTAAGTATATTTTCCTGACCTCCACCTGTATTATACACCAATTAGTTCTTAATCCATAGCGCATAATGGATAAAGCAAATGCGTAATATACATAATGGAATCAGGATTCCCAGCCGGCTACTTTAACCCTGCAGCTTGCCTCTATTTCCCAGAAGATTTCACCCAGAACCTTGATTCCGAAATTAATGTCCTCGATGCATGGTTGGCTGAAAGAGAAGCGCGCACTGTGCAGGCCACCCCCGTTGCTGGAAAATCCTTCCCCGTGCACAAAGGCGACGTTTTGCTGGAGGGCCATTTCCAGCAATTCTTTGCTGGAAGGGTAGTAGGAAGGAAAATTGACCCAGATAAAAAAGCCGCCGCCTGGCCTGCTGTATTCAATTCCAGCCGGGAAATAGCGATCCATAGCAGACAACATGGCGTCTCTTTTTGCACGGTACATATTGCGAAGGTTGAATATATGCTTTTCTACATAGCCTTCCCGGGAGAGCCTGTACGCCAGCTGCTGTCCGAGTGAGCTGGAGCATAAATCAGCAGTTTGTTTGGCCATGGATATTTTTTCAACAATCGGCCCGGGTGCGGCCAGCCAGCCGATCCTTATTCCCGGGATCAGAATTTTAGAATAAGATCCCAGGTAAATAACCCGGTCTTCCCGGTCAAGAGCTTTATAACTCAAGGGTACATCCTGGTCGTAATATAAATCACCGTAAGGATTGTCTTCGATAATGGCCAGATTGTAATGGGAAGCGATGGCCAGGATTTCAAAGCGCCTTTTCAGGCTGGTGGTAATCCCGGTGGGGTTATGGAAATTGGGTACAGTGTAAAACAGTTTTGGACGTTTGCCTTCGCTGCTATGTTTTTTTATTGCCTGTTCCAGGCTGGAGGGAACCGGTCCCTCATCATCCATGTCGATGCCTACAGTAATTCCTCCGTAGGATTTAAAGGCGCTCATTCCACCGATATAGGCCGGTTCTTCAACCAGTACCGGTTCGCCGGAATTTATAAATATCCGGGCCAGTAAATCCAGCCCCTGCTGGGAACCGTCGGTGATGATCAGGTTTTCGACATCACAAAGTTTTCCATCCCGGCTCATTTTTTCGCTCAAAACTTTCCGCAGTTCATAACTGCCCTCGGTGGGACTGTACTGCAGGGCCTGGGTGCTGTCTTCCCGGACCAAATGAGCCAGGGAACTGGCGATTTCCTCCTGCGGGAAAAATTCATTGCCCGGAAACCCTCCCGCAAAGGAGATTACCTCCGGTTTTTCGGTCAGGGCGAAAAACTGCCGGATTTGGGATCCGGTAATATTTTTGGTCCGCCTTGAAAAGAAATTGCTCCATTCGACACTCATAAAATTACCTCCCTGCCTGGGTTTTTCTGTTTGTTAAGTTGTAACAAGTCAGCCGCTAATTAATTCAGCAAACCTGACAAATAAAAAACCCGTCTCTTTCTTATGAAAAGAGACGGGTCAGATTCCCGCGGTACCACTCCAATTGCTCAAATAAGGCTGAGCCACTCGTTTGATTTAACGGCATTGCAGCCGGCCGGGCCTAGTAGTGGTTTCCACTTTCAGCACAGCAGCTCCGGGGTGGCTTATGTCTTTGGTTGCCGAGGACCCTTTCAGACCGGGGGTCCTTCTCTGCGCGGCGAGCCAAAGTTTTTTCCCCATCAAAGCTTTTTTATGTTATTATTATATTATTTTCAGAGTATAGCAAAGCTTAAAGGATAATGCAAGGGTAAAGTTAAAATTATTTAATAATTTATTGTGACCTTTAGGGTCGGGCAATACTCTTCAAAGGGATGGTGAAATACCAAATGACAAAACCAGATTTGCGTGACTGTCTGCAGCACATCAAGCCTTATAAGCCGGGAAAACCGGTTGAAGAGGTGGAAAGGGAACTGGGTTTGAGCGGGGTTATTAAGCTGGCTTCCAATGAAAACCCCCTCGGGGCTTCGCCGCTGGCCATTGAGGCCATGCAAAAAAACCTGAACAAAATGCATGATTACCCGGATGGGTACTGTTATTACCTCAGGGAAGCTTTATCTCAGAAACTGGGTGT
>CAYWIY010000024.1:4715-25318 GCA_964458455.1 uncultured Syntrophomonadaceae bacterium | reverse complement strand
GAACGAACTTAAGCTTATGGCCAATTCATGGGTTATTATTGCGCTTGTTATATTCATTTTAGGCGGAATTTATTTTGGTATTTTTACACCTAATGAGGCTGGCGCTGCCGGAGCGCTTGCTGTGATTTTCCTGGGGATATTGACTGGAAGGGCAAGTTTGCAAAAAGTAATTAACAGTATTTTTGATACAGTAAAAACTACGGGTGCAATTTTTATTATTTATCTTGGCTCTATGTTTTTTGTTCGTTTCTTAACCCACAGCAGGCTTCCTTATATTTTTACTGATTGGTTGATAGCTTTACCACTACCTGATCTAGGGATACTAATCTGTATACTTTTGGTGTTTTTAGTTCTCGGTATGTTTATACCGCCCCTGGCATTAATTATGATAGCGGTTCCGGTCGTTTTCCCTACTGTGGAGGCACTGGGATTCCATGCTTTTTATTTTGGTATTCTGGTGATAAAGATTGTTGAAATGGGCATGATTACTCCCCCGGTAGGCATCAACTGCTTCATACTGGGAGGAATTATGCCTAAAGAGGTTCCTCTTGAATATGTTTTCAGAGGATCTGCCAGGTTTTTATTGATAGATCTAATTACCCTGGCTATTTTGATTGCCTTTCCGGTTCTATCGCTGTATCTGCCGGGTATGATGTAAACTGAACCTGGATTCAATCTTGAGTTGTATAAATATAACCACAATATGTTAATAGATTGTAACCTAAACCGAGGTGATTTTAATGAAGCTTTTTGAAAGAATTGAGAAAGTCAGTTTGTATTTAGCTCTTGCCTGCCTCGTAATTATGGTATTCTTTATGGCCTCAGAAATGTCAACTCGTTTGGGAGTGCCTCATCTGTTCCGTGATAGTTATGCGCTGGTAGGCTTTATGATGGTTGGAGTTACTTATCTTGGGCTTTCTTACATCCAAAGAGACGATGGCCACTTAAAGATGACCCTGCTTTTAAACAGGCTTCAAGAGAAAAATTCGAAGCTTGTAAAAGTGCTTTATAACTTGATTGAAATATTAACCTTAATTCTAATTATAGTAATAACAACCCAGGGAGCATGGCGGGCTTTCTTAATTAGCGATACGACAACTGAGCCTGGTACTTACCTGAACTGGTATATAAGGGCCCTGGTCCCGCTGGGTTTATCCGTATTTTGTGCTAGAATCATTATAGAAACTGTTGGACTTTTTTCTGAGCTGTTCAAAAAACAAAAGAGCAATCTAACCTGAGGGGCGCAGATTTTTGATCTAAATATCAAGCAATATTTCCGGATTATCCCGGACCATAGTCTTTATGCTTTGTTCAGGTATGCCATGATCCAGCATCACGTTAATATATTGCTTTAGCATCTTTACCGGGCTTGGATTGATTGGTTGCCCTCCGTCGGTAGCCATTACAGCATTTTGGGGGCCGATTGACTTTACTGCCTGGACGATAGTTTTTATGGATATGGGATTATTGACTACTTTTGTAGTATCAAGGATATTTAGCTCTACAAAATTGACTCCTTTATCTATTAACTCTTTGATTTCTTTAATAGAATAACCGAGCATCGGTGAAAGAGGATGGGTCAGCATTATTTTTTTATAACCCATTTTAGCTGCTTGTTCAGCCAGCAAGGCGGCTTCTAGTTTGGAGATGTGGCCCGTTGCCAGGACGGCGTTATATTGTATGATGAGCTCAATGATGGCCCTGATTTCTTTTTTTATGTCCTGCTGAGAGTCAAGTAGGCTGATCCCGCTCATGCCTGGTTTGATAACATGGTCAAACATGGGTACATGGGGTTTCCCTTTAAGCTGGATTTCGGCATAAATAGTCGGCATCCAGATGATTTTTGCTCCAAACTGCAGGGATATTTCAACCGCATCTGGGTTCAACCCCCCGACCGGGTTGTTGAGCACAAGCCCCCCATAAACCGGGAAACCGGTGGTATCACGGGCTATTTGGGCCCGATCGGCCGTGGTTGTAAAATGATTCTTTATTACTATGCCACCCATTCCGGCTTCCATGGCTTCCCGGGCCACCTCTATGTCGCTAGCCAGGCGGGGGAAAAGATCAGGGCTGGTATGGATATGCATATCGACAGCCCCGTCCATCAGCTTTTCTGCTTTTGCCAGGCTGGTCGTAGCTTCCACCGTTTATTGTCCTCCTTTAAGCGCTTTGCAAGCATATTTTTATTTCAGTTTATATGATCAAGGGCCTAATAGCTTTTAAGCTTTTGTTATGGAATTTTTCGCCCATATACAACAATATCCTGCATAAAAATTTTACCCGCCCCTTTTTAGGCGGAAAGTACCGATAAAAAAAGAAATCATTTTTTGCTAAACTGTATGGACAAATGCGCTGGTTAATACTAAACTGTTTATAAATAGAACTCCCATGAACAACCGATTTTTGCCGGTTAATTACCGGTATAGTTAAGTATTAATGAGTTCAATTACAAGAGGAATTGCTATTAAAAAGGAGCTGGCAGCGTTAAGGCCGGAAGAATCGGATTTTTCAGGATTTCTTAATCAGTTGTCAAACCGGGCGATCTAAATTATAATAAGCTTAGGATAGTAAAACTCTATCATTAAAGATAGGGCTGCCTGATGATAATAGGTTAAGTTAGGCTTTTAAACTGAAGTTTTATAAGAAGAAGGTAATAGCAATGAAAGTCCAAAATTATATTGAGCAAAAACTCGAGCAGGGCGCGGTGCATATTACTTTGATTGATCCCTCCCGCCAGGTTCCTGAGGCGGCCGGTCGGCTGGCTGAAACTGCCCAGGAAGTGGGAAGTGATCTGATTTTTGTAGGCGGCTCTTCCGGAGTTACCCAGCGGGCCCTGACTGAAACTGCGGAAATGGTTAAAGAGAGGACCTCCATACCGGTGTTATTCTTCCCCACCGGTACCGAATCGATCTGTCTTAACCTGGATGCATTTTTAATGCTCAGTCTCCTCAACTCGCGTAACTCCAAGTTTATCAGCGGTACCCAGTCCAAGATTTCCTCGGTGCTGAAACGGTTGGATATTGAGGTACTTTCTATAGGGTATATCATGGTTGAACCCGGGATGAAGCTGGGTGAAATTGGCGAAGCCGACCTGGTTGCCCGCGATAACTTCTGGCAGGCGATCGGTTATGCCCTTACAGCCCAATACATGGGTATGGGTTATGTTTTTCTTGAAGCCGGGAATGGGGCTGCCCAGCCGGTACCCGCCGGGATGATCAGGGCGGTTAAAAGGGAAATAACCGTACCGCTGATTGTGGGAGGCGGCATCCGCACGGCCATCGATGCCCGCCGGGTCCGCCAGGCTGGAGCAGATATTGTAGTCACAGGTACTGTTATCGAAACAGCAGGTTACCGTGAAAGGCTGCGTTCTATATTGAGCGCCCTTAAAGAATAAAATGATCAGTTAAGGACTATTATTAAGCAAGCAACAAAACCCGGCTTAGGCCGGGTTTTGTTAAATGATATTATCATTACAACCACCACGGTTTTTTGAGGTTAACTCTGTCTAGTTATGAGGGTTAACCGCATAGTTACACGACTACTATTTATAATGGACTGCTAAAGCCCATGTATTATGGCTGTGCAGCTTTTTTTGTTACTACTTATGTTTAACGGGCACATTCCCCGCCTCTACCGGTTACTGTTTCCAGGGCGTGATCTAAGACCGGGGCGAGTACCTCCAGGCATTCGACCACGGCTTTGGGGCTGCCGGGCAGGTTTACGATCAGGGTGGAACCGCTGATGCCGGCCACCCCCCTGGACAGCATCGCTTTTGGGGTTGCTGCAGCGGTTTCCCGGCGAATGGCTTCAGCTATGCCGGGTACTTCCCTTTCAATTACTTCCAGGGTGGCTTCAGGAGTAATATCACGGGGGCTCAGGCCGGTTCCGCCGGTTGTGAAAACAGCATCGGTTCCACCTGCAACCATCTCCCGTATTTTTGCAGCCAGTGACGACTTTTCATCCGGCACTATAGCGCTTTCGACAACATCGCCCCAGGGAAGCAGAAAACTGCTTGCTGCGGGCCCGCTGGTATCTTCACGCTCACCTAAGGCGCCTTTGTCGCTGGCGGTGATTATCCCGAACCGGTATGAAGGTTTAACTTCCAGGCTGTCGCCTGCCTGAATATTTCCTTCTCTGAGTACTTCGGCAAAAATACCTTCCCGGGGCATTACACAATCACCGGCCTGGTAATAGATGGCGCAGCGGTCGTGGCATTCTTTGCCGATCTGGGATACCCTCAGGACTGCATCAGGCCCGGCCTGCAGCCTGGTCCCTACAGGCAGGTTGACCAGGTCGATTCCCCTTGTGGTCAGGTTCTCGGCAAAATCACCCGGGCCTACATCCAGGCCTTTAGCAGCCATTTTTGCCATGCTTTCTTCTGCCAGCAGGCTGACCTGGCGGTGGGCGAAGCCGGCGTGGGCATCGTTTTCCAGTCCCATGCCTTTAATAAAATAACTCCTGCCAATATTTTTTTTGCGTTGGCCCTTGTCCGGGCTGGTACATACGGCAATTATTTCAGGCATTAATTTTGCTCGCGGCGGTAATGTCCGGAGCGCCCTCCTTTCTTCTCTATAAGGCGGATATTCTCAATAGTCATGTTTTTGTCAACTGCTTTGCACATATCATAGATGGTAAGGGCGGCTACGCTGACCCCACTCAGGGCTTCCATTTCCACACCGGTTTGCCCGGCCAGTTTAACCCTGACCCCGATTTCAATCCTGGCCGGTTCTTCTTCGACCGGGTTAAAATCGACCTCCACGCCGGATATTCCGAGAGGGTGAGCCATCGGTATCAGCCGGCCGGTTTCTTTGACTGCCATTACGGCTGCCACCTGGGCCACGCCAAGTACGTCACCTTTGGCCATACTGCCGGCCATAACCCGGTCCAGTGTTTCCCTGCTCATAGTTATTTCGCCCCGGGCGTAGGCTTCACGGCTGGTCTGGTCTTTTTCTGAGACATCAACCATCCTGGGCCTGCCTGATTGATCAAAGTGAGTCAGGCTGCCACTTTGCTCTCCCTTTTCACAGCTTTTACTGCCTTCCATGTCAACAGAGCTTTCCACCATGTTTTCAAGAAACTCTGTGCAGATAAAATCGGCCAGGGCAGAGGGGTCATTGATATCAATCACCGGGACTGAAGTTTCCAGATCACTCAGGTCGGTGATCACAGCAGCAGTGTTGGGCAAAAGCAGCGGTTCAGGGTTGAGGTCGCTGCGTACTACTTCAAGCTTGGGGTTGGCGGTTTTCTTATTACCCTCGATTATGATCAGGTCCAGTTCTTTCAACAACCCGGTTGCAGCCTCGGTCCCGCTCTTGCCGGAGTTGGAACCGATCAAAATGTATCTGTCAGGGGTGGTCAATCCGGATACATCTGCACCTGCTTCGCTAAAACGCCAGCTGTCTTTGCCGGGCAGGTCAAGTTCGTAGTGATGCAGGTTACCTTTTAGTACAGCTACCTTTAAACCGCGCTGTTTCAGTATCGGCAAAACTTTTTCCAGGATAGTTGTTTTGCCCGTTTTGGACCTGGAAGCGACCAGGTGAATAATTACCGGTGCCATATTCCCACCCCCTTGTACAATTTTTAACCGCCGGTTTTAGACATGCCCCGCATAGTTCCCGGGGTGATCGAACCGCAGTTGCCATCAGCAGCCATCTGGTGTTCAATCGGTTTGCCGCCGAGGACTTCCCTGAACAGTTTTTGCAGGGCTGATTTGTCATCTAAAACCGGCCGGACCGGTTTCTCGTCCTGCCAGTACAGGCAGGCTTTGAGCGATCCTTCAGCTGTCAGGCGAAGACGGTTACAGCTGTCACAAAAATGTTTGCTGATCGGGTGAATCAGGCCGATCGTGCCTTTGCCGCCGGGGATGCTGTATGACTCAGCCGGGCCGGCTCCACCGGGCAGTGGAACCGGGATTAACGGCAGACCGGCTTTTTTAGCTGCATTTTCCACAAAACTAAGCGGCAAATAATGGCTGCTGTAGCCCCGGTCGTGATCGCCGATCTGCATGTATTCTATAAAGCGGATATGCAGCGGTTTCTCACGGGCCAGCTGCAGGAAATCGATAACTTCGTCGTCATTTATACCCTTCATGAGGACGGTATTAATTTTAACCGGTTCCAGCCCGTACTGCAGGGCGTACTCGATACCTCTCATGGCGTCTTCAAGCTTGCCGCAGCGGGTGATTGTTTGGTATTTATCTGCCTGCAAAGTGTCGAGGCTGATATTGACCCGGTCCAGGCCTGCCTTCTTCAAAGCTTCGGCGTAACGGGGCAGTAAGGTTCCGTTCGTGGTCATGGCCAGGTCCGTAATGCCCGGGACAGAAGAAATCTTTCCGATCAAGCTGACCAGGTCCTTTCGGGCCAGTGGTTCTCCTCCGGTGATCCTGATCTTGCTGATCCCCAGTTCAGCGCCGGCAGTAACAACTTTTAAAATTTCTTCGTAGCTTAAAATATTTTCGTGTGAAGTTTGTTCGATCCCTTCTTCGCCCATGCAGTATACACAGCGCAAGTTGCAGCGGTCGGTGACCGAAATTCTTAAGTAGTCATGCCTTCTACCGTGTCCGTCTTTTAAACACATAGTTCTGGGCTCCTTTGCAATGGCAATACAGTTTTTATGGTTCAACCACTTTTATCTTCACTTCTACCTTTATCCATGATCTGCCCGGCATCCCTCATGCTGTACCCACCCATGGATTCAACTTTTTGTTGGAACCGGGGATCGGCAATAATTTCAAACAAAGTTTCTGCTTCTTCGCTGTTGTAAAACGTCTCGCTCATCAAAAGGTCGTATCTTTCCTCGACCAGGGGGATGAAGTCAAGGTCGAAGGCGGCAGCAGCGGGTAAAATCCCCAGCCCGGCCCGGGCGGTGCCCGCCGCTACAGCAGCAGCAACATTCAAATGGGTATGTTCTTCTCGTTCATATCCGTAAACCTGGGCCGGTGATAAACCGGATTCCCGCAGGAGATGATCAAACAGGATGCGGGTTCCGGCTCCTTTCTGGCGGTTGATGAAGCTGATCTCGGAGCCGGCCAGGTCTTCGATCTTTTTAATGCCGTCGGGATTACCTTTGGGCACTATCCAGCCCTGCATCCGGTAGGCCAGGTTTACCAGTTGGACATCCGTACCGGCCGACATTTTTTCAATATAGGGCCAGTTATAATCCCTGCTTTCGGGATCAAACAGGTGCACCCCGGCCAGGTGGGCCTGGCCCCGATTGATGGCAGCGATTCCACCCATGCTGCCCAGGTGGGCTGACGATAAACTTAAACTTGGATCGCGTTCCTTCAGGGCCGTGGCCAGTAAATCTATAATCAGATCATGGCTGCCTGCAGCCAGTAAATTATGACGCAGCTCTGATTCAGAGCGGTAAAGTTCAATTTCCACTACTTCATCCTGTTCGTAACCGAGCGAGTTAGCCGGTATGACCAGTAATCCGTCGGCCCTGACCAGGGACATAGTTACCCCGGCACCCCGGGTCAGGGGGTTGGCAATGTAACGCCCGCCGACGTGCCCCACAGTCATCCGGACAAATTCTTCCACTCCCAGTTCCGATACTACCCTTCGTCCCAGGGTAACCGGCATTTTTTGGCGTTCCGGCAGGGGAAGCCCAAAGTAACGGTAAACCAGGGGCCGGATAAACCATTCCAGGCTCATGTAGGCGGACACAGGGTAGCCGGGTAAGCCGACTACGGGCCTCTGATCGATCTGGCCCAGGATAGTCGGTTTTCCCGGCCTGGTAGCGACACCATGCAAAAAAACTTCCCCCAGTTCCTCAATGGCTGAAAAGGTGTAATCCTTATCGCCTGCTGATGAACCGGCATTGATGATGACCAGGTCGTATTCTTTTACCGCTTCTGAGAGCGCTTTTTTTATTAGTCCGGGATCATCCGGCACGCTGGGTTTGATGTCCGGTTCTGCGCCCCATTGGGTTAAGTAGGATGCAATTACAGTGCTGTTGAAGTCCGGGATACTTCCCTTTTTTCGCTCCGCGCCGGGATCGACTATCTCTGTCCCGCTCGGGATAATAGCCACTTTCGGTTTTTCCAGGGTATTAACTTCCGTGATGCCCCCGGCGAGCAGCGCGCCTAAATCCTGGGGGCGGAGTTGGCTCCGGGCGGGAACAACCAGTTCGCCGGCCACTACGTCTTCGCCAACAGCCCGGATATGCTGCCAGGGGGTGGCCGGGGCCAGGATTTCTGCCAGGCCTTCTTCATAAAACTGGACATCTTCCACCTTGATTACGGCATCAAAACCCGGGGGAAGAGGCTCTCCGGTGTTAATATTGTGAAAATCCTGTTCAGGTTTCAGTTGAAGCGGGTTTTGATCGGAGGCTTCGAAAGTTTTTTGTGACTGCACGGCTATCCCGTCCATGGCGGCAGCATGGTAACCGGGCATAGAATAACTTGCAAAAACTGCTTCTGCCGTAACCCGGGAAAGGGCGGAATTTACATTAATTATTTCACTGCGGCGGGGGATATCGACCGCGGTCATGAACTTATCCAGCGCTTCCTGCCGGGGAATATTGCTTAAATAGACTTTGCGCAAGCGGCACCTCCGTTAAGAAGATTATTTTATTCCAACAGTTCTATTTCCACTATTTCTCCGGCGGCCAGGCCTTCTTTTTCAGCCGGAATAAGCAGCAACCCGTCGGCTTCGGCGAGGGTACGCAGCATCCCGGAACGGCCGAAAACGGGTATAGCCTTTATTTCTTCTCCGGTGGCTTCCATTTTTACCCTTACATAATCGGTCCGTCCGGAGCGTGAAGAAATATTTCGAGCCAGGGTTGCCTTGACGGTTGGTTTAAATGCTTTATCTTTACGGCCGCTCAGGCGGTTGATGATAGCCTGGCCGAAAATATTAAATATATTAAGGGCTGATACCGGATGCCCGGGAAGGCCGAGGACGGGTTTACCGCCGCAATTGGCCAGCAGGGTTGGTTTTCCGGGCTGGATGGAGATTCCTTCCACCAGCAGGCCCGGCTGACCCAGTTCTTGCATTGTCCGGGCTGTGTAATCCCGGGTGCCCACAGAACTGCCTCCGGAAAAAACCAGCAGGTCAACTTTCTCCAGCATGGAATGGCTCTGCTCCAGGAAAACCTCAAACTTGTCTGGCAGGATGCCGCCGTATTGCGCTTCCGCTCCTGCTTGCCCGGCCTGGTAAAGCAGGGCCGGAGTGTTGCTGTCCCTGATCTGGCCCGGTTTAAGTTTAGGCCTGCTGTAGTCAACCAGTTCGTCGCCGGTCGAGAAAAAACCAACCCTGGGACGGCGGTGTACTGCAACATCAGTTATGCCGAGAGATGCCAACAGGCCGATCTCAGGTGCACGCAAGCAGTGCCCCTGTTTTAAGGCCGGATCACCTTGTTTTAAATCTTCTCCCCGGTGGATAACATTTTCGCCCGGGGCTACCTGGTTGAAGACCTGGACCATGCTTCCGGCAACTTCAGTATCTTCGATCATGATAACTGCATCTGCTTCTTCAGGGAGCATCCCCCCGGTGTGGACCAGGCAGCACTGACCGAGGCTGATCGAAGGAGCAGGATGCCCCATGTGCACTTCACCGATGCATTCAAGCATGGCCGGAATTCCTTCACCGGAACCAAAAGTATCCCTGGCAGCTACGGCGTATCCGTCGACTGTAGAACGGTTGAAGTCGGGGATATTTTCTGGAGCATTTATATCTCCTGCCAGGCAGTAACCCCCTGCCTGCTCCAGGGTAATAGTTTCTTTTTCCAGCGGGGCAAAGTGGCTGGCGATAATTCTAAATACCTCTTCAGGGTCTGTAACCCGCATTAATTTCATTTAAACACCTCTGTACGAATAAATAAGCCGCGCCTCCTTATAAAGAAAACGCGGCCTTTTTAGGCATAGTCTCCTTTCCAAATACGGGAGGCGGAGGGATTTCTCCCTCAACCCAGGCCTTACACCATAGCTGCAGGCAGCTGTAGGTGAGCAGGCTCGGAGTTTTCATTGTTTTTTCCTTGTTTATTATAACATACCTTTTTTAATACGGAAACAGCAGCCTGCAGGCCCAGGACTGTTCCGTCAGCAATAAAGTAGATGAGACTAATTTTTGCAGCCATGCTGATTATTTGTTGATGTTGGGATCAACTTCATGCTCGTTCGGAAGGGATTTGTTTTCCTGTCCTTCAAAAACACGCATTACTGCCTGCAGGGACACTACCAGGTTTTCCCGTTCGGATGGTTCGAGGCGTTCGGCCAAATTATTGAAACGAAAGGAACGCCTTTCAAAAACCAGGCTCGAGAGCTGGCGTCCGTAAGAGGTCAAGGCTACACGGACTATGCGGCGATCGTTTTCGTCTCCATGACGCTTAACCAGGTTTAAGTTGACCAGGCGGTTGACCATGCGGGTAGCTGCACTTTCAGCGAGGTATATTTCTGAGCTCAGTTCGCCCATGGTCAAACTGTCGTGGAAATACAGCACTAGCAGGGCGTTGATCTGGCTGGGCGTTATGCCCAACCCTGTTAGTTCGCGGCTTTCTTCGGCATTCAGGTAGTGCATTAACTTGGGGAAAATGGCCTGAATGGCAGAGGTGAATTTTTCTATATCCCTGTATTCTTTACTCATAGTTAGCACCCGGCTTGAATGGTTATTTTCAAAAGCGATAAACATGCAGCATAGATATTGTCAGCAAAGCTTTATACTCATAGACTATGGTATTTGCATAAAACTGTCAAGGCAGCCGCTTTTTTTCGGTTTAATAGTGAATAATTGAAAAAAACATCAACTGATACACTTAGGCCCGGATGACAATTGTTTGCTGCTCCAGGATTTGCTATACTAAAAGAAGAATACCAATAACACAAGAATGTATTAGTAATTAACCCGGGCTGGAGTAATCACGGTTGCAGATTTATCCTTCCGTTAATGATCTCCGGGCCAAAGGCAGGTGTTTTATCGATGCTTTCCATAGTGGGCATTGCTCCTCATCCGCCGATCATCATCCCTGAAATTGGCCGCGGCCAGTTGCAAGAAGCTCAAAAAACAGTGGACGGAATGAGAGAGTTAAGTCGACAGGTTAATGAAAAGCAGCCGGAGCTAGTAATTATAATTACACCTCACGGCCAGGTTGTGAGAGGCGGCCCGGCTGTCCTGGCCAGTGACAAACTATCCGGTGATTTCGGTCAGTTTGGTTTTCCGAATATTAAAGTGGAAATGGAAGCGGATCGTGAATTGACTGACATCCTGGTGGAAGAAGCAGCCGGCTCACCGGTTAAACCGGTTCTTCTTGGGGAACAGGACCAACGTTCCCTGAGCGGCAAATTGCTTGATCACGGGGCGATGGTTCCCCTGTATTATTTACAGGAAGCAGGAGTCTCGGCGCCGGGTATGCACATTACAATTAGCCTCGATTCCTACCAGGATCTTTATCAGTTTGGGCAGGTTTTAAGGAGAGCGGTTGATAAAAGAGGTGCTTCTGCTGCGGTTATTGCCAGCGGTGATCTTTCACACCGCTTGAAACCAGGAGCGCCCGCCGGTTTCAACCCCCGGGGCAAGGAATTCGATCAACGGCTCGTGGATCTGATTAGCGAAGGCAAAGTCGAAGATATTCTTAATATGGACCAGAGCCTTATCGAAGACGCTGCAGAATGCGGGCTGCGCCCCATCACGATTGCCCTGGGCATGTTTGAAAAAATGGGTTTTCACCCTGAAGTTATTTCTTATGAGGGTCCCTTTGGGGTGGGTTACATGGTTGCCGCCCTGCATCCTCTTGATTAAAACTTATCTTGCGTAGAAGGGAGTTTTAAAATATGAGCGAAGGGGATTTAAGCATTCATCCGGCAGACCTGGCTCGTGAAGTGATAGAATATTACCTTGATGAAGAGCATATGCCTGATATGCCTGACCCCCTGCCGTCCGATTATGAAGTGAAAGCCGGGGTTTTCGTTACCCTGAAAAAAGAAGGCCAGCTGCGCGGTTGTATCGGGACTTTTCAACCGGTCCGGGAAAACCTGGCCGAAGAAATAGCTGTTAATGCGGTTAGCGCTGCAGTAAGAGACCCCCGTTTTCCTCCGGTGAGTAAAGAAGAACTGCCGGGGTTGGAGCTGTCTGTTGATATACTGGGCCCTGTAGAAAAGATCGAGAGCGAAAAAGAGCTGGATCCTGAGAAATATGGGATTATGGTGCGCAAGGGATCCCGCACCGGGTTGCTGCTCCCTGACCTGGATGGGGTGGACACGGTTGAGCAGCAGGTTGACATTGCCTGCCGAAAAGCCGGCATAGCCCCGGGTGAAAAACCGGAGTTATACCGTTTCAAAGTAACTCGTTACCCCGAGAAAAAGGGCCCCGGCCTTTAGCCGGTGTACTTTAGTCGGTATAATAAAATGGAAAGAAAAAAGTGTTAATCCGGGGAGGATAGGCTGGCGAGATCAATACAAATACCGAGGAGAAGGATAGGTTGCAAAAAGCACGGTTTTACCACAAAAAAGACGATCTGGTTGAATGTTTGCTTTGTCCCCGCGGGTGTAAGTTGAAAGAAGGCCAGGCTGGGACCTGCGGTGTAAGAGAGGTAAAGGACGGAGAGCTGTATTCGACGAATTATGGCTGCCTGGCAGCAGTGAACCGGGATCCAATCGAAAAGAAGCCCCTGTACCATTTTTATCCCGGTTACTCGATTCTATCTTTGGGTACATTTGGCTGCAACCTGCAGTGTTCATTTTGCCAGAACTGGACCCTGGCCCGCGGCCGGCCGGAGCAGGCTCCGAAGACTGTCAACCCTGACGATGTGCTTAAAATGCTCGAAAAGGAAGGCGGTCCTGAGATAGTACCCGGTGTGGCCTATACTTATAATGAACCGCTAATCTGGTATGAATTTGTTTATGATACGGCCAGCCTGCTCCACGAACATGGATACAAAAATGTCCTGGTCACCAATGGTTATATAAACCAGGGACCGCTTGAAGAGATATTGCCCTTTATAGATGCCATGAATATTGATGTCAAGGCTTTTAATGACGATTTTTACGGTGAATATTGCAAAGGCCAGAGAGGTCCTGTTGTTAAAACAGTGGAAAAGGCGGTGGAAGCATGCCATGTTGAGGTAACATGCCTCCTCATCCCTACTGTTAATGATCATCCTGGCGAACAGGAAAACCTGGCCCGGTGGCTGGGTGATTTAAACCCGGATTTGGTCCTGCACTATTCCCGTTACTTTCCGCAGTATAAGCTTGACAAGCCTCCCACGCCGGAAGAGGTTTTAAAAAGTTCGAAAGAGGTGGCGCAGAAGTATTTGCGTTATGTCTTCCTGGGTAATATTGATTTGCCCGGCGCTTCCGATACACTCTGTCCTCATTGTGGAAACCTGCTTATAGCCCGCAGTATATACCGGGTTCGCCTGACCGGCCTGGATGGAAACTACTGCAATAACTGTGGTAGCTGGATCAACATAGTGATGCCAAAAAAATAATAAAAAATGTTGGGCAAATGTAATCACATGATGGTAAAATATTTATAAGTACAAGTTAATACCTTCTGCAGGTATTTATAAACAGGGTGCCGAATATATGAATAATACGAGCAGTTAATGCTGTCTTCTACTCCACCTGGAATCTTTAAAGAGGTATCAACTCAAAGTGGCTATTATGGATCGAATTATAGCAGCAATACTTCAAATAAACGTCGAGTGGCGCGATATAATTGATATCATTATTATGGCTTATCTATTCTACCGCGTTATTCTAATCATTCGCGGTACCCGGGCTGAGCAATTAGTGAAAGGCCTCATCATTTTGCTTTTAGCCATGGTGATTAGCGATCAAACCGGCCTTGATGCCCTCAACTGGACTCTTCGACAAACCATGACAATAGGGTTAATTGCCATACCAATTGTTTTTCAGCCGGAATTGCGCCGGGCCCTGGAACAGCTCGGCAGGGGAAAAATATTTAAAAGCACATACTGGAGCTGGAGCACCCAGGACTTTGAAAGTATGCTCGATGAGCTGACCAAGGCCATTCCCGTCCTGGTTAAGAAGCGGATCGGGGCCTTAATTGTCATGGAGCGTTCCACCGGGTTGAAAGAATGGGTAGATACCGGGATCCCTGTAAATGGAATGGTTACCGCTGAGCTTTTGGTTAACATTTTTTTCCCAAGGAGCCCGTTGCATGACGGAGCGGTTATCATTAGGGGAGATCAAATTGTTGCCGCCGGATGTTACCTGCCCCTTACCGAAGACCCGGGGCTAAGCAAGGAGCTGGGCACCAGGCACCGGGCCGGGATTGGCATTACCGAGAATTCCGATGCGGTAGCGATAATCATTTCTGAAGAAACCGGCATCATATCTGTTGCTCATGACGGGGTTTTGACCCGGTACCTGGATGAGAAAAAGCTGCGTAAGATTTTGACCGATTTATGTAAGCCTGAGCGCAGCGACAGCTTCAGTTTGTGGTCATGGAGGAATAGCAAGTAAGATGGAAAAATTTTTTAGAAGCAACAACTTTGCCCGGATTTTGGCCATTTTCATGGCAATAATCCTGTGGTTATTTGTTACCGGGGATGAAATTACCCGGACTACGCCTGCCCGCCAGACCTGGCAGGATGTCCCGCTGCGGGCTGAAAATTTGGCCCAGGATTATGTAATAACCGAAATGCCTTCGTCTGTTGATCTTACCCTGGAAGGATTACCGGAAAATTTCGAGGATCTTACTATCCAGGAATTAGATGCTTTCGTCGATCTTTCCGATAAAGGATCGGGCAGCCACCTGGTCCGGGTCCAGGGACGCTCCCCGCGCGGCTTGAGCGTGGTTGCTTATGAGCCTGAGCAGGTCAGGGTAGTAATCGAGGAGTACCTTTCAGATAATTTCCCGGTAGAAATTGATCTGGTTGGCGAGCCGGCGGATGGGTGGCAGCTGGTAGATTATACAGTTGAACCTGAGGAGATAATGGTCGGTGCTCCGGAATCAAAATTTGAGCAGGTAGCACGGGTAATGGCCATTATAGACCTTTCCGGGATGAAATATGTTGAAAGGGTCGATCCTGAACTAACTGCCTATGATGAAGAAGAAACACCGGTGGTAAACCTGTTGATCGATCCCGAAACGGTTACGGTCCGGGTTGAATTTGAGCGCGAAGAAGAGCCTGAAGAGGAAGAAGATGAGGAAGACGAAGAAGAATAGCTATACTGTAATATTTTTATTGCATTGAAAGCCTGTTTGCTCTAATATAAAAAACCGTAGGATATGATCTTAAATATATGAGGAGGCCTGCTATTGGGAAAACTATTTGGCACTGACGGGATCAGGGGGGTAGCAAACCGGGACTTAACCCCTGAGCTTGCTTATAGAATTGGAAGAATTGCAGCCTGGATGCTGGGCAGTAAAACTGAAAGCCCCCTGTTTGTTATTGGACGCGATACCCGCCTTTCCGGGCCCATGTTGGAAGGGTCTCTAACAGCGGGTATTAATTCTGTTGGTGGCGATGTGCGCCTTTTGGGTGTAATTTCTACACCGGCCGTTGCTTACCTTACCAGGCACTTAAATGCTTCGGCTGGAGTGGTTATTTCAGCATCTCATAATCCCATCGAGGATAACGGTCTAAAAATATTTCACAGCAACGGATTTAAGTTGCCTGACTCTATGGAAGATGAAATTGAAAAACAATACCGTTCTCAAGTGGATGAACTGCCGCGTCCAGAAGGCTCCGGGCTTGGCCAGGCCTTCCATGACGGCGATGCTGTCCAGGAGTACCTGGAGCATCTGATCAATACATCAACTTCCCTGGAAGGGCTTTACCTCGTAGTTGATTGTGCTCACGGGGCAGCCTGCAGGGTGGCCGGCGAAGTGTTCCAGCAGCTCGGGGCAAAGGTCAGGACGATTCATGACGATCCGGATGGAAGCAGGATCAATGTTGACTGCGGCGCTACCGATACAGCTGATTTGCAGCAAGAAGTAATAGACTCCGGCGCATCCCTCGGGCTTGCTTTTGACGGCGATGCCGACCGGTTGATAGCCGTGGATGAAAAAGGCAATATGGTTGATGGTGATGCCATCATGGCTATCTGCGCAGTTGACCTGGCAAAGAAAAACCTCCTCAAGCAGAACACCCTGGTAGCAACCGTTATGAGTAACGGCGGACTTGATATTTTGGCCGAAAAACACGGTTTCAATGTGATCAGGACCAGGGTTGGAGATCGTTACGTGCTTGAAAAAATGGTTGAAGGTGGATTTAACCTCGGGGGAGAGCAGTCCGGGCATATAATTTATTCCGATCATGCCACAACCGGCGATGGCTTACTCACAGCGCTTAAATTATTGACTGTTGTTCAGGAACAGCAGCAACCTCTTTCTGAACTGGCATCTCACCTCGAGCGCCTGCCCCAGGTTTTGGTTAACCAGAAAGTGGGCACAAAAGAGGGTTGGGATGAAAACAAGCGCATCACTGATGCTATTGATAAGATTGAACAGGAACTCGGCAAACGCGGTCGCATCCTGGTCAGACCTTCCGGAACTGAAGCGAAAATAAGAGTTATGCTGGAAGCCTCGCTTCCCGAAGATAAATTAAAAGAATACGCCGATTCCCTGGCAGGGGTTATTGCCGAAGAACAATCATAATAGGCCAGGAAATTAAACGGGGGATTCATAAATGTGCGGTATAGTTGGTTACACCGGAAACAGGGAAGCAGGCCCGGTTTTGATCGAAGGCCTGAAAAAGTTGGAATACAGGGGTTATGATTCGGCCGGTGTGGCCCTTTATGAGAATGGCCGGCTGATCGTTACTAAGGCAGCCGGATCGGTGGCCGACCTGGAGAAATCGTTAAATGATCAGTATAAAGATGTCAGGGCCGGGATAGGGCATACCCGCTGGGCAACCCACGGCCCCCCGACTGATTTAAATGCTCACCCCCACAGCAGCGCTTCCGGGGAAGTGGTTGTTGTCCATAACGGGATTATTGAAAACCACCGCTCCCTGCGCAAGCGCTTAACAGAAGAAGCCGGTTTTGAATTTCGGTCGGAAACCGATAGTGAAGTTCTGGCTCACCTGTTAGAACATTACTACGAGGGAGATCTGTTGGCGGCGACGCGCAGGGCTATGGTTGATGTTGAAGGGTCTTATGCCCTGGTGGCTGCCAGTTCCAGGGAACCGGATCGCCTTGTTTGCGCCCGTAAAGACAGCCCTTTGATTATCGGTCTCGGTGAAGAAGAAAATTTTGTGGCATCTGATATACCTGCCCTTCTGGCCCACACACGCAGGGCCTGTGTTATGGACGATGATGAATTTGCTGTGATCACCCCGGGAAAAGTAGAGGTCTACGGCGAAGATGAGCAGTTGCTCGATAAAGATATTCTTGAAATAACCTGGAACCAGGAGGCTGCTGAAAAAGGCGGTTATGACCATTTTATGCTCAAGGAAATTATGGAGCAGCCTGATGCTGTCAGGGAAACTTTGCGCCAAAGAATTCAAAAGGATCCAGGCCGCGTAGAACTGGAAGAGTTGGATCTTACCCCCGAACAGATATTAAAGTTGGACAAGATATATATTATTGCCTGTGGCACGGCTTACCATGCCGGATTAATAGGCAAAATAGCCATAGAAAAACTGGTCGGTATCCCAGTAGAAGTGGATGTTGCTTCAGAGTTCCGCTACCGGGATCCACTTCTTCAACCCAACCAACTTGCTGTTGTAATCAGCCAGTCGGGTGAAACTGCCGATACCCTGGCCGGGTTGCGCATGGCCCGTGCGAAAGGACTCAAAGTCCTGGCTATAACCAATGTGGTGGGAAGCAGTGTATCCCGCGAGGCCGACCGGGTTATGTATACCTGGGCCGGACCTGAGATTGCCGTTGCTTCAACCAAGGCCTATGTAACCCAGTTGATTGCCCTCTACCTGGTTGCGATTTACCTGGGACAGGTTCGGGAAACCCTGCAACCTGAAAAGGCGGCAGAACTTGTGGAAGGGTTACAGGCCCTGCCGGAGCAGTTAAAGCAGGTCCTCTCTGAAGATAGCATTGCATCTATCCGTGATTATTGTGAGCACCTGGTCAATTGGGATAATGCCTTTTTTATCGGCCGGCACATGGATTACCCGGTGGCCATGGAAGGGTCCCTTAAGCTTAAGGAAATATCATATATTCATGCCGAAGCTTGCGCAGCCGGCGAATTGAAACATGGGCCGCTGGCCTTGATTGAAGAAGGTGTGCCGGTTATTGCCCTGGTTACCCAGGAAGCAATTCTTGATAAAACCTTGAGTAATATCCAGGTAGTAAATGCCCGGGGTGGAGCCGTATTTGCGATAACCCGGGAAGATTTCGAAGCCGTATCCAGCCAGGTCGAGTCGTTATTTTACCTGCCGGTTGTTTGTGATACCCTGGCCCCGGTATTAAGTGTAGTGCCAACCCAGTTGATAGCGTACTATACGGCGATAGCCCGCGGCTGTTCGGTTGACAAACCCCGTAACCTGGCTAAAAGCGTGACAGTAGAATAATGAATAGACGCCTGCAATTAACAGGCCGGTCCAAGGAATTTGAAAAGGGGATTGAAATGACTGGCAAAACTGAAACTGAAGTGATGACCAACTTTATTTACAACATGATCAAGGAAGATTTAGAAAAAGGGGTCCTCGGGGGCAAGTGCGTTCATACTCGTTTTCCGCCCGAGCCGAATGGATACCTGCACATAGGCCATGCCAGGGCGGTTCTTTTAAATTACAAGCTGGCCAGGATATTTAACGGTAAGTTTAACCTGCGGTTTGATGACACCAACCCGATCAAAGAAGAACAGGAATATGTTGATTCGATTATGGATGATATCAGGTGGCTGGGTGCTGACTGGGAAGATCGGATTTTTTTCAGTTCCGACTACTTTGCAGTCAAGTACGAATTTGCCCGGCGCCTGATCAAAGCCGGGCGGGCTTATGTATGTGATTTAAGCCAGGAAGAAATCAGGGAATACAGGGGCACTTTGACCGAACCTGGCAAAGAAAGCCCTTACCGCAACCGTTCCGTGGAAGAAAACTTAGATCTGTTCGAACGTATGCGCAAAGGTGAATTTCCCGATGGCAGCCGGGTATTACGGGCTAAGATTGATATGGCCTCGGGTAATTTGAATATGCGCGACCCGGTAATTTACCGGATTTTACATGCCTCGCACCACCGCACCGGCGATAAATGGTGCATATACCCGATGTATGACTTTGATCATCCCTTTTCCGATGCTCATGAGGGAATTACCCATTCCCTGTGTTCCATCGAATATGCAGACCACCGGCCGCTTTATGACTGGATCGTGGATAATGCGCTGGAATTATACCCTGAAGCAGTTAAGTTCCGTTCCCGCCAGACTGAATTTGCCCGCCTTAACCTGACCTATACGGTTATGAGCAAACGCAAATTGCGGCGCCTGGTAGAAGAAAAGTTTGTCGAAGGCTGGGACGATCCTCGCATGCCCACTATTGCCGGGATGCGCAGGAGGGGGTTCACCCCTGCTTCCATAGCCGATTTCCAGGAGCGGGTTGGGGTTTCGCGGGCCGACAGCACTGCTGACCTGGCTTTACTTGAACATTGCATTCGCGAGGAACTTGAAAACAGCGCTCCACGTTTGATGGCAGTAACCGACCCGGTCAAAGTAGTAATCACTAACTGGCCGGAAGGAGAAACCGAGCTAACTGAAACAGAAAATATTCCAGGTGATAAAAATGCGGGAACCAGGACAGTTCCGTTCAGCGGGGAACTTTATATCGAACGGGACGATTTTATGGAAGACCCTCCGAAAAAGTTTTTCCGCCTGGCCCCGGGCAGGGAAGTTCGTCTCAAGGGAGCTTATATTATTAAATGCGAGGAAGTAGTAAAAGACGAAGCAGGTAACATTACCGAACTGCACTGCACTTATGATCCGGAGACCAGGAGCGGTGCTGATACCAGCGGCAAAAAGGTAAAAGGGGTGATCCACTGGGTCTCGGTAGAGCATGCTGCATGGATTAAAGTTAACTTCTACGACAACCTTTTTACGATCGAAAACCCGGAAGAAGAACGGGACATTGACTTTACCGACAATATTAACCCGCAGTCGCTGGTGGTTTGTGAAAACGTACCGGCTGAGCCGGCTGTTGCCGAGGCGGCCCCCGGATCCCGTTTTCAGTTTTTACGCAAAGGCTATTTTTATTATGATCCTCTTGCAACGAGCGGCGAAAAGCCGGTCTTCAACCGCATCGTACCCCTCAAGGACAGCTGGGCCAAGATAAAGAACAAGTAAACCACAGGAAACAACACGGGGGGACGGTTCTTTTGTGTTTTTTTCTGTGGTAATCTTTGCCCTGGCCGTTATAGTTATTGTAACCCTAACAGGACTGATAGTAATGTTTATGCTTTTTACGGGTTAGTTTTAGTATTTCCAGCAATTTAATGACTTCAGGTATGGTTTGGCCTGAAGGAATCCAATATTTTATATATTTGTTTTGCTGCTTCCAGGCTGATAAATAAAATCTGAAATTAAACTTAACCTGCCTGAGTTATCATTACAAGCCGACCTGGCTTAATAAAGAACATCCTTAAAGTTACGATTTGAATGAGGGGTGACGATTTATGATCATTAAGAGAATGAAAGGGGATAATAATGGATAAAGTAACAGTCAGGCAGCTGGCTTCCGGAGCAGAAGAC
>CAYWIY010000024.1:0-4615 GCA_964458455.1 uncultured Syntrophomonadaceae bacterium | reverse complement strand
GGGGATAATAATGGATAAAGTAACAGTCAGGCAGCTGGCTTCCGGAGCAGAAGACTTCGCCGAAAAAGAAGTTACAGTTAACGGGTGGATCAGGAACAACAGGGATCAAAAGTCTTTTGGCTTTATAGCGCTTAATGACGGAACTCACTTTAATACTATCCAGATAGTCTATGAGAGAGATAACCTTTCAAACTACGAGCAAGTCGCAGCGATGAGAGTTGGCTCTGCCATAAGGGCTACCGGCAAACTGGTGCTTACCCCTCAAGCGAAGCAGCCCTTTGAAATAAAAGCGACTGATGTGCAATTGGAAGGGGATTCGCCTTCTGACTATCCGATCCAGCCTAAACGGCACAGCCGGGAATTTTTAAGGGAGGTAGCCCACCTGCGGCCCCGGACCAATCTGTTTAATGCTGTATTCAGGGTCCGGTCTTTGCTGTCTTTTGCTATCCATAAGTTTTTTCATGAAAAAGGGTTTGTTTACCTGCATTCCCCGATTATAACTGCAAATGATGCTGAAGGGGCGGGTGAGCTGTTCCGGGTTACCACCCTTGATCCCAAAGAACCACCCCTGGCCGATGATGGAGCTGTCGATTATTCCAACGATTTTTTTGGCAAAAAAACCAACCTTACAGTGAGCGGCCAGCTGGAAGCAGAAGGGTTTGCCCTGGCTTTTAAGGATGTTTATACTTTCGGGCCGACTTTTAGAGCTGAGAATTCTAATACTCCAAGGCATGCAGCCGAGTTTTGGATGATCGAACCGGAAATCGCTTTTGCCGACCTGAATGATAACATGGACCTGGCTGAAGAGATGGTCAAGTACCTGATCAACTATCTGCTCGTTGAAGCTGAAACAGAGCTGGACTTTTTTAACCAGTTTGTGGATAAGGGCCTCAAGGAACGGCTTCAACATATTGTAAGTTCTGATTTTGCCCGGATAACCTATACGAAAGCAATCGAAGAATTGAAAAAAACAAACCAGAAATTTGAATACCCGGTGGAATGGGGTAATGACCTGCAGACCGAACACGAAAGATGTTTGACTGAAAAGATTTATAAAAAACCAGTTTTTGTAACCGGATATCCCAGGGATATCAAGGCGTTTTACATGCGGGTAAACGATGATCAGAATACAGTTGCTGCAATGGACTTGCTGGTGCCCGGTGTAGGAGAGATAATTGGCGGCAGCCAGAGGGAGGAGCGGGCCGATGTTCTGGAGCAAAGCATGGCCCATTTTAACATTAAGAAAGATGACCTGTGGTGGTACATGGAACTCCGCAAGTATGGTGGGGTTAAGCATGCCGGATTTGGACTGGGGCTGGAAAGAATATTGATGTATCTGACCGGGGTCAACAACATCAGGGACGTTATCCCTTTCCCCCGCACGGTCAATTCCTGCGAATTTTAAAGCTGGTGGTGTCTTTTCAGCCAACTTCGCCTGGTATTGCCCGGCCTGCTTAAGAAACTTGAAGCTAAACCGGGTGCAGACCGAGCCTAAACGAATCAGCAAGCGCAGATTTCTTAAGCAACCCGGGCAGTTACACCTGGGTGGGATGAAAGAACTGGTTTGTGATCCAAAATGAAATCTGAGTAATGGAGGTAGAACAATGGATCCGCATAAAGAACGTAACTGGATTAAGGAAAAACTGGATATAGGTAAAGAAATGCTTTATTTAACCCTGGACGATGTGACAAAGACCGGATTAACAATTGATGATATCCTCGATTTAACCCGCACCGCTCTTTTAGCACACGGGCAGAAAGATTACGAGATGCCGGCAAAAGTAGGTGTGCATCCATATGAAGAGGTTTTTTATCACGCCATGCCGGCTTACGTGCCCCCAAAGAATGCAGTTGGCCTGAAATGGATTGAGTGCTATCCTTCCAATCCTGCCAAATTTAATCTTCCCCAGACCACCGGCCTTCTGGTTATAAATGATGTGGAATCAGGCTGTCCGTTAGCCTTGATGGATGCCACCTGGGTTACGGCCATGCGCACCCCGGCTGTTACCGCCCTGGCTGCCCAGGCCCTTCACCCTGATGCTAAAACCTTTGGCATGTTCGGCTGCGGGGTGCAGGGTATAGAGCACTGCCGTTTTATTGTCCATACGCTGAAGAACTTGGAGAAGATCTATGTTAATGATATCAAAGAGGAAGCAATGGATAACCTGGTAAAAACTGTGCAGCCGGAAATTGATGTGGAAATAGTTCCCACTAAAGATCCGGAAACAGTAGCTAAGAGTTGTGAGGTAATGAGTTCGGCTACAGTTATTTTGCTCGAACAATTATCAGTGGTCAAAGATGAATGGGTTTCCGGCGGGCAGACCATACTACCATGTGACCTCAATACATTCTGGGAACCGGTGATTTCCAGGAGGGCTGATAAATATATTGTCGACAGCGCTGAAGAGCACCATCTTTTTGCTGAAATGGGGTATTTTCCCGACGGGTTGCCTGAAATAGCCTGTGAAACAGGTGAAGTGCTGGCAGGATCAGCGCCGGGGCGGCAGAAACCTGAAGAGTTAATAGTTTGCAGCAATATTGGTATGGCTGTATGTGATGTTGTAGTAGGTAAAGAAGTTTTCAGGCAAGCCCTTGAGAAGGACATGGGCCGTATATTGCCATTGTAAGCCTTAGTAGCTATTCGCCTGTTCTATAAGTTAGAGCGGCGTGGTAATTCTTAAAAGATGTTCTCAAGGTTCCAATGCCGCTCCAAAGCAGGTACAAGGAAACTGCTATTGATCCCAGGGCGTCAATAAAGCGTGTGGCCGGGGCGGCAGGATCAATCGCCACCGAAGCCAGGGCGATGATGACGCAAAAATCAACCACAGTTTTGGCCCGGTACATAAGACGCTGGGAATCAATAACCGGGTTATATTGTTCCCTGGTCATTTTGGTGTAGCGGCGCCAGAACCAGGAATTGGTGATCAGGCCTAAAACGGCAATAACCAGGCCGGGATAAACATTTCCGCCCGGTTCAAAAGTCTCAATCCGGGTCAGGGTGACAATTAACATTATTAAACCGGAGGTGCATAAAGCAGTGGCTACGCTCACTCCGGCTATTTTTTCAAGGCGGGCTTTTTGTTCAAGGCTAACTCCTCTGCCTTTTTCTACGTACCTGAATACCCGCCAGGATATAAACAAGGCCATTAGCTCTACACTGCGGCGGATAAAGTCTGCCAGTTGTGTAGTTGAGTGACTTAAGATAACGGCAATGCCGGTGGTCAACGGAGCCCACATGCTTAAAAGCAGGGCTGCTATCAAGGTTTTTTCGCGTCCAGCTACTTGCTCTTCTGAGAGGGTGTTCATTCTACCACCCCAGGAACATGAATAAGTATACTAAAGGTAGGATTACAAATGATGTGCTCAACGGTACGGTGAGCGTATCCAGACCCTTCTTAGAAAAAAGCTCTACTATACCACATACTGGTGCTGTAACCAGGGCTATAAGAAGGCTGGGCAGCCAGGACATCCCGGCATAGAAAACCAGGGTCAAAAAGAGGGCCAGGCAGGCAGCAGCAATCATGGCAGCTGTACCTTCGATAGTCTTCGCCTTTTCTATGTAGCGGTGGACCACTTTGCGGCGCCCGAAAGCTTTGCCTACAAGTGCTGCGGCGGCATCGCCGAAGCCCCACGCCATTACAGCTACGGCGGCAATATGGTGCCAGCTGGCTCCAAGCAGTCCCCAAAAAATGAAAATGAGCAGGGCAAAACTTAGCTGTACATAGATTAACTGTTTTCTTAACTCTCCTTTACCCTTAGTCCGATCCACGAATAATTTTTTGTAAAATGAAGTTCTTTCTACCAGTAAAAGGGCGGGATAACCCAGGACTACCAGTAAAAAAGCGGCTCCGATGGCCATGTACCATGTGCTAAATAAATGCAGTAGCATAAATATGGAAAGGCTATAACCAACATGGTGCATTTTCCGGATATATTCGGTAGGTATATCAAACCAGTATTTAAGCATAACTGGCAGTAAGGCAACCGCTACAAGGTAATAAGCCAGCAAGATAACGGCCCCTGTTAAATCATTTATCACTGTAAACTCTCCTCATTTTGTATACAATCTTATTTTATGAAGTCCGGGAACATTCTTACCTGAAGCTATGTGGCGGACATTTTTACTCAAACCGTGTAATCTATTATATCAAATTAAAGGTCTTTTGTATCTGCATAGGTGTTTATTATGGATAGGGGACATTGCGCCAGGGCGGTTGCAATGGCTGATGAAGCAAATAGTAAATTTTATCCTTTCCCCGGGTTCTAAAAAGATTTATAATTATACTACAGGGATAGATAGAGAACAATACTGTAATCAGTGTGGATTACCAATCTGGCACCATGCCAAAATCAGGAGGAATGATTGTCAATGTGTATGATCACTCTGTATAAAGGCAGTATGGACGAAGAAAACAAAATCGCAGACAATATTACCAGGTACACCCTTGATTTAGAAGCAAAAAAACTGAAAGTTTATCCCATGCTTAAAGAACCGCAAGAGTTTAGCATAGATAAAGGCTTGAGCTGGGATGAAAGCAGCGATTCAATGATCATTGAGTAGGTGGTTGTTTCAATAAAAATCTTTTAAGGTTAAACAGGCAGTTCAAATTTACTT
>CAYWIY010000023.1:0-25346 GCA_964458455.1 uncultured Syntrophomonadaceae bacterium | reverse complement strand
TGGCATCCATTCGGAGCTGCTTGGCGACGGTATTGTGGACCTGATGAAAAAGGGAGTGGTGAACAACTCCAGGAAAACAGTTGACCGGGATAAAACCGTTGCTTCTTTTTGTATTGGCAGCAAGGATACCTACCGCTACCTCGATGACAATCCTGCTATAGAGTTCAGGACAATTGATTACACCACTGACCCGATAAACATCGCCATGCACAGAAACATGGTGGCCATAAACACGGCCCTGGAAGTAGATCTAACCGGCCAGGCTACGGCCGAGTCGCTGGGTAAATACTTCTTCAGCGGTATCGGGGGCCAGGCTGATTTCATGCGCGGGGCGGCGCTGGCTAAAAGAGGACGCAGCATCCTGGCCCTGCCCGCAACCAACCGGGACGGCACCGTATCAAGGATTGTCCCCTTCCTCAAGGAGGGAGCCGGGGTAACCTTGACCCGGGGGGATATCCACTACGTGGTCACGGAATTCGGCATAGCTTACCTGCACGGCAAGAATGTCCGGGAAAGGGCAATGGCCCTGATCTCCATCGCCCACCCATCATTTCAACCCTGGCTGATCGAGGAAGCCAAAGAAGCAACCTTGATTTATAAAGACCAGGCTTATCTGCCGGGCGAACAGGGTAAGTATCCCGCTGAACTGGAGACACGGAGAACCACCAAAACAGGCCTGGAATTTTTCATGCGGCCGGTGAGAATAAGCGACGAACCGGTACTGAAAGATTTTTTCTATAGCCTTTCAGCGGAGAGCAGGTATAACCGTTTCCTGTCGCGGCGGGAAGATATGCCCCGCGAGATGCTGCAGGACCTGTTCCTGGTTGTCGATTATACCCGGGAGATGGTGATCCTGGCCACCATCGAACATGAAGGGGCAGAAGTGGTTATCGGAGTGGGCCAGTACGTGGTCCTGGAGGGGACCCTGACCGCCCAGGTAGCGCTGGTAATCAGGGACGATTATCAGGGCCAGGGTCTGGGTTCAGAGCTGCTGTCTTACCTGGCTACCATTGCCCAGAAGCAGGGCCTGACCGGTTTTACAGCCGAAATCCTGCCGGATAACAAGCATGTCCTCCACCTGCTTGAAAAAACCGGCTACATTGTTGATAAGAAGTTTAATGCCGGGGTTTACCAGCTCGAGCTCGCTTTCCAGGAGAAGTAACTGTAAACAAAGCTGCTCGACCTGCTTAAGAAAACTGCACTCGCTGATCGTTTAGGCTGGAACTGCATCGGCTTTGCTTCACCGACATTTCCATGCCTTCACTTTATGCTCGCTTAAGTTCTTTTAAGCAGGTCGGGCAGCACCTTAAAGTTTTGTTGTCAGTCCGTATCGCCTTCGAAGACCGGAGATTCGGAAACCTGGGCTGCCGTGAAGACGTAAGCAGCCTGCAGGGCCGAGGTCGGGCACAGTGGAAAGCATTCCTTACAGTTCCAGCATTCGCCGGCAACCAGTTCAGGGATAAAGTTTATTTCTCTGCTGGAGCCGCGGTTGATAAAACCGACTGCATGCTTGCCCTTCACTTCGGCGCAGTAGCGCACGCACAGCCCGCAGTGAATGCAAAACGAGGGTTCCTTTTCGAACCGCTCTTTGTTGGCCCCGTATTCGGCGGCCAATTTACGGAGCTGCTCGGAGTCGGGAGCGTGAGAGAGCAGGAGTTCAAGGATCAACCTGCGGGCCCGGTCGACTTTTTCCGACCTGGTTGTTACCACCAGGTTCTTTTCAACGGGGTAAACACAGGAAACGACCTGTTTTGAACGGCCGTTTTTTTCTACTTCAACCGTGCAAATCCGGCAGGCACCGTAGGGTTCGAGTTTGTCGTGGTGGCATAAGCTGGGGATCTCGATTCCCTCTGCCCGGGCCGCTTCCAGGACGCTCATGCCTTCTTCGGCTTCGATCTCTTTTCCGTCAATTGTTAAAGGAATTTTGCTCATTTTTCTTTACTCCCCCTGGTAATAGTTCTTTCTTCTTCAGGAATAGGAGGCGGGACAGGCTCACCGGAAATTTTTCTCACCGCATTAAAACGCGGAGGGCAGACTTCGAAACAGGTGTTGCACCTGGTGCACTTTTCCTGGTCAATGATATGAATGGTTTTTTTGCCCCCGATGATGGCATCAGAGGGGCATTTTTTAAGGCAGGCCTGGCAGGCCTGGCATTTTTCCGGGTCGATGTAGTAGGCAATCAGGTCGCGGCAGTACAGGGCGGGGCACCTTTTTTCTTCGATATGAGCTTCATATTCTTCCCTGAAATATTTTAAAGTGCTCAAGAATGGGTTGGGTGCGGTTTGGCCCAGGGCGCACAAAGCGTTTTCCCTGGCCAGTTCTCCCAGTTCTTCCAGCAATTCCAGGTCGCCTTCCTGGCCCCGGCCTTCTGATATATTGGTCAGGATTTTAAGCATCTGCTTAACTCCTTCCCGGCAGGGGACGCATTTGCCGCAGGATTCATCGGCCAGGAAGTCAAGAAAGTACCTGGCCACGTCGACCATGCAGGTATCTTCATCCATGACAATCATACCGCCCGAGCCCATCATGGAACCGGCTTTTGTTAATTCATCAAAGCCGACTTCCAGGTCAAGCAGGTGCTCCGGCAGGCATCCTCCGGAAGGCCCGCCGGTTTGGACCGCTTTGAATTTTTTGCCTCCGCGGATTCCTCCGCCAACCTTGAAAATAATGTCCCTTAGAGTCATACCCATGGGTACTTCCACCAGGCCGGTGTTGTTGATTTTACCCACCAGGGAAAAGATCTTGGTCCCCTTGCTGGTCTCGGTGCCGTAATTGCCAAACCAGTCAGCCCCGTTATTGATGATCAGGGGGACATTGGCCCAGGTTTCGACATTGTTGAGGACGGTCGGTTTGTCCCACAGGCCCTTAATGTTGGAGCGGATGTACTTAGGCCTTGGTTCCCCGGCCCGGCCTTCTAAAGCCGTCATCAGGGCGGTGGATTCACCGCAGACGAAGGCGCCGGCGCCCTGGTGCACCTTGACGGTAAAGTTGAAACCGGAGCCCAGGATGTTTTCACCCAGGAAGCCGTGCTCTTCGGCCTGTTTGATCGCAATAAATATATTTTCCACAGCCAGGGGGTACTCCTGGCGCACGTAAATAAAACCTTCCTCTGCTCCAATGGTATAGGCTCCGATGGCCAGGCCTTCCAGGACTGAATGAGGATTACCTTCGAGCAGGCTCCGGTCCATGTAGGCCCCGGGGTCCCCTTCGTCGGCATTGACGATTACATACCTGGTCTCTTCTGGAGCGTTGCGTGAGCCTTCCCACTTGATTCCAGCTGGAAAGCCTCCGCCGCCCCTCCCTCTCAGGTTGGCCTTTTTTACCTCTTCCAAAACTTGCTCTGGTTTCATTTCCAGCACCGCTTTGGAAAGAGCTCTGTATCCACCCAGGGCCAGGTAATCTTCAATACTTTTAGGGTCAATCTTAATATTAGCTTCGAATAAAAGCCGCTGCTGGTTTTTGTAGAAGGGAATGTCAGTTTCCCTGGTTATTTTTTCATCCTCGGCCGGATCTACGTAGAGCAGGTGTTCCAGGACCTTGTTTTCTTTGATCGTCTGGGAGATAATTTCCGGGATATTTTCCGGCTCGATCTGCAGGTAGCAGATGCCTTCAGGGTAGATGACAATAATGGGGCCTCTTTCGCAAAAGCCGTGGCAGCCGGTTTTGCGGACCATGACCTGGTCGCTCAACCCCTGTTTTTCAAGTTCTGCTTCGATTGCTTCGGCAACAGCCCTGCTGCCGGTGGCATGGCAGGCTGTCCCGGAACAAAGAGTTATGATTCTTTGCTCGGAATTCCTGCCGGCAAGGATTTCCTCCCTCAGTTGTTCCAGGTCGGCAGATGAATTTAGCTTGGGCATAATCATACCTCACTCATATTTTTTTAAGGCATCTGCGGTTTGTGCCGGTGACAATTTGCCGTGGATGCGGCCGTTTACTTCCATCACCGGGCCCAGGGCACAGCAGCCGAGGCAGTTAACTGTTTCCAGGCTGAATTTCAGCTCCAGGTCAGTTTCACCGGGCTTGATGCCGATATGATCCTCCACTGCATTGAGGACATTTTGCGCGCCGCGGACATGGCAGGCGGTACCCATGCAGATGTGAACTTCATGCTTCCCCTTGGGGACCAGGCTAAAAGCTTTGTAAAAGGTGGCAATATGCTGGATCCGGCTTAATGGTACAGCCAGCCTGTCACTAATCCTTTCCAGGGCCTGCCGGGGGAGCCAGCGGTTTTCGCTCTGGATTTCCAGCAGGACCTGGATCAGTGAACTGGCTTCGCTGTTATGCTTGTCTATAATTTGATCGACTCTTGCAATATCCATGATAGCTCAGCTGTTCTCCTCCTTTACCCCGAACAAATCTTCTATCTCGAACTAAATTTTCAATCATTCAGCCCCGGCCAGGGCAAAGCGCTTTTTGTCTTCCTCGTACTTGACCAGGCCTTGTTTGGCGGAATTGCTCAAGTGCTTCGATATATCAGACGGGCTCAGGCCCAGGGTTTCCGATATTTCCCCCGTCGAAAGGGGTTTTTCCTGCAGCAGGGCCATGATCTGGCCAATGGCCAGCCGGTCGGCAATTAACTCTTTAAACAGCCGTTCAAATTCTGAGCTTGCATAAAATGCTTTAAACTGTTCGAGAGTTTCGAAGTGGCCTCTCAACCTTTCGCTTTCTACCAGCCGGATGTAGGGAATCAACCTGGTTACTGCTTTTAAATTAAGGCTAAAGGTTTCCTGGTTAATACCCTCGCTTATGCCGATAGGTCCAGCGTTCCTTATTGTTTCGACAAACTCGTCAACCACCCTGGCAAAAAGATTCCCTTCACCGGAAGACATGAATTCTATTCTCAACCGGTCGGGGTTCAGCCCGATGTGTTCCATGATCCGCCTGCTTAATTGGACCAGGTTCAAAGCGTGATAATTCCCGTGTGTTACGTAGTTGCATTCTTTCAGGCGGCAGCCGCCGATAAAGACTCCGTCCATACCATTTGAAAAAGCCCTGAACAGGTGGGCCATATCAACCCGCCCGCTGCACATGACTCGAATGAGCCTGATTTCTGTTGAGTATTGTAGCCTGGAAACTCCGGCTAAGTCCGCAGCTCCATATCCTCACCACTGGCATACAAAGCCGATAATTTTCGGTTTGAATGTGTGCTTGTCGCTCATCTGCTGCCACCTCCTGTTTAATTTGTGGCCTGATCCTGGCTTGAGTTTATAAGCGAACCCTCGTTTAAATTACGGCCCTTTTGCTTTCTGCAGCTTCTTTTTCAGGAACGGCTGCATCGATCTGGCTGAGCAGCTCTTCATCGGTAAAATGCTTCAACTGAATTGCTCCGGTGGGGCATACGGCATTGCAGAGGCCGTCTCCCTTACAGAGCACAGGGTTAACAGCTGCCTTCAGGCCGGTATCGGTTTCCTGGAATTCGATGGCCCCGTAGGCGCAGGCGTCGATACAGGCCCCGCAGCTGACGCATTTGTTTTTGTTCACTTCGCATATAGCCCCGGAGGCGGTGACGATATCGTTGGCCAGCAGGGTGAGCACCCTTCCTGCGGCACCGTAGGCCTGGCTGACTGTTTCTGCAATTAACTTCGGGTAATGGGCCAGGCCGCACAGGTATATACCCTCGGCGGCAAACTCCACCGGCTTTAATTTGACATGGGCTTCCTTGAAAAAGCCGTCCGGGTTCAAGCCGACCTTGAATAAGTTTTCCACTTCCCTGGTTCCGGCGGAAGGGATTACCGCAGCAGCCAGGGCAATAATGTCGGCATTAATTTCGATGTTTTTCTGAAGCACATAATCGGGCAGGGTGATTTTTAATACTTCGCGCCCTTCCTCTTCGCCCGGCTCAATCTGCGGCTCCTGTTCCGGCTCGTAGCGGATAAAAGTGACCCCTTTGCCGGCGGCTTCCCGGTAGTAATTCTCGTTATAGCCGTAGGTCCGCATGTCCCTGAAGAGGATGTAGACATCCATGTCGGGGTTCTTTTCTTTCAGTTTCAGGGCGTTTTTAACCGATTCGCTGCAGCAGATCCGGCTGCAGTAGTTCCGGTCTTCATTCCTGCAGCCCACGCACTGGATCATGGCCACACTTTCTGCACCGGTGACCGCCTCGTCTCCGGCGGTAATTTTTTCTTCCAGTTCCAGGTGGGTCATAACCCGTTCGTCTTCACCGTAAAGGTATTCGGTGGGAGTATAAACATCGGCCCCGGTGGCAATGACCGTGGCCCCGTGTTTAATTTCTGCGGGCCCGCGTCCGGAGTGGATCCTGGTCATAAAGTTACCGATATAGCCGGCGGTGGATGCTATTTCAGCACCGGTGTATACGTGGACAAGGGGGTGCCGGTATGCCCTTTCAATTAAGTCTTTAAGAAAGGCCTGGACATCTAAGCCTTCCAGGGTTTCATGGACCTTGCGGGCCGTTCCACCGAGTTCAGTATCTTTTTCCACCAGGTAGACATGGTGGCCGTGTTCGGCAATAGAAAGGGCGCAGGTCATTCCGGCTACGCCGCCGCCGACAACGAGCGCTCTTTTGTCAACCGGCAGATCGATTTCCTCCAGCGGTTCCAGGTGGCGGGCCCTGGCTACAGCCATCCTGAGGATGTCTTTTGCCTTCTGATCGGCTTCGTCTTTTTGCTTCGGGTGGACCCAGGAGCAGTGCTCCCTGATATTGGCCATTTCGTAATAGTACTGATTAAGCCCCGCTTCCCTGAGGGTATCTCTGAACAGCATCTCCAGTGTCCGCGGTGAACAGGCGGCAACGATGACCCGGTTTAGTTCTTTCTCCTTTATCATATCGGTAATTTCTTCGGCGCAGTTGGTGGCACAGGAAAAAAGCTGTTCCTGGGCGTAAACCACGTTGGGCAGGGTTAAAGCGTAATCAACGGTTGATGGCACATCGACCACCCTGCCGATGTTGGCTCCGCAGTGGCAGACGAATACCCCAATCCTCGGTTCTTCCGCAGAAACGTCTTTTTCCGGGGGGTAAACCCTTTCTATTGATAAATCGCCCCGGCGGTAATTGAGCAGTTCTCCGCACTGGGAACCGGCTGCGCTGGCAGTAACCACTGATTCAGGGATGTCGAGCGGGCCCTGGAAGGCCCCGCTGACGTAAAACCCCGGCCGGGTAGTTTCTACCGGGTTGGCGGGGTTGGTTCTACAAAAGCCGTGCTCGTTCAATTCAAGCCCGAACTTTTGGGCCAGCCCTTCACTATTGGGAGGCGGGTTCAGGCCTACAGACAGGACCACCAGGTCGAACTCTTCTTCTTTCACACCTTCATCAAAGGTGGTGTATTTAATGATGATATTTTTGGTTTCCGGGTCCTGGCCGGTTACCGTAACATAGCTTCTAAAAAACCTGACGTCCGGCAGTTCTTCCGCTCTCTGGTAGAACCTTTCAAAATCTTTGCCAAAGGATCGGATGTCATTATGAAAGACGGTGCATTCTGCTTCCGGATTGTGTTCCTTGGTAATAATGACCTGTTTCTGGGTATAGGTGCAGCAGGCCGAGGAACAGTAGCTGTTACCGCCTTCAGGGTTGACCTGCCGGGAGCCGACGCACTGGATCCAGGCTATTTTTTGGGGAGGCTTTAAGTCTGAAGAGCGCAGGACCTGCCCTTCAAAAGGCCCGGTGGAATCGGTGAGGCGTTCATAATCCATACTGGTGATGACGTTTTCATACCTGCCGGCCCCAAAATCTTCTCTTAGCCTGGGATCAAATTCTTCATAACCGGGGGCTAAAATTACCGCCCCGACATTGATGTCCATTATTTCTTCGCTCTGGCTGAAATCGATGGCTTCATTCTGGCAGACGGCTTCACAAATGCGGCATTTATCTTCTTTTAAGTAGAGGCAGTTTTCGTCGATATAGGTGATCAGAGGGATGGCCTGGGAATAATAAATGTGGATGGCCTTGTTGTTCGATATATCCTGGTTAAATTCATCGGGATATTGTACCGGGCAATATTCTGTGCATACGGTGCAGCCCGTACATTTGTCTTCCCGGATGTAGCGGGGTTTTTTGCGCAGTTTTACTTTGAAGTTGCCAGCCTTTCCTTCCACGCTGTCCACTTCGGTATAGGATATGACCTCGATGTTGGTGTGCCGGTCGACCTCGACCAGTTTGGGGGAGAGTATTCACATCGAGCAGTCATTGGTGGGGAAGGTTTTGTCCAGTTGAGCCATATGGCCGCCGATGGCCGGGGCCCTGTCAACCAGGTAGACTTTGAACCCCACCGCGGCCAGGTCCAGGGAGGCCTGGATCCCGCTGATTCCCCCGCCGACTACCATGACATCTCCAAAATTGCCGCCGGCAAGATTGTTAATCAGTTGATTACTGGTTTGTCCTGCTTGATGTTCCACTTGTTTCACCTCGCCAGGTTTCAGGTTAGCTCATTTATAATTTCTGTAATATCCTTAACCAGGATTTTTTCTTCGTAATTCAACCCCGACCTGCTTTCCTCCAGGGCGTCGACACAGTAGGGGCAGGCAGTAGACAGGACTTCTGCTTTAAGTTCAATAGCCTGTTCCAGCCTCAGGTTAGAAAACCGTTCCGACATCTTGGTGTCGATCCAGATCCGGCCGCCTCCCATACCGCAGCAAAGGCTGTTTTCGCGGGATTCAGGGAGCTCTAAAAATTCCAGGCCTGAAATGGCTTTCAATATATTCCGGGGCGGGTCGTAGATGCCGTTATGTCTGCCCAGGTAACAGGGATCGTGGTAGGCAACCTTTTTCTGGTATTCCCCGCTGATTTCAAGGCGGCCTGCGTCGATTAGTTCCAGTATATACTCCGAGATATGTACCACATCGAAGCTGGCTTTAAACTCGGGGTATTCGTTTTTGAAGGTGTGATAGCAGTGGGGCGAGGAAACCAGGATTCTTGTCACCCCGTGGTCAATAAAAGTTTTGATATTTTCACGGGCCAGGGTTTTAAAAATATCTTCGTTGCCCGTTTTGCGGATGCTTTCCCCGCAGCAATTTTCTTCCGTGCCCAGGATGCCAAATTCCACCCCGGCCTTGTTTAAAATCCCGGTAGTAGCCCTGGCTATTTCCATCAGCCTTTGATCATAACTGACGTAACAGCAGGGGAAGTACAGGATCTCCATTTCTTCATCAAAAGATTTAACATTGTGTCCTTCCGCCCAGTCGGCCCGGTTGGAGCGGTCCTGGACGAAGGGGTTCCCTTCGGCTGTAAGGCTGGCGGCGGCGGAGCGGACCGGTTTGAGCAGGGTTGATGAAACTCCGTATTCTGCGGCAATCCTGCGCATTGCTACCACGTCGTCTGCCTGTTTTACATCACGGGGGCATTCCTGGGGGCATTTACCGCAGGTTGTACAGCGCCAGACTTCTTCCAGCTCGATCTCGGGAATGCCGAAGGCCGCTTCCCTGATCAGCCTGCGGATACTAAAGTCGATTACCTTGTTCCAGGGGCAGACGGTATCGCACTTGCCGCACTGGTAGCAGTACTTGACGGCATCGCCGCCAAATTCTTTTATCTCCTCGATAACTTCCTTGATCGGGGTTTCAGTGTCCACGATTCAGTGATCCCTTCTTTCGCCGTGGTCTTTTATTCTTTCTTTAACATCCGGGCCATGCTTTCAGCCACATTATCCAGGCCGTACTGATCGGCAAGCGCCTTTAAGCCCCGTTCCATTTCTTCCTGCTCCAGGTCCTGTTCCTGTTCTTCTTCCTCCTCGTCCACTTCTTCTTCCCGTTCTTCATAGGTGAGAGCATCGGAAAGGCACCATTTTACACACAGGGGCTCTTCCTGCGGCGGGTCGTCTTCGCACATGTCGCATTTCAGGGGCAGGCCGGAATCGGGTTCCTTGAAAGCATCTCTTGACGGGCAGGAGGCCCGGCAGAAGTCGCATTCATCGTATTCCCTGCCGTCAATAATATACTTATCCCTGCCCATGCATTCAGCCGCGGTATATTCGCCTGCGTAAACGGGAAGGTAAATGTCCTCGAGCGGTTTGCGGATCATGCGGATCCTGGACCGGGCCGGGTTGTTCAGGCTGTACCTTTCGGGGGCATGGAAAGCGGAACAGATCACTTCGCAGGCCCGGCAGCCGTTACATTTTTCGATATTAATATTGATCACTTTAACTGTTTTCGTCTTCTTGGCCATTGGCATATATCCCTCGCTTTTCTAAATCTTCCCCGATATCGTCGAGGTCCAGGGAGCGCAGGGTTTCCCTGGTCGGGATCCCATCTTCGTTCCAGCCTTTAAACTTGTAGTATTCATTGAGCAGCTGGGCCTCGTATTCGGGAAACCTCTTTTTCCAGTGGTCTTCCGGGGGTTTGTCGTCTTTTCTCCTCAGGCCCCTGCGGGCGTTGATGGCCCTGAGCAGGCTGCGGTTTCTCCTGGTGATTTTGTTCCACAGCCTGTCTTTATCGACATCCAACCCGGTAGCGGCGGAGATCAGGGTTGGCAGGTTGTGAATATGGTAGGGCGGTTTGATCGGGAAAGAAGACAAACCGGCGCAGATGCCGGTGGAGTCATCAATGTAGTGCATCGTTTCCTGCCATTCGACCAGCTCGCAGGCGGTTTGAAAGTCGGGGAAGTAGGGAAAGGCGTAATCGCCGCGCGGCTCCCACTTGACAAAAAAGTCCTTGATGTTTTCGCTGGGGGCCTGGAACCAGTCCTTGACAAATTCTTCACGGTCTTCCTTGTTGGGAAAGGGGGCCTGGGGCAGCTGGCCTTCGATCTGGGTAATGTTAATTTTTTCCCCGGTGGAATGCATCAGGAAAAAGATCGGGTTTAACATGCCCAGTTTGATCGGAATTTGTTCGTGTTTTTTGATGGTGTTGCTGTCGTAAGCTTCCGCCCCTTTGCCGATCTGGCGGGCGGCCCAGTAGACCCCGTTGGCCAGGACGTCACCGATTCCCTCCCGGTGAACAATTTTTTCGAGCAGGTAAAAAAACCGGCCTTCATTGTCGGGAGGGAAGTCGGGCAGGTCTTCATCGGTAAGGATACCGTTTTCATAAAGTTCAATGGCAAAAGCCATAACCTGCGGGGCGGTATATGAATCGACGCCGTAACCCTGGGCCAAACCGGCAATCCTGAAACCAAATTCTAAATTGTCGACCATGGCGCCCATGACGTAGGTCAGCTTGGAATAGCACTTCATCATGTATTTAGATAGTTCCAGGGTAGGATAAGCAATGATTGCCCCGCACTTCATGGGGCAGTTATAGCAGCTGATCAGCCTCTGCACGGCCCCGTCCTGGACCTGGGACCATTCTTCTTCCACTTCTTCGGACCAAAATTCCTTTCTCCTGTAGCGGGCGTTGCCCCAGGAGAAGGCCGTAGTATGCCAGGCTTCATCGTGGATGGCCATTTCCTGTGGGGAACCCAGCCCTGCCAGGATAGGGGGGACATGCTGGACCGGGTTGTCAGCCCGCCACTGGATATAGTCAAGGACTTCGTTGCATAGCTCAATAAACTGGTTTGGCTTAGCTATGTTGACATCTTTAGTGCCCCGGACGGCTACCGCTTTCAAATTTTTAGATCCCATCACGGCCCCAATCCCGGCCCGGCTGGCGCTGGAGCGGGCATGTTCAATGGAGGCGTAATAGACCCGGTTTTCGCCGGCCAGTCCGATGGAGGCTACCTGGATATCCGGGTCTCCCAGTTCCTGCTTGAGAAGCTCTTCGGTTTCAACGACGCCCTTGCCCTGCAGGTGGGAGGCGTCGCGTATTTCCACCTGGTCGTTATTGATCCAGACATAAACCAGCTCCGGGGACCGGCCGCTGAAAATTATTTTGTCAAAACCGGCATGTTTCAGTTCGGGGGCGAAAAAACCTCCCATCATCGAGTAAGCCATCAGTAAGGTCTGCGGCGAGTAGGTGGTAACGATGGTCCGGTTGGCGCCCGGCGCCGGTGTGCCGGCCAGTAAGCCGGTACCAAATATGAGCAGGTTTTCCGGAGCGAGCGGGTCTGTTTCAGGAGGGACCCGGTCCCACAAAAGCCTGGCGTTTGTGCCAAGCCCTCCCAGGTGCAGCTCCGTTAATGCCGGGTCTGTTTCCATTTTTTCGATGTTTCCGCTGGAGAGGTCGATTTCCAGGTTATACCCGGTTTCAGCATATCTCATTTTTTTAACACCTCTTAGGTAGGTTTTTACTTCGACCAGACTACTTAAAAGCTAAAAGAACATGTATCTGTGCCGGCTGCCGCTGCTGTTTCATTCTGCCGGGCTTTTTAAGGGCCCGGTGAAAGCTTTCTGGCCTGCGTGGTAGTTTTCACGGTAGTTGGAATAGTTGTTTTAGCATTGTCTTTTACAGCGGCCGGGCGGGATAGGGGTTTTTGGTTTTAAAGCAAACTGCTGCTTTGCCTGAACTTTTTCTATTTAATCCTACCTTACAAGAACAATTATTAAAATTAAATCGCTAATAAGCATGGAAGCAAGGTGAAAAAAGAGTAAAATAAGGATTAATCCTTTAGCATGACAGCCCGGTCCAGTTAGTTTATACTAAAAGGGGCTGCCCTATTTTATGAGGGGCAGCCCCTATCCCGATCTGTTCCATTATTATTATATTTAGCTGTTAAATTATCAGGTTGTTGAAAAAATGCCTGCTTCCTGTTGGAAATTCTGGGGTGAAGAAGTGTATTTATCTTTCGTAGGTACCGACCAGGCGGTTCATGCCAATTACGTGCGGTTCAATTTTTTCCAAAAGCTGCCACATGGTCAGGCCGGGCTCCAGGTCCAGTTCCTTGTCCAGGGCGAGCACCCAGAAAAAGTAGTGGTGGATTCCATGTCCTTCAGGCGGCATCGGGCCCATGTAGCCCTGTTTTTGGGCATCATTGACACCGGAAGTGTAATCTTTTGTTGCTTCCGGCAGGCTGGTTACCGAACCTGGAATGTTGTAGAGGACCCAGTGCACGAACCCGTACGTGCCTGGAGAAACCAGGGGTGCGTCGGGATCGTGGCAAATTACGGCGAAAGAGGCTGTGCCTTCAGGAGCATTGCTCCATTCCATAGCGGGGGAAACGTCTTCACCTTCCCCGGTGTGCTTCCTGGGGATTTTGCCTCGTGATTCAAAGGCCGCGCTTTTTAACTGCATATTGGAGAGAGCGAAACCCATCATAACCATCCTTTCTTTAGATATTTTCAATCCACATATTCTTGGTTCAATACAACCTTCTTTGCCAAGGGATTTTATTCCTTCCATTTCATCTCATTTCTTGGCAAAGCTTATTTTTACACCAGCTAATCTTAATTTAAGACAGCTCCTCCATTTTATCTAAGAGTTGTTCCCTGGAGCGGATCCCATCTTCGATCAAGCCTTCAGCTTCGGATCTTATATTTTCATCGTCGTTTTTAATAGCTTCAGTCATCTTTTTGAAGCCCTGCAGTTTTAGCTCCCAGGTTTCAATGAAAGCATCGTGCAATTCTTCTACTTCTTCGCTCTCGGTCGTTACAGCTTTTAATTCGTCTAGCAAAGATTCGGTTTCTGGAATGATGTTTCTTCGTAATTCATCGTGCAGGACTTGATCGCTGATAAAATTATCTCCAGTCACTTCGTTATAAGCTGCTGCAATATTTCTTTCTTTATCAAGAAGTGTTTCTATGTCGTGATAATAGTTGATCAGATCCCTTGCTTCCATGTTGGTGTTTATATTTAGCCGGTCGGAGTCCAGTTTATCTTCAATGATGGAAGCCAGTTCATTGTAGGTATTGATTTTTTCTTCCATCAGGTCAACAATACGTCCGGGATCAGAAGCTTCTTCTATTTTCTGTTCCAATTTTTCAATCCAGCTGTACATTGGCTGCAGCTTTTCATTGATATCTTCGAGGGCTTCTTCACTGGCCTCATTTTCAAGTTGTTCTTTTAATTCGTTGACTTCATCGGCAGCTTCGGCAATTTGTTGCTCCAGCTCTTCGAGTTTGGCGTTTATTTTTGCAGTTTCATCTTCAACCCTGTCTCTGACATATTCCTCTATTTCTTCTTCCGAGTACCGCTCAGAAAAAGTTTCAAAGAGGTCATTAAAAATAGTTTCGGGATTATCATCACGTAGAAAACGTTCCACGGCAGTGTCAACGGCCACTTGGAATTCTTCATCTGTCTCCATTTCATAAACCTCTTCTTCTGTGTCGCATCCTGCTGCTATAATTAGGAGCAAACCAGCCAGAAAAACTATTAACATTTTTTTGGGTGGAAATTTATTCGTCATGGTTAACATCCTTTTCCTAATTGTTAGAAACACATTATAAAAGCTTTTTGCGCTGCCTCTATTATCTAGTTATGTCTTGAAAGATGTCAAGTGCTGTTTGAAGGTAATCAAGAAACTATTGTGGAATTAGAAGTACGGCCCTAAAAATTGCTTATATTTATGCAGTGGCAATAAATATACTTAGGAAAGGCAGGGTTCAGGATGAGCTTTTACAGGAGCCAGGAAGTTGAAGCTTTGAAAAAAGCAGACGGTGCATACTTTTTGCATCCATTTACCAGTATCTCGGACGTGCTTGAACGGGGCCCTAAAATAATTAACAAGGCTTACCGGAGCAGAGTTTATGATATTGAGGGCAAGGAATATATCGACGGCTTTGCCGGTCTTTGGTATAACAATATTGGGCACGGCAGGGAAGAGATGATTGAAGCGGTAACCGATCAAATGGCTTCGCTGGACGCTTTTCATTGTTTTACCGGTTTTTCCAATGTGCCGGCCATTCAACTGGCGGAAAAGTTGAGCAAAATCGTGCCTCTGAAAAAAGGCAAGGTTTTTTTTGCCGGCAGCGGTTCCGAAGTCAATGACAGCCTGTTTAAAATTGCCAGGCTTTACTGGTCTGCCTTAGGTATGGATAGCAAAGATATTATTATTTCCCGCAGCAAGGGGTACCACGGTGTCAGTTACGGATCAATCCAGGCTACTCGTTTTCCTCATTACCAGGAAGGGTTTGGCCCCCTGCCCTCAGGCTTTGCTTACATTGATGAACCTTACTGTTACTATTGTCCCTGGGGGAAGGAATACCCTTCCTGTAACCTGGAATGTGCCGGAGCCCTTGAAGAAAAAATAGAAGAACTTGGCCCAGATAAGGTGGCTGCTTTCATAGCTGAGCCGGTAATTGGCGCTGGAGGGGTAATCGTGCCGCCGCCGGGTTACTATGAAAGAATAAGGGAGGTTTGTAATCGTTACAATATCCTGTTTATTGCCGATGAAGTGATTACCGGATTTGGGCGGACCGGCGAAGCATTTGGGATCGAGCACTGGAACAGGGTGGTTCCGGATGCCATGGCTTTGGCCAAGGGCATAACCAGCGGTTACGTACCCCTGGGAGCTGCTGTTATTTCTGATCGGATCTTCCAGGGACTAAAGAACGTAGATAAGTTTAATCATGGATTTACATACAGCGGACATCCCCTGGCCTGCCGGGCAGCCCTGAAAAATATTGAAATACTGGAAAGGGAAAATTTGAAACAGAACGCGGCGGTTATAGGGCAGCGGTTGATGGAGGGATTAAGAAACCTGGATCTGGAGTTTATCGGTGAAGTGCGGGGGAAAGGGTTAATAATAGCCCTGGAACTGGTTGCAGATCGTGAGACAAAACAAAAACCGAACCGCCCGGTTGGATTCGCGGTATTTGAAAGTGCTTACCGCAATGGTTTGGTAGTCAGGTCCCTGGACAATGACGTGGTGGCCCTATCTCCGCCATTAATCCTTGGTAAGCAGGATGCCGACAGGATTGTGGAAATCCTGGGCCAATCAATCGAAGAAGTAATGAAACAAAAGTAACCGGGCTCAGCACTGCCAGGCTGCTTCAAAAATATGCAGGTGGTTAGTAGAAAGCACCTTCAAGGTTTCCACCATTTCACAGCCCCGCTCATGGGCTTTCTCCCTGGCCCTGGCTGTTAAATAGTCCTTCAATAGCTTACCTTTTTCTGGAGGAAACTGGCTGACATGGCATCCAATTGCAGCCAGCTTTTGATCCCAGTAGTCCGAAACGTCGATATAGGTGTTGGGGTAAGCGGTGTAATAAAAAGCCACTGCCTCAACTTTGTGGGGTTCCAGGCCACCGGTCAGGTTTTCCGGGCAGAAATAGGGCATATGGGAAAGGAAGGCCGCTTCAGCCGCAGCCAGCCCGGTGCGGATGTGATCGGAATGGGCTTCGTAAGGCAGCCAGGGATCACAGACGAGCACCGCGTCCGGTTTTAACTTCCTGATCACCGCAGTAATTTCGGAGCGGGCTTTTTCGTAAGAAAGGGTTCCGCCATCGGCAAAACCGAGCCAGATCATATCGGCGGTGCCGAGGAGGCTGGCGGCTTCTTCGGTTTCGCTGCGCCGGATCCGGGCCAGTTCGTTACGGTTAACCGTAGGATCATAAGTCCCGGCCGAACCGTCTGTAACGGTGAGCCAGGTTGTTTTGACCCCGGCCTGGTTCAGTTTGGCGACGGTAGCTCCGGCGCCGATTTCAAGATCATCCGGGTGGGGCTGAATGCAGAGCAGGTGATCGGACTTGAACAGGTCGGGAACGGGGAAAAAGTTGCAAGTTTCGGGTTTCAAAGTATTTCCTCGTTTCTGCGGCTTTTTGTAACAACGCCGGCTTTCGAGTATTTATGCCTGCCCGGGTTTCCAGTACTTGCTTATTATCAGCCCGGCCAGTACCATAGCCAAACCCAGGGCCGACATGCCCAGCGGAAACAGCCAGAGCCTGGTAACAGTAAAGTCAAGAATTGCTGTTAGAAGCTCGGGCGATAGGGGCAATTCTTCCTTTACTACAGCGAAAATGGTGGCGGGAGGCAGGGTGCTTAAAAACCGGATCCCGGCCATGAAGGTGATGCTTGAGAAAAGCAGCGCAGCCCCGTACCATTTCATTCCTCCGGCTGTGCCAGCCAGGAGCAGGGTGAAAATAAACATCAGGACAAATATAATATAAGCAAGGTAGAGGTATATGCCCCTGTAGGACTGCAGAGTGGAAACGGCGGTTTCGACTTCCTCAGGCAGGGTTTGCCCGTTTTCAGCGATAAGATCAGCCAGGTAGATCTGGTCGGGCAGGTCCGTTTCTGCCATCAGCCTTTGCACCATGGCTTCTTCTTCGTCAGGGGGTATATCCAGCCTCTCCTTTAATTCTGAGGGCAGGGTTTTTAGAGCGTGTACCAGTTTTTCTTGCAGCTCTTCCTTATATTCTTCGAGGCTGATAGAGGTTGTCAGGTATTCCTGCTCTCCCCTGGCTACAGCCAGTGCATCATCGATAAGGAGAAGAGATTTGTCTTCTACCCACTCTTCGTCGATCAGGTCGACTGCTGCGGAGGTGATTAAACGCAGCCAGGGCCGGATTTGTTCTTTTTCCTGCTCGCTTAATTCCCTGCCTGCTTCTTCAGTTAAGCTCTCCATGATCAGCTCAGGCAGAGCCTGCTGCAGCTCCCGGTTGAGTTCCGAGATCAATGCAGTCTCCTTAATCATTTCATGATAATATGAACTGCTCAGAGCTGTTCTTTCAATGCTCATTCCAACCAGGTAATTCCAGCCGTTTAATACCACCAGTATTGACACCAGGGACAAAAGAAATATTTTCAAACTCCGCAACCTGATCCCCCATTTAATGGTAGTGCAAATCGTGATTATTGTTCCTGCTTTTCTTACTTACTTGCTTTATCCATGATGGTGGATTGAATCAAGCATAGCATACTTTTCTTAAGCAGGAAATAAGCGATTTGTGAAGAATGCCAATAGCAAATCAGCTTATCCGGAGGGAATATAGTGCCTGATAAATCGCCACGCTGCAACCACCCGGAAGCAATTGCAAACATACTGGTCCGGATCCTGGAGAAAACTCCCACCGGTGGAGCCACGATCGAGGACCTGGAAGAAGCTTACGAAGAGGTTAAAGGGGCCACCCCTTCAAGAAAGACAATTTACAGGGCTTTGGAGCGCCTCGAATTGCTCTTTGACCCCCTGGCCCGGGGGGAAGACCCGGATGAGGATGCAGACTTTGGGCGCAGCACCTGGCTCGACGAAGACCTTCCCGGACCGGCGGCCGGGATTAAAAGAGCCAAACGGGAACGGAAGACTTACTATCTCTTTGACGGACAGATGGCGGCTCCTGCGTTTAACCTTGACGAATCAATTTATGCCGCCCTCAGTCTGTACCCGCAGTACCGGGGTATGCTTAAGGATGCTTACCATAAGATTATGCGCAAGCTGCTGTCCGAAACCCTGGCCGGGGTCAGCGTTTATAACTTGCTGATTAATGAAATTGAAAACCATGTCCATGTGGCAGAACCGGTTCCGGCTGATCCAGAGACTTTTGCCCACACGGTTAGTAATATTTTTACCGCTCTCCGTTATAAAAAGCGAATAAAAATCAGGTATGTGCGCACTTATGATGGGGTGGAAACGGAAAGGGTAATCGAGCCTTACGGTCTTTTGAACCGTTTTAATAATTACTATTTGACTGGATACTGTCTTAGCAGTAAAGCGAACAGGATCTTCCACCTGGTCCATATTCGGGACCTGCATATCATAGAGGATTCCAGCTACAAAATGCCTCCCAGCTATTCTCTAAAAGAATCATACAGCCAGGCCTGGGCCACCTGGACCCAGGAGGGAGGGGCCAGGCCGGAAACAGTCCGGCTCCAGGTATGCTGCGGGACAGCTGAACGTTTCCGGGCTATCAAGTTTCACAAATCTCAAACCATCACTGAAGTTGGCAATGGTGAAGTTGAAGCAACTTTCCGCATTACCGGGGCTAACGAAATGGTGCCCTGGATAGTCAGCTGGGGCCCGGATATAAAGGTTATTGAGCCGTTATGGCTTCGCGACCGGGTGGCTAAATATTTACGGGACACCCTGGACGGTTATGAATAGCAACAGGCACTGCAACCGCTCCGGTATAAGCTCCTTTGTCCAAAATGAAGCGCCGTTGAGCAGTATAAGTTTAATTAAACCAGGGAACAGCCTGGCAAGCGTAATTCCTTTACCAGGGGTTAAAAGAACCTTCCAAAAAGCGGTGTGAAAAAAGCGAACCCGGTTATGAACAATGCCAGTAGCACCGGAAGAATTAATCCAAGTGCCCCCAGTATTATCCCAATCGTGGCGTATTCCTGGTTTTCTGTTCTTGCTATTATCCCTGTGATGACGGCCGTGATAGCCAGGATTATGGACAGGGGGCCGCAGCAGGACAGGGTCAGCAGTGAAACAATCCCCATTATCAGTGAAAATAATCCGAGAGTGCTGTTTTTCCTATTCATTACTATGGTTTGATCCGCCGGCCTTTCGATCTTTTCATCGATGGGCTTCTGCTTATCATCGCTTCCATTTCCGCTATTTTGTGCAGGCATGACAGCCCTCCTTAAATAGTTAGGGTTCTTTTTCATCTATATTATATTTCTTGGTGACAATTGATTATCCTGCCAGAGGCAAAGCCAGTGAAGCATGCGTAAGCATATGCTTTGCATATGCTTATATAATAAGGGGTGCTGGTGCTGACATGGCAGCGACTCAGTTGCAGGCTTTCGCTTTGATTGCTCTCACGATTAACTCATCAAATAACTACTTGCAGTAAAGTTCTCCCTCCAGAATGATGGCTGTCAAATCATCGCTGTATCGAATCATTGCTGTTGACATTTGAGGCAGGATTGCTTAAACTATTAACAGATAGTCTATATGATTAGTAGAAAATTGTAGGAAGGCATGGAGGGTTAAAATGAAGATAGCTAAAGATGCAACTGATCTAATTGGCAATACACCCCTGGTTTACTTGAATAAAGTAGCTGAAAGATGCAGTGCCGATGTAGTAGCCAAACTTGAATCATATAACCCGGGAGGCAGTGTAAAGGACAGAATTGCCCTAAACATGATTGAAGCGGCAGAAAGAAAAGGCTTGATTGGCCCTGAAACTGTGATCCTGGAACCGACAAGCGGGAATACTGGAATCGGGCTGGCTATAGTATGTGCCGCCAGGGGTTATAGATGTATCCTGACCATGCCTGAAACAATGAGCATCGAAAGAAGAAGGCTTTTGCAGGGGCTGGGAGCAGAATTGATCCTTACACCCGGTGAAAAGGGAATGAACGGGGCTGTAAAGAAAGCGGAAGAACTTGCTGCTGAAAATAGTTGTTACTATGTCCCCCAACAGTTTAATAACCCGGCCAACCCTGCAGTGCACAGGCAAACAACAGCTGAAGAAATTTGGGCTGACACCGGTGGGAAGATAGATATTCTCGTTTGCGGTGTGGGAACAGGAGGCACCATAACCGGGGTTGCTGAAATTTTAAAGGAGAGGAAACCTTCCATTAAGGCGGTGGCTGTTGAGCCAGAGAGTTCACCTGTCCTCTCGGGGGGTAATCCCGCCCCGCATAAGATCCAGGGGATAGGAGCCGGTTTTATACCCGAGGTTTTGCGCCTTGATTTGCTGGACGAGGTGATCAAGGTTTCCGACCAGGACGCTTTGAAAATATCCAGGCGCCTGTTAAAAGAAGAAGGTCTCTTTGTCGGCATCTCATCAGGTGCGGCCTGTGCCGCCGCCATAAATGTAGCCGGGCGTTCTGAAAATGAAGGAAAGCTGGTTTTGACTATTTTACCCGACCTTGCTGAGCGCTATATGTCTACGGCTTTGTTTAGCGGGGAAGGGGGCTGAGCGGTAAAATAAACCCGGCTTTCTTTCAAATAGAACGTTCATAAGGAGGATTTATAGATGCAGCTTTCAACAAAAGCCCGCTATGCTGCCCGGGCCCTGGTAGAACTGGCCTTGAAATACGGGCAGGAACCGGTTAAACTAAAGGACATCGCTTCCAGGCAGGAAATATCGTTGAAATACCTGGAACAGGTCATGTTTCCCCTGCGCATAAGCGGTTATGTGAAAACCCACAAGGGCAGCCAGGGCGGGTATGTCCTGGCCAGGCCGCCTGAAGAGATCAATATGTACGATGTAATCCGGACGGTGGAAGGTTCTCTTTCACCGGTAGATTGTGTTGATAATCCCGAGCTGTGCCACCGGGTTGATAAATGCGTTACCCGCAGGGTGTGGGTGGGGTTAAAAGATGCTATTTACAATGAATTAAGCAATATAACACTGGCCGAACTGGCTGAAAAGCAGGACCTGCTCTACCGCTCTGAGCAAAAACAGAAACAGCCTTAATAGTGCAGGATGGTTTTCCTGGAAAGTGAGGGGTGCCCGAAATGGAAAAAATAACACTGCTGATTGACGGCATGAGCTGTGCAAGCTGTTCTCAGAGCCTGGAAAAGGCCCTGCAGGAGAAAGCGGGCGTGGAAAAGGCCTCGGTGAACTTTGCTTCCGCTAAGGCTTACGTGGAATATGATCCCGCAGCGGTATCCCAGGGTGATATTTTGCAGGTTGTAAAAGAAACCGGTTTTGAGGGGAAGCCTGAAGATGATGGAGGAAAGGGCGATACCACTTCGGTTGTCGATACCGCCTTTATTATAGAGGGAATGAGCTGTGCTTCATGCGCCCGGGGGCTGGAAGAAACCTTGAAAAATGAGCCCGGCGTTATTGAAGCTTCAGTAAACTTTGCTGCTGAAAAGGCAAAAATTAAATATAACAAAGCTGAAACCGGGCCCTCGGCCCTTTCGGAGCTTGTGGAGAGCGCCGGTTACAAGATAGTTAAAGAAGATGAATCGGCACCGGACGGCAAAAAGGCTGCAACAGCAGCCGGTGAAGCGGACCGCGAAGAAACCGCGATCAGGCATGCGGCAAAAAAGATGTGGTTTGCCGCTTCATTTGCCGGTGTGATTATGATCCTGATGATGATCCACATGTTCGTGGCCCCTGTTCCTGGTTATTTTGAAATTACCCTGGTACTGGCATTTCCAGCCATTTTTATTGCCGGGTACGAGACCCACAGAGGCACACTGCTGTCCCTCAAGAGGGGCGGCGCAAACATGGACACCCTGATCACCCTCGGTTCGGCCCCGCCGTATTTGCTGAGTGTGCTCAGTTTCTGGTTTCCCCTGACTACCTTTGTTGAGATGGCAGCGAGCATCATGGCTCTACACCTGGTGGGGCGTTTCCTGGAAACGAAATCCAAGGGCAGGGCTTCGCAGGCGATCAAAAAATTGCTGGCCATGGAAGCCAAAACAGCCCGAATTTTAGACCAGGGCGAAGAAAGGGAAATTCCCGTCGAGGAACTTCAGCCCGGTCAGATCATGATCATCCGGCCCGGGGAGAAAATACCGACTGATGGTGTTGTGGTCAGCGGGCAGAGCAGCATCGATGAATCGATGGCTACCGGGGAATCAATGCCTATCGAGAAGAAAGAGGGCGACGAGGTAATCGGCGCGACCATCAACCGCCAGGGGGCCCTTGAGGTCAGGGCGACCAAAGTTGGCAAAGATACTTTCCTGGCCCAGGTGATCAAAATGGTCGAGGAATGCCAGGGCTCTAAGGTACCGATCCAGGAATTTGCCGATCGGGTTACCGGTTATTTTGTGCCCGTGGTGATTATAATTGCCCTGGCTTCATTTACTTCGTGGCTCTTGTTCCCCGGTTTTCACAGTTCTATTGTCGCATTCGTTAACCCGCCCTGGGCCAACCTTGATGTCCCGAGCATTACCCTGGCTTTCATGGCGGCCACAGCGGTCCTGGTTATATCCTGTCCCTGTGCCCTGGGGCTGGCCACCCCGACCGCCCTGATGGTCGGCAGCGGTATGGGTGCTGAAAAAGGGATCCTGATCAGGAGCGGTGAGGCCATTCAAACCATGAAAGACATCAAGATCATTGCTTTCGATAAAACTGGGACTCTAACCAGGGGGAAGCCCGAGGTTACCGATGTTGTCCCTGTTAACGGGTATGAGCCGGAAGAACTGCTCTATTATGCCGCCGGAGTAGAGGCGGTTTCGGAGCACCCCCTCGGCGCCGCCGTAGTGGAGAAGGCAGCAAAGGACGGCGTTAAGCCGGGTAAGGTTAGTGAGTTCAAATCAGTGACCGGCCAGGGAGTTGAAGGCAGCATCGAAGGAAAAAGTATACTGGTCGGCAGCAGGCGCCTGATCGAGGGGCGCGAGATCGATATGGACGGTGCCGGCAGCAAGATGGAGAAATTCGAAGCTGAAGGGAAAACCGCCATCCTGGCTGCTGTTGACGGCAGGCTGGCCGGTATAGTGGCAGTGGCCGATACGATTAAAGAAGAAACTGCCGCGGCGGTGGCTGAGCTTGAACAAATGGGGTTCAAAACGGCTATGATTACCGGTGATAACTGGACCACCGCCCGGGCGATTGCCGGGCAGGTCGGGATCAGCAAAGTCCTGGCCGAAGTCTTGCCGGAAGGAAAAGTAGATGAAATCAAATCGCTCCAGGATGAATACGATATGGTGGCCATGGTCGGTGACGGCATCAATGACGCGCCGGCTTTGAAACAGGCCAACGTCGGCATCGCTATCGGGACCGGCACCGATGTAGCTATAGAAGCGGCCGATATCACTCTTGTGCGCGGGGATCTGGGCGCAGTAGTTTCGGCGATCAAGCTGTCCCAGGCCACTTTTAAAAAAATCCGCCAGAATTATTTCTGGGCCTGGTTTTATAACAGCGTAGCTATACCGGTAGCTTTCCTGGGCCTCTTGCACCCCATCATCGGCGCCGGGGCTATGGCTGCCAGCTCGCTGAACGTGGTTCTTAATTCACTGCGTTTAAGGAAGGTTAGACTTGATCCCGTTTTCAAGCTGCAGCCGGAAGCTTGATTATGATTGTTAGTGTTAATTGTTAAAAGGAAAGGTGATGGTATAAATGGACAAAAAATTGTACCTGGTGATGGGAGCCATTGTTGTAATACTGGGCCTGCTGGCCCTGCCAAATTTGACCGATAACCCCCTGATTGGTGCTGCAGGCGACACGACCCTGGAAGGACGTTATGTCGGTTATTCCTGGAGTGGTGAAGCTGAGGGGGTTGAGCTGGAGGAAGCTTCTTCATATATTGAAACCGTAATTGAGCTTGATAGCGAGGGTATTATTACCGATGCCAGGATGAGGTTTTTCGTCCAGAAGGACGGCTTCTGGATCCCCAGGCAGAGCGGGAATTCATTTGTCGAGGTCGATTTCGATGTTGATCCTACCATGGCTGTTCCAGGTGAGGACTACAGTCCCGGTGACTCTATGTTTGCTGTATATAATGTCGATATGATGGCTTTTTACGCCGCGGCTGTAAATGAGGAAGGCGAAACAGCTGTAGCCCTGGTTTGTCCATCAACCCGGTATCAATTTGAAATCAAGCTCCCCGATGACTTTGACTATGATACTCCCTTTGGGGAGTTGACGATAGAAAGCGGCAAACTGGTTCCGACCATCCTCACTTCAGGATCGGGAATCTTGCGGCCTGAAAACTGGGATGAGCTGGAAGATAGTAATTTCCTTAATATCTCAAATTACAACTATGTTGTTACCCAGCGCGGCGCCTTTGAAGGGTTGAACGAAGAGTCTTCTACCAGGGAATTCATGGAAGCAATGGGAGTCGAATTTTCTGGTGGCCAGCCCCAGCCTATGGAAGTGGAATACGGCTATTTCGGAATGGGCGGCTGGGATGGCAATTACCGGAGCATTGAGGAATACCTGGTCGGCCAGGATGCCCGGGAAGTAACCTCACTTGTCGACTGGTCCATTGAGCGTTACGCCGGTGGGGTTAACGAAGAAAACCAGTTTGGTGTTGATGTTGAATCAGGAGCGACCCGGACCGTTCAGGATGGGGTTGATACTATTTCCGGCGCTACCGTGAGGATGTCCAGGGAGTCGGCTTCTTACCAGCGGGCGCTGGTTGAAGCCGGTATTCTCCGCGAACAGGAAGTAATTGTGGGCAGGTTTTAAAAAAGAGAAATAACTCAGCCCAGGGCATCTGGTATGCCCGGCCTGCTTAAGAAAAACCACCCTCCCCCCTCCATCAGCGTATTCAGCCCCCGGCTTTATATTAAAGCCCGGGGGCTGAATATTTTATGTGCCGGCGGCATTAAAACTTTTTGATTAATACTTTTAATAAGAGCAGGAATCATTATTAATAAATAGAATAGATTAACATCGACACAAATATGGGAGGTATGAAAATGAGTGTAAAAGTTGGCCAGGTGGCCCCAGACTTTGAAGCTGATGCTTATGTAGACGGTGGCTTCAAAAAAGTTAAGCTTTCAGACTACAAGGATAAATGGGTGGTGCTCTGCTTCTATCCCGGTGATTTTACATTTGTCTGACCGACGGAATTGGCGTCAGTTGCCGCCAGGTATAAAGAGTTACAGGATCTCGGAGTAGAAGTTTTATCATGCAGTGTAGACAGCCAGTTTACCCATAAGATCTGGCAGGAAGTGGAACTCTCAAAAATGGTTGAGGGTGGAGTTCCCTTTCCAATGCTATCAGATACAGGTGGGCGTATAGGCAGTTTGTATGGAGTTTACGACGAAGAAGGCGGGGTAAATGTCCGGGGCCGTT
>CAYWIY010000022.1:19854-25550 GCA_964458455.1 uncultured Syntrophomonadaceae bacterium | reverse complement strand
GTAGAGCGGAGGTGTCACACCCGTTCCCATCCCGAACACGGAAGTTAAGACCTCCTGCGCCGATGGTACTCGGGGCGGTAGCCCCCGGGAGAGTAGGTCCCCGCCAGAGAACTCTTTTAAAAGAACCGTCCCGCAGAATATAGGGGCGGTTCTGTGAATAATGGGAACGATTCTGTTTATGCAAAATGTAATGGTTAAGCTATAAAGAACATGTCAAAAAATATCGTATATTGAAAATAAATAGACTGCGAGTTGACAATTGCGGTTTAATATTATTATAATTCTATTAAAGTACTAAGTCTAAGACTCCATATAAGCTTAAACTAACCAACAATCAAAAAAAGCGCTTAATGAAATGTTTAATAAATGTTTGTACAAAATAAGATTTACTTAAAAAAATAAGATTTGATTTGCTCAAAAAAAGGGTTTAAGGCGATTATGTAGAATCATCTGTACTTATTAGATTCCCATATGTGGGTCAATATTGTAAGGAGGTGAATAAAAGCAAATATCTTTTCCAGTTTCAATTAATTAATATGAAGAGGAGGAATGCAAATGCTTGGCGATCGTGAACACTGGACGAACAGACTTGGTTTTATTCTGGCCGCTGCAGGCTCAGCAGTAGGTCTCGGTAACATCTGGCGTTTTCCATTTGTAGTCGGAATGAATGGTGGAGCAGCTTTTATAATTATTTATTTAATAACAATTATAATAATCGGTTATCCCATGATGATCACAGAGATGGCATTAGGGAAAAAGACACAGAGGAACCCTGTGGGTGCTTTTAAAGCCATGGCCCCTAATTCCCCCTGGTGGTTGGTTGGAGCACTGGGAGTGTTTACAGGATTTGTAATCCTTTCTTACTATTCGGTGGTAGCAGGCTGGTCTCTGGCCTACATTTTCAGGGCCATCCAAGGCTTTCATCCCGATATTGACTTTGCAAACCTGTTCTACAGCACTATCGGTGTTGATATCGGAGAAGGCCCCAATATAATTACCCCGCTTATCTGGCACCTGGTATTTATGGGCCTGACAGTTGGTATTATTGCTTCCGGGGTTGTTAAAGGGATTCAGCGCTGGGTTAGAATCCTGATGCCGATTCTTTTAATCCTATTGCTAATCCTGGTTGTCAGGGCTGTAACCCTGCCTGGCGCAGGCGCCGGATTAGAGTTTTACTTAAGCCCGGACTTTGGAGAAGTTACGGGCAGGACTTTCCTTGACGCGATTGCTCAGAGCTTCTTTACCCTGAGCCTCGGGATGGGGGCAATCCTCACTTACGGCAGTTACCTGAGTAAAGAGACCACAATCAGCGATAATGGTGGTTGGGTTGTTGGACTTGACACCGGTATTGCCATCATCGCTGGATTTGCTATTTTCCCGGCAGTTTTCGCTCTTGGCCTGGAACCCGGTGCAGGCCCCGGTTTGACATTTATCACCCTGCCCGCTGTTTTTGCAGAAATGCCGGGCGGAAGCTTTTTCGGTTTCCTGTTCTTTGTGCTCCTGTCAATTGCTGCTTTAACCTCTGCTATTTCCCTGCTTGAGGTGGTTGCAGCCTGGCTTATCGATGAAAAGGGATGGGCCAGGTCCAGAGCTGCAATGGTGATGGGTGCGGTTATCTTTGTGGTTGGTATTCCCACTTCACTAGGTTACAACGTTCTGGGCGATGTAACTTTCCTGGGTATGGATATGCTGGACACATACGACTGGTTTGCTAACGCACTCTTCCTGCCCATCGGTGGTTTGCTGACCGCTATCTTTGTCGGGTATGTATGGCAGGCCAAGAAAGCACAGGAGTTTGCCAACGATCCTCCAGGCGCTATCCGTATAGGTGATTGGTATGGCTTCCTGATTAAGTACATTGTTCCCCTGGCCATTATCGTTGTTTTGATCTTTGGCCTGATTGATACCTTTGGTGGTTAAATTGCTATAAACAAGAAGAGTGAGAGAGGCCCGGTTCGTCATGAACCGGGCTTTTTATGTGTGGGTGCGCCCGGATTGGGCGTTAACTTAGCGGTAAAAGTCCGTTGTAGGCCTGGCAGCGGGAGCCATTATCAGGTAGTAAGGGTATTCGCAGCGAGGCGGAATCTGAAGGAAGCCGGAGGCAAAATCACGGCCCGATTAGCAAAAACCGCCTAAGTAGGGACTTTCTTGGTTGCCTTCCTTCCGGTATACACATTACGTAAGGTTACTGTTATTAAAACTACAGCGCCTCCCATAATGGCCCAGGATCCGGGTTCTTCGCCAATAACCAGGAAGACCCAGATTGGGTTAAGCAGCGGTTCTATGGTTTGGATTAGTACCGCGTCGATGGCAGTTACATATTTTATAGCCGCTGAATAAAGGACAAAAGGAAGGCCCAGCTGAATAATTCCCAGGTAGGAAAGTGGCAGAATGCTTACTCCTGTTGGCGGCTCATGGATGATGAAGGGCAGGCAGATGCAAAAAGTTATTACATTGCCAAGGATTGTTGTCTCCACAGGTGAACCGCTCTTTTGCATTCGCATAAAAATAATTAACAGGGCAAAAAAAATGGCGCTTATTATAGCGATTATGTTGCCCCACAGGCCGTCAAGGGTAAGTTCATCCAGGAAAAAAAGGGCCATTCCACCAACAACAATGAAAATAACAGCCCAGTCAAAACGAGTTACTCTTTCTTTTAATAACCACAGGCCGAAAAGAGCTGTAAAAACGGGCATCGTATACTGCAGTAAAATAGCGTTTGCTGCAGTGGTCATTACAGTAGCGACAACAAAGGTAATCATAGCCCCGGCATAACATAAACCACCTGCCACCTGCGGTAATGACCAGTTGAAATTAAGCCTTTTATTCATCAGGACCAGCATCATCATGGCCGCTATAAATCCCCTTGAGCCGGCAATGGTGAAGGGGTTCAGATCGATAATCTTAATAAAAAGTCCGCTGGTGCTCCACAAAACAGCTGCGACCAAAACCAGTATTATAGCCTTGTTTCTACTGATTTCTTTTCCTTCGAGTATTGCTGTTACCATTAGTTTATGCCCTCCGCTGTATTTATAGCTGTGTTCCTTGCAATAACTTAAAATATTGGTGTTTGCTGCAGCCGTGCTTCATTTTGGATTAGAGGCGGCTCACCAAAGGTAATGGCCAGCGGCTCAGCTAAGTTTAATTAAAATAAACACCCAAAACACTATATCATTTTAAATTAAGTTGTGCAATTTGACCGGCCATACTATGAGTTGAAGCCGTGGGGCTGTTGTGGTATGATTTTGTCCAACAATAAGAAAAGAGAGGCAGGTCCCGGAACAAATGGCCAGATATTCAGTTAAAATAGGCATTATTTTGCTTGTCCTGTGGGTAGTTCCAATTGTAGGCCTGATGCTGGCAGTGGCCGGATTTGTCCTGGGGATTGTTAGTTATGGCAATTTAAAAGATGACATGGCCAGGGCAGGCATTTTTCTAAACAGCCTGGGTTTCGGTTTGTCGCTTCTTAACCTGGCAGTTAGTTTTTACCTGTTTGCTTCTGGTGAAGTGGATATCTCTAACATGATCGAACAGCTTAACCAGCTGGAATAGCTATATTGTAATTACCCGTCCGGATGACATTAGCAGATCGGCAATATCATACATGTTGCTGATTTGACCAACCCGGTGTTGTTCTTTTAATTCGTAATAGTCAAGGCAAGTCCCACATACCAGGATTTCAACACCGCTATCTTCCAGCTCTTTCAGTTCTTCCAGGGCCGGTGAACCTTCAATGCTGAGCTTAACTCCTGCATTCATAAAAACGACAGCTTCAGGCATTTCATCCCGTTTGGTCAAGGTGTAGATAAAATTTCTCATCAGCAGGTGGCCCAGCTCACTACTTCCCGTCCCAAGTTCATCTGTGGAGATAAACAATACCGGCCGGCTTGAGAGTTCCTGTTGAGCAGGAGCAGCCATTTCCCCCTCAAGAGGTGCTGCTGTGTCCGTTTGATGTGTAGCGAGGTTGACAGAGATATTATAGATGCCCTTGCTTTCATGGTATTCTGGCTGCAGGTTTTTACTCCGCAAAAAGCGCATCACATTATCTCTGGCCACCTGGTTGTCAACGAGTATTGTTAATATGCCTGAAGGCTCCTTTTCAAGGGCGCTTTTTGTTCTAAGAACCGGTTCGGGGCAGTCCAGACCCCGGCAGTCGATTTCTTTCATTAATTATTACCTCCTATCTCAAAATATGTTTATAGCATTAGCCCTCATTAACACACCTGTGTTAAAAACTGCACGTATTTGTAAAGGCCTTATTCGGTTTTGCAAAACTACATTCGGTTAAGACCAAAAATTTAACCTGCTGCAAGTTTGACAATTTCATGTAATGCTTTTACCAGGAAGTCTATGTCCTCTATATCGGTAAAATAACCGGGGCTAAGGCGGACAGTTCCTTCGGGGAAAGTGCCGATAGCCTGATGGGCCAGGGGGGCGCAGTGCAAACCGGTCCGGCACAGGATACCATAATTGCTTTCCAATATATAACCGATCTCACCGCAGTCGGTTCCGTCGACAGTTAAAGAAACCACGGCCACGGTTTGAGCGGCAGAAGATTTCGGGCCGTACAGGGTAATGCCTTCTATGTTTTGTAGTTTGTCCCAGAGATACTTTCTTAAACTATCTTCAGCCTGCCTGATGTTTTCGGGGCCCTGGTTCAGGATATAATTAACTCCTTCGATCAAACCGGCCAACCCGGCACTGTTCATAGTCCCCGCTTCCAGCCTTTCCGGCATGGTTGCGGGGTGAAGGTCGGACTCAGATTGACTGCCTGTTCCCCCTTCCCGCAGGGGCTTAAGGTCAATGTCCCGGCTTACATACAACCCGCCGGTGCCGGTTGGTCCAAGTAATCCCTTGTGGCCGGTGAATGCCAGCATATCTAGGCCTGTTTTTTGAACATCTATCGGAATTACCCCTGCAGTTTGGGCCGCATCTACCAAAACCTTTACTCCTCTTTTATGTGCTGAAGTAATGAGCCTTTCCAGCGGGGCTATGGTGCCTGTTACATTCGAAGCATGGTTAACCACCAGGAGACTGGTGTTGGAGCGGTAGGCTTCCTCTAAGGATTCGATATCGGGGTAACCTTCTTCTGAGCAGGGGATCACATCGGACACAATAGTTCCCTCTTGACGCAGCCGGCCCAGCGGGCGCAGGACTGAATTGTGCTCCATCGCCGTGAACAAAACATGATCTCCTTTTTCCAGGAAGCCTTTCAAGGCAATATTCAGGGCATCGGTAGCGTTGTAAGCAAATATTACCCGGGAAGGATCTTCTACATTAAACAGGTTTGCCACAGCTTCCCTGGCCCGGTAAACCAGGCGGTCCGATTCCAGGGTGCGGGTATGCCCCGATCGTCCAGGGTTACCACTGGCTTCTCGCATTTGGATTTCCGGGGCCCGGTAGACTGCTTCTGGTTTTGGCCATGATGTAGCGGCATTGTCAAAGTAAAGGTTAAGCTTGTTGCTCATTATTTATCGACCTCCGGATGGTCTGAGTTTAACACTTTTACTGCAGGTGTTTTCAGCCCTTCCTCTTCTAACCTGTAAAGCCCTTCCAGTTCCATGTTGTTCTCCAGTAAGTACTCTTTTATTTGATAAATATCACTGCATTCGCAGCGCAGGGCTGTTCCACAGCTCGAACTGATACTGCGGGGAACCGGGACCATTTTAAATGAAAAGGTGTGGTTCTTAAGAATG
>CAYWIY010000022.1:0-19754 GCA_964458455.1 uncultured Syntrophomonadaceae bacterium | reverse complement strand
TATTTGGTGATCTTTAATTTAAAATCTTCGCCTTCTTCTTCCACGGTAACATTCCAGCCCAATCCTTTAGCAGCGCGGGCAACATTGTCCCGGGCTACGGCATTGCTAACCACTACCTCTACTTCGTTTTCTCCTGCTTCTTGCAGTGCTTGCCGGGCCAGTATTACCGGCTCGGGGCAGGACAAACCGCGGCAATCTACTAGTTCAGGCATCTTCAATCCTCCCATAATAGTTATATTTTACAGCATTTATAAGCTTAGTCAAACCAGCCAGGACAAAACTATGAAGCCTTGCTATGTTTTTTTCTCCCGGCTGAAGCGAGCATTTTAATATTACCTGCGCCAATAATGAATAATAAAGCTAAAGATATAATCACTATCCATTGACCGGCCGGGGAAACGCCGGCAGGGCTTCCGGCCAGGCCGAAATTATGCATAAATGCTGCGCCACCCGCCATACCGAATACAGTAATCAGGGCATCGCTCTGGCCTTCCCCGGATAGGATTAACTGGCGCATCGGGCAACCACCGGCCAGGACTGCAGCCAGCCCGACTACTGTCATGCCCAGGAAGTTCCAGGTATGATCAACATGTGCTACCGGTTGTTCGGGAAAGCCGGGTAAGAATTGCCCGGTAAGTAAGTTCCCGGCAAGGGCTATGACAAAAATTGCAGCGAACCCAAGGAAGAGGTGGTAATCTTTAAATAAAATCAAGTCCCTGATTGCCCCCATGGTGCACAGGCGGGTTCTCTGGGCTAATACCCCGACAAGAAGGCCTGCTCCGAGGGTTAAAGCTATTGGGGCAGCCATGGAGCCGGGCCCTTCTTCACTGAAGAAAATGAAAGCAGGGGCTGTTACCAGCAGGATTAACAGCACCAGGGCTATAAACGGTGCGGCAAAACCGCTAACCGGCGCCTGCTCCTGGCTGCGGCCCAGGGTGTATCCCCTTCTGAGGAATAAGGTTCCCAACCAGACTCCGACCACATAGCCAGGTAGAGCAACCAGGGCATTCCAGTCCCCACCGGCCAACCTCAATACCATGCGCAGAGGACAGCCAAGGAAAATCAGGGCGCCGGCCATCATCAACATACCGAGGATGAATCGAAGCACCGGGCTTGATCCACCGGTTGATTTGAATTCCTTTACGTACATTGCTGTTACAAAAGCTCCTAAAACCAGTCCCATAATTTCGGGTCTTAAAAACTGAACTACTCCTGCCCTGTGCAGGCCAAGTCCTCCGGCAATATCGCGGATAAAACAAGCGATGCAGAATCCCATATTGGCCGGGTTGCCTGATAGGACAAGAATAACTGCCAGCAAACCAACTACGGCGCCGGCGATAATGATGAATAAACGGTCACGCATAACATACCTCCTGCATATAAGTTTTATTAAGCCATAACTATTATATTAAAGTGGACATATACCCGCTAAATACCGATTAGTAATATCCTGCCGGAGACGTATTAAAGAATTGCATTTATGGACGGATTTAATTGTTGCCGGTATAATAGCCTTGATTGAGTGAAAATCTGATAACGGGGGAAAACTATGGATATTGAACAGATCAGGGCTTTTGTGAATGTGGCTTCTTTGCGAAGCTTTTCCGAGGCGGCTGAAAAAATGTTTATCAGCCAGCCTTCTGTCAGTGTCAGGATTAAAGCCCTCGAGGAAGAGCTGGGTGTTCTTTTATTAGATCGGTCAAAGGCCCGTGAACCGGTCCTGACCGAGGCCGGGCAAACTTTCTTGGACTATGCCTATTCAATAATAAACCTCCAGGAAGAATGCCGGGAAAAGCTTTCCGGCCAGCGGGAAGAGGCTACGGGAATGGTATATATTGGAGCCAGTACCGTCCCCGGAATTTACCTGCTTCCACAGTTGTTGTCGGATTTTAAAAAGACGGCCGGTTCGATCGAGTTTAACGTAAATATCCTCGATACCAGCGCCGTCCTGGAAGGGGTTTTAAATTACAGCTACGACCTCGGGTTTGTTGGCCAGGTTAAAGAAGATGATCGTTTAACGTACATCAGTTTAGCAGATGACGAACTGGTTCTGTGTGCCCGGCCTGGCTTGATTCCAAAACCGGGTTATGAAGAAGGAGTTCCGGTCGAGCTTATGTTCAGGTATCACCTGCTGATGCGCGAAAAAGGCTCTGCCACCCGCCAGCTGCTGGAAAAGAAGCTTTCTGAAACCGATTTCGATCTTGACAGTTTACCGGGTGTAACTTATATCAATAACCTTGAAGGCATCAAGCAAGCAGTCAGGGAGGGGCTTGGCGTGGCGGTTATATCAAAATTATCGGCCCGGGACCTGGTTTCTACAGGAGCGGCAGAGGTGTTTCCTATCCGTCATGTCAATCTTAAAAGGAACCTCTACCTGGTTTACCACCGCTCAAGAGTGCTGGGTGGCGCAGCGATAAAGTTTAGGGATTTTATCCTGGAACAGTACCGGGATATGACATAACCATTTTAAGCTGCTGTTTTTTTACCCGCGATATCTTTCATTTTTTGCAAGATCAAATTATAATAGAAAAAGCAGGTCGCAGATACCCTGCTTAATAAAAAACAAGGATACTGAATATGTTTGAAACAAACGGGGATCGCCTCAATTACTGGGTCAGAGCAGCCATGATTGGAGCAATATATGTTGTGCTGACATTAATCTTTGCTCCGATCAGTTATGGGATGATCCAGGTCCGGGTATCGGAGATGCTGATGGTACTGCCTTACTTTACCGGCGCTGCCGTTCCGGGATTGTTTGTAGGTTGCATGATTGCAAATATTTTTGGCGGACATGGAATGCTGGATATAGTTTTCGGCAGCCTGGCTACTTTAATATCAGCTTACCTGGTCACGAAAATAGATAATAAGTACCTGGTGCCCATGCCCCCGGTAATAATCAATGCATTAATAGTAGGTATGATCCTCTCCATGGTGCTGGAGATGCCGTTTTACATGACTGCAATGTGGGTCGGTGTTGGCCAGGTAATAGCCTGTTACGGCCTTGGCCTGCCCTTACTGCTGTTTCTGGATAAACGACGTTTTATTTTTAAGTAACTTTTCTAAATTAAACCTAAACCGCAAGAGATATTAATGAAAGAAGGAGGGTTGCTGATGGCCGGTCATTCAAAATGGGCCAATACCAAACATCGTAAGGCTCGCGCTGATGCACAGAAAGGAAAGATATTTACCAAGCTGGCCCGTGAAATTACTGTTGCCGCCCGGGAGGGCGGAGATGATCTGGACACTAACTTCACCCTCAGGCTGGCGGTTCAAAAAGCGCGCGACAACAATATGCCCAATGATAATATTCAGCGTGCTATTCAACGAGGCACCGGTAACCTGGAAGGGTCGAGTTATGAACATGCCAGTTACGAAGGTTATGCCGTTGGGGGAGTTGCCATCCTGCTTGAAGCAATGACCGACAACCGCAACCGGACAGTTGCCGAAATCAGGCATATATTTTCCCGTTTTGGGGGAAGCCTGGGTGAATCAGGTTGTGTTGCGTGGATGTTTAACCGCAAGGGATACATAACGGTCAATCAAAATGAACTGGATATGGATGAAGATGACTTGATGATGGCGGCCCTGGATGCCGGGGCTGAAGATATTGATCTTGAAGACGATGGCACTTTCAGTATAACCACTTCACTTGAAAATTTTGAAGCAGTTAAAAAGCACCTGCAGGATCAGGGTATCTCTATCGCTTCGTCTGAGGTAACCATGCTTCCGATCAATACGATCGAGGTTACTGAACCGGAAGCTGCAGAGCGTATTTTAAAGCTGATGGAAGCCCTTGACGATCATGACGATGTCCAGAATGTTTATGCAAACTTTGACATTCCGGATGAACTGTTCTTAAAGAGTTAAACAGGCCGTAATTGCTGATCAATTTTTGCACCTGGCTTGTCTAATCTTGGAAGGCAAAGGTGAATGAATGCGTGTAATCGGAATCGATCCAGGGGTGGCGATAACCGGGTACGGATTGATCGAGGAAAGCGGCGCTAATTATAGTTGTATCGCTTCCGGTTGTGTGCGGACCCAAAAGGACCTTGACTCTGCCTCAAGGTTAAAGGAGATTCACGATACTATATATGACCTGGTGGCGGAGTATGCGCCGCAGGCTTTGGCCGTGGAAAAGCTTTTTTTTAGTAAAAACGTCCGGACAGCTTTCCAGGTTGGCGAAGCCCGGGGTGTGATAATCCTGGCAGCTGCCAGGTGCAACATAGATCTTTTTGAATACACCCCCCTGCAGGTAAAACAGGCCGTAGCGGGATACGGCAAAGCGGAAAAGATGCAGGTCCAAAAAATGGTCCAGATGCTGCTCAAGCTTCCCACCCTGCCCAGGGTTGACGATGAAGCAGATGCCCTGGCCGTGGCCCTCTGTCATTTACAAAACCGCCGCTTTCAGGAAGCCCTAAAAGGAGGAAAACCTTAAGTGATCGATTATTTAACCGGCCGCCTTGCCGCGGTTACTCCGGGAAAGGCGGTCCTGGAAATTGGAGGGGTTGGTTTTTCTATAGATACGCCTCCTGCTGAAAACACCATGCTGCACGCCAGCGTGGGCAGTGAGGTGACCTTATATACAAGGGTTATGGTTAAGGATGAAGAAATATATATATATGGTTTCCAGGCGGCGGAGGAACGGAAACTTTTTAACCTTATGCTTACGGTAAGCGGTTTTGGGCCCCGTCTGGTGCTATCCCTGCTGGCCGTATTTTCTGTCTCTGAATTATACGTGGCCGTACTGGAAGAGAATATTGCCCAGCTGTGCCGGGCGCACGGGGTCGGGCGCAAAGCAGCCCAGCGCCTGGTATTTGAACTAAAAGAAAAACTACCATCAGTAATGTCGGCGGAAGAAATAGGGACAGGCCCTGCCGTTCTTACAGGAACCTCGGTAGTTGATGATATAACCGAAGCTTTGTGTGCCCTGGGTTATTCTGGCACGGAAGCAGCAGCGGCTGTTAGTAAAGTGGTAAATCAAAATGAAAATGCTTCCAGGGAAGAACTTTTAAAGCTTGCCCTGAAGAGCATGGCCGCTAAATAGAGCTCTTTCATCGAAAGGAGATTCTGATGGAAGAAAGGATTGTATCCTCACAGCGACAGGCAGAAGACGATCCCCAAATTGAAGTCGGCCTTCGGCCCAGGAATTTCGAGGAATATGTAGGCCAGGAAAAACTAAAAGAAAAGCTCGCAATTTACGTGAGGGCTGCCCAGGAAAGAAGTGAAGCCCTGGATCACGTCCTTTTGTACGGACCGCCGGGTCTGGGTAAAACCACCCTGGCTCATATAATAGCCTGGGAACTTGGCGTAAGCATCAGGGTCACTTCCGGCCCGGCCATTGAGCGTCCGGGCGACCTGGCCGCGCTACTGACCAACCTGGGCCACGGGGATGTCCTCTTTATCGATGAAATACACCGCCTGAACCGGTCAGTGGAAGAAATATTATACCCGGCTATGGAAGATAATGCCCTCGATATTATAATCGGTAAGGGTCCTGGAGCCCGCTCACTACGCCTTGATTTGCCCCCGTTTACCATGATCGGGGCTACAGTAAGGGCCGGTCTTTTAACCTCTCCTCTCAGGGATCGTTTTGGAGTGGTCGATCGCCTCGAGTTTTATACCCCGGAAGAATTGGAGCAGATTATTCTCCGCTCGGCCGGTATCCTCAATATGAAAGCAGAAAAAGAGGGAGCGTCCATTATCGCCTGCGCTTCCAGGGGAACCCCGCGGGTAGCCAACCGACTTTTAAAAAGGGTGCGCGATTATGCCCAGGTTAAAGCTGACAACATCATCACAGCCGAGGTGGCCAGGGAAGCCCTGAAGATGCTTCAGCTCGATAATATGGGACTAGATGAAATAGATCGCCGCCTGCTTTTGGCCCTGGTGGAAAAATTTGATGGCGGCCCTGTCGGGCTTGATACCCTGGCAGCCTGTATCAGTGAAGAACCGGAAACCTTAGAAGATGTTTACGAGCCCTATCTAATGCAACTTGGACTGCTAAAAAGAACGGCCAGGGGCCGGATGGCTACCGGCGAAGCTTATACTTACCTGGATCTGCCCCCAAAAGATGATCCGCAACAGAGGCTCTGGTAAGCATGGGAGGAATGTAAAGATGCCAAATATGGAAGCATTTGGCAGGTTGTTACTCATAGGCGGTGGCATAATTGTTTTTGTCGGCCTGCTTCTGCTGGTATTTGGACGGCTGGGTTTAGGCCGCCTGCCGGGTGATATCTTCATACAAAGGGAGAACTTTACTTTTTATTTTCCCCTCGCTACCATGATTATTATCAGCATTGTACTAACCTTGTTGTTCAATCTTTTCAGAAGGTAAACGCACTTAAATACCAGAATCATTAATCCCTTTAAAACAGTAAGGTAGGTGTTTTGTTGGATAGATGCCGCTTGAGCGATTATGAATATTATCTGCCGGAAGAACTAATTGCCCAAAAACCGCTGGATGAAAGGGATCAATCCCGGATGCTGGTTTTGGACCGCTTTAGGGGAAGTATTGAGCACACTGTATTCCAGCATTTACCCGAATACCTTACCCAGGGGGATCTCCTGGTCTTTAATGATACCAGGGTTATCCCGGCCCGGTTAGTCGGCCGGATTGCCGGGAAAGAGGCTTCGGCGGAAGTTTTGCTTCTCCATAAACAGGATGACGGAAAATGGGTAGCCATGGTTAAGCCGGGTAAAAAATTAAAACCCGGGGCCAGGGTTGTTTTTGACTATGGTGTTGAGGCCCTGGTAGAAGGTTATACTGAAAATGAATTACGCTTAATAAGTTTTTCTTCTTCCCGCCCGTTAGAGGAGCTTTTGCCTGAACTGGGCAAGGTTCCCCTGCCCCCTTATATTAAACGGGAAGTTGATCACCCCGAACAATACCAAACCATCTATGCTGAAAAGGAAGGCTCAGCAGCTGCCCCGACAGCCGGTTTTCATTTCACCGACCGGGTCTTTAATGCGCTTAAAGCTAAAGGTGTGGAGACTACTTTTATCACTCTGCATATTGGGCCCGGCACTTTTCAACCCGTTAAAACAGAAGATATCCGGGAGCATAGAATGCACTACGAATTTTATAAGATCAGCGGGGATACTGCTGAAACCATCAACCGGGCAAAGAGGGAAGAAAGGAGAATCATTGCCGTAGGAACCACGGTATGCCGGGTGCTTGAGACCGTGGCCGATGAAAAAGGCCAGGTTAAAGAGCAAGAAGGCTGGACCGATTTATATATTTACCCCGGCTTCGAATTTCAACTGGTCGGGGCGATGTTGACCAACTTTCATCTGCCCCGCTCAACCCTGTTAATGCTCATCAGCGCATTTGGTGGCTACGATTTGGTCATGAGAGCCTACAGGGAGGCTGTGGAAGAACAATACCGGTTTTACAGCTTTGGAGATTGTATGCTTATCCTGTAAAGTGTTAATTATGTAATAACTGTGAGACAAACTTGAAGAATGGATGACAAGCATGCCTGTTAAATATTCAATAACCAGGAACTGCCCCCAAACAGCAGCCAGGCTGGGCGAGCTCGAAACCAGGCATGGGACGGTTAAAACCCCGGCTTTCATGCCGGTTGGTACCCAGGGGACTGTAAAAGCGGTAACTGCCCGTGAGCTGGAGGAGATGGACACGGGCTTAATCCTCGGGAACTGCTATCATCTTTTTTTACGTCCCGGCATAGAAATTATCGCCCGCCACGGTGGGCTGCACGGTTTCATGAACTGGCCAGGAGCTCTTCTCACAGACAGCGGAGGTTTTCAGATCTTCAGCCTGGGCGGGCTGCGAAAAATCGATGACCGCGGGGTGTCATTTACTTCTCATATCGATGGAAAACTGCATTTTTTAACTCCGGAAAGGGTGACCCGGCTTCAAAATATCATCGGAGCCGATATAGCTATGGTCTTAGACCAATGCCCGCCTTACCCGGCAGAATATGAAGAAGTGAAAGATGCGGTAAAAAGGACTTCCTTATGGGCAAAGCGTTGTAAACAGGCCCATGCCAGGGAGGATCAGGCCCTTTTTGCTATTGTCCAGGGCGGGGTTTATGAAGATTTGCGGCGCCTATCTGCACAGGAATTAGTGGAAATGGATTTTCCCGGTTACGCCATCGGTGGGTTGAGTGTGGGGGAACCGAAGAATTTGATGTATGCAACCCTAAAAAATACTGCCCCGGTACTGCCGGAAGAAAAAGTACGTTACCTGATGGGGGTTGGGTCTCCTGACGCCCTGCTGGAAGGGGTAAAACAGGGAATTGATATTTTTGATTGTGTTTTACCTACCCGGATTGCCCGCAACGGCAGGGTTATGACTTCACAGGGTTACCTTTCTGTTCGCAACAGTGTCTATGCGGCGGACCTCGATCCGCTGGACCGGGATTGCAGCTGTCATGTTTGCAGTAATTACAGCCGGGCATATATCAGGCACCTGCTTAATACAGGGGAGATTTTAGGATTGCGGCTTACTACATACCACAACCTTTACTACCTGGACCGGTTGATGAGAAATATCAGGGCGGCCCTGGCTGAAGATCGTTTTGAACAGTATTATAACAAAATGAGTCCCGGGCTTAACCAAATGTATGGGGGTTTTTACTAGTGGACTTAATCAGCCTTGGCCTGGAAAACAAAATCAAGGAAGAGGGGCCGCTGGCCCGTAGAATGCGTCCTGCAAACCTGGAACAATTTGCCGGTCAAAAACAAATCCTTGCAAAAGGTAAACCCCTGTACTCAGTAATAACTTCAGATAGGCTGGTTTCACTAATTTTCTATGGCCCCCCGGGAACGGGTAAGACAAGCCTGGCCCGGATTATCGCCGCCAGGACGAAAGCTGACTTTGTTCAACTTAATGCCGTGGCCTCAGGAGTTAAGGATGTGCGAGAAGTGATAGAGCAGGCCCGGGAAAACTGGTCTTTATACAGCCGGCGCACGATCCTTTTTATCGACGAAATTCATCGTTTTAACAAGGCCCAGCAGGATGTCTTACTGGCAGCTGTTGAACAGGGAACGATCATTTTTATCGGGGCTACTACCGAAAATCCTTTCTTTTATTTAACCGGCCCCCTTCTTTCAAGAACAAGGTTATTTGTCTTTGAACCTCTATCTAAAGCAGATATAGCCGGCCTGCTCGATGAAGCCCTCAAAGATTCCGAGCGGGGCCTGGGTAAGTACAGCCTGGAAGTTGAACCTGAAGCCCTGGAATATCTCGCCGACAAGGCCGACGGCGATGCCAGGGTCGCCCTCAATTCCCTGGAAATAGCAGTAATATCCTCAGAAGAAAAAGAAGGGAAGATCAAGGTTACAAAGGAAAGAGCTGCGGAGGCGATGCAAAAACGGCTGCTTTCCTATGATCGCCAGGGTGACAGTCACTACGATATGGCCTCGGCCCTGATTAAATCCATCCGGGGCTCCGACCCGGATGCTGCCCTGTACTGGATGGCCCGCATGATCAAAGGTGGCGAAGATCCCCTTTTTATTGCCAGGCGCCTGATTATAAGCGCTTCTGAAGACATCGGTAATGCCGACCCGTATGCCCTGACCCTGGCCATTTCCGCTGCCCAGGCTGTCCAGATGATCGGCCTGCCCGAAGGCAAGATTCCCCTGGCCCAGGCGGCTACCTATCTTGCAGGCGCCCCGAAAAGCAATGCCTCATACCTGGCTGTGAATGAAGCAATTAAGCTGGTGGAAGAAGAAGAAAACCAGCCCGTTCCCAGTCATTTGAAAGACAGCAGCTACCGCGGAGCAGAGCGACTGGGGCACGGGCAGGGTTACCGTTACCCGCATCACTATCCAGGCCACTATGTAGAACAAGAATACCTGCCACCGGGACTTGCCGGAAAGAAATTATACCATCCCACTGAACAGGGCAGGGAAAAGAGGATTAAAGATTACCTGGAAAAAATAGAGAATATAAAAAGTGAGCAGGGTAAAAATAACCGGGGTGATAAAAACAAGCGGAAAAAATAGCCCGCCTGGAGCAACTGTTTCAAACTTGCCCTGCAGAAAAGAGCCTGCACAGCGAAAGGTAACCCAATTATATCCAGCTATTCATGTGTTGCGAGGTGTAATATTGAGTAAAGAGCATGATGAGCAGTCTTTCTATGTAGCCCCTGCAAAAAAAGCCCGCTGCCGTTTTACAGTCCAGGGTTCCAAATTCATAGGCACCCTGCTGCCTGCTGCTGATGAAGAAGATGTCCGGGAGGCTATTTTAAGTTTACAAGCAGAATTTCCTGATGCCACTCACCATGCTTATGCTTACCGGATCTCTACAGGTATCAACCTGGTTGAACGTGCATCCGATGACGGGGAACCGTCCGGTTCTGCCGGCCCTCCAATACTGCAGGTTCTTCAAGGCCGCAATATATCAGATGCGGTGGTTATCGGTACCCGTTTTTTTGGTGGAACCAAACTCGGAATAGGGGGCTTGACCAGGGCTTACCGCGACTGTGCCCGGTTGAGCCTTGAAAAAGCACTGCTTAAAAAGAAGGAACAATTAAATGAATATGAACTTCATCTTGACTATGAAGTTCTCGGTGCTGTAAACAGGCTGCTAGAGAGCATGGAAGGAAAAATTGCAGCGGCTGAATATACCGAAGCAGTGAAACTTAAGGTAATCGTACCGGCAAGACTGGCTAATAATTTTATTGAAAGCTTTGATGCAGTTTGCCGCGGGCAAGGACGCTGGAGTAACCAGCAGCGTTAATATACATTTTGCGCCCTCAATTCCGGCCCGGCCGGGCTTCTCTTTGTTGACAGTCCTTCTTCAAAAAAGATATAATTGCGTTAATTCATAAGGGAGGTTAAAGGATGCAGTCCAGCACGATACGCGAACTATTCTTAGATTATTTCAGCTCCAAAGATCATCTGGTTATGCCCAGTTTCTCACTAATTCCCCAGAGCGACCCGACACTGTTGTTGATCGGTGCTGGGATGGCTCCACTCAAACCTTTTTTTACCGGAGAAAAGAAACCGCCCCATCCGAGGGTAGCTACCTGCCAGAAATGCGTACGAACCCCGGATATTGAGCGAGTAGGCTATACCGGGCGCCATGCCACTTTTTTTGAGATGCTCGGTAATTTTTCTTTTGGCGATTATTTCAAGGAAGAAGCTATTGCCTGGGCCTGGGACCTGGTTTTAAACGGTTACCGCCTGCCGGAAGATCGCCTCTGGGTCAGTATTTATTATGAAGACGAAGAAGCTTTTAAAATATGGAATGAAAAGATTGGTGTGCCGGCCGACCGGATTAAGCGTATGGGCAAAGAAGATAACTTTTGGGAAATAGGTCTCGGCCCTTGCGGCCCCTGCTCAGAGATTTATTATGACATGGGAGAAGAGGCCGGTTGTGACCGGCCAGGCTGCGATGTCGGATGCGACTGTGACCGGTACCTGGAGATATGGAACCTGGTTTTTACCCAGTTCAGCCGTGAAGCTTCGGGTGAGTTGGTGGAACTCAAGCAGAAAAACATCGATACCGGGGCCGGCCTGGAAAGGCTGGCTATGGCCCTGCAAGGTGTTTATTCCATTTATGATATTGACATGGTAAAACCGGTATATGAACATTTTTATAACCTGGCTGAAACAGACCGCCGTGACCAGGAAGTTCCCCTGCGGGTTATTACCGAGCACAGCAGGGGTATTACTTTCATGATCGGTGACGGGGTGATTCCTTCCAACGAGGGCAGAGGATACGTCCTGCGGCGCCTCCTGCGCCGTGCAGTTCGGTTTGGGAAACTGCTGGGGATGGAAGGAAACATCATTACTGATGCAGTGCCCCTGATTGCAGATATCATGGGCCCTGCTTACCCGGAATTGAAAGAGCGCGAGGAATACATCCGCCAGATTACCAGGCTTGAAGAACAGCGTTTCCAGGAAACCCTGAGCCAGGGGATGGACATCCTGGAAGAATATATAGAAAATATCCGTGCTAAAGGGGAAACTGTTCTGCCCGGTGATCTTGCTTTCAAACTATATGATACATACGGATTCCCTCTTGATTTGACAGCAGAAATTCTTGAAGAAAAAGATCTGGGCATTGACCGCGAAGGTTTCGATGAAAACCTGAAAGCGCAGCAGGAACGCGCCCGTGCTGCAGCCAGGGTAAGCGCCGGTGAAGAAGACGCTTCTAAGTACAAACCGGCTGAAAACATGACCACTATTTTTACCGGTTATGAAACCCTGGAGCAGGAAGGAAAACTTATCCTGGCCCTGGTAGACGGAAAAGAACAAGATGAACTAAAAAAAGACCAGAAAGTCGAAGTTTTAATCGACTATACGCCTTTTTATGCTGAAGCCGGAGGCCAGATTGGCGATACCGGGTATATCGAATCTACTTCAGGGCTGATCAAGGTAGAAAACACATTTTTTTCTCCCTGGGGGCAAATCATTCACCAGGGGGTTGTAGAGGAAGGCAGGCTGTCATCAGGCGAAAAGGTAACCGCCAGGGTAGACAGCGGGCGCAGGCAGGGAATATGCCGCAGCCACACCTCGACTCACCTCCTGCACCGGGCCCTGCGTAACGCCCTGGGGCAGCATATTAACCAGGCCGGTTCCCTGGTGGCCCCAGATCGCATTCGCTTTGATTTTAACCATTTTTCAGCCGTTACACCTGAAGAAATTCAGGCAATTGAAGAAGAGGTAAACAAGATGATCCTGGCCAATGTTCCTGTCCAGGTTGAAATGAAGAGCCTAGAAGAAGCAGAACAGCTCGGCGCTACAGCTATATTTACCGAAAAGTATGAAGAAGATGCAGTAAGAATGGTTTCTGCAGGCGATTATACCCTGGAGCTGTGTGGAGGTACTCATGTATCTTCGAGTGGAGAGATTGGCCTCTTTAAAATCGTTTCCGAGGAAGGAATTGGTTCCGGGCTGCGCCGCATTGAAGCTATTGCCGGGATGAATGCTTACAAGCAGACAGTGGAACGGGACCGCCTCATTGAAAAAATATCCAGTTCCCTGAATACTTCAGAAAGCCAGCTTGAGCAGAAATTCGAGGAGCACATGTCTGATCATAAAGCTCTGCAGAAAGCTTACCATGAAATGAAACAGCGCCTTGCAGCCAGTGAAGTTAAAACCTTACTTTCAGAAGTCAAGGATGTGGAAGGTGTTAATGTGCTAAGCGCTAAAGTGACTGCTGAAAACCAGGAAACGCTGCGCATGGTTATGGATGAAGTTAAAAACCATATTTCTTCTGTGGTTGTTGTTTTAGGTTCTGTTAGCGATGGTAAAGTCATACTGGTTGGTTCGGCAACATCTGACCTGGTCAACAAGGGCATCAGGGCCGATCAATTATTAAAAGAAGTTGCCCGCCGGGTAGGCGGTGGCGGTGGTGGAAAGCCCGAACTGGCCCAGGCAGGCGGCAAGGATACAGCCGCCCTTCCGGCCGCGCTCGCTTCAGTGGAGGAATTGGTTCGTGGCCAGTTGAAAACAGTAGGTCAGGCTTGATATACTTTGCAAACCGGGAGGGAAGCAAATCGTGCCGGAGAATAATAACCACGAAGAAACGGTTCTTTTTAGGGTAGACGGTGAAGAAGTCGATAATAAGGCCAGGGTAATTTTGACCAGTGTTTACCAGGCCTTAAAAGAAAAAGGTTATAACCCGCTCAATCAGCTGGTTGGGTACCTGCTTTCCGGGGATCCAGCCTACATTACCAGCCACAAGAATGCACGCAGCTTGATCAGGCAGGTGGAGCGGGACGAGTTGTTAGAAGAAATGGTTGGAACTTACCTGGATCTGGCCGAAAAGAATAAATTATAACAGGGATTGAGTATCTAAGGTGCGTATTCTTGGTTTGGATCCTGGCGAAAAACGTATCGGTGTGGCTGTTACCGATCCCCTGGGCATTACTGCACAGGGGATTGATGTCATAACCTACCATGATCTCGATACAGCACTGGAAAAAGTAAAGGATATTTGCCGGGAGTACGAGATCGAAAAGATTGTGGTCGGCAACCCGTTAAACATGAACGGATCGGTTGGACCGGCTTCTGAAAACGCCGCTAGGTTTGCCAAAAAGTTAAAGGAAAAACTTGAACTCCCGGTAGATATGATCGATGAGCGGCTTACGTCTCTTAGTGCTGAAAGAACTCTTATTTCCGGAGGAGTAAGAAGAAAGGAGCGCCGCGAAGTGAAAGACAAACTGGCCGCGGTGATGATTTTAGAAAATTACCTGGCTTCGCAGTAACCAAGCATTTAGTTAAATGCAGGAAATTTGCTGTCGCTGCCGGCAAAACGTATGGAACGAGGTGTTAAAATGGGAGACAATGGAGAAGAAAGAACAGATATCCTGGTTTTGGTTGATGATGAGGGTAATGAACATGAATTTGCTTTGATCGACCGTTTTCAGGTTGATCTTTATGACTATGCGATTTTAGTTCCTGTCCTTTATCACGAAGAAGATGACGATTATATTGATTTTGAAGACGACGCTTATATTTTTCGAATTGAACCGGGGGAAGAAGAGGATGCCCTGGTTGAAGTGGAAGATGAAGCGGAATGGAACAAAGTTGCAGAGCTGTGGGAGGAGCGCATCCGCGCCCATGAAAGCACAGATGACAACGGCCTGTCATAAGGCAAAGCAATACCAACTTTGCTTCTAAAGGAGAAATTGAACCGGTAGTGTGCAGGCGTATATTTATAGGTATACTTATAATCCTGGTCCTGGTAGTGGCAGCAGCTGCAGGTTCTTACTACTATTATAACCAGTTGTTAGAACCGGTTGCACCTGAGGCATCTGGGGAATATACAATCGTTGATATTCCCCCGGGCGCCAATACTGAAATAATAGCCGCTACCCTTTATGAAGAGGGCTTGATTCAAAATGAACTCGCTTTCAGGGTTTATGTTTACCGGCATGACCTAGCGCAGGGTTTTATTGCCGGTAAGTATCAACTTAGTCCCGCTATGAGCGCGGAGCAAATCGTAGAAAAAATCCAGGCCGGGGACGTATACGCTGAAACACTCTGGTTCACCATCCCCGAGGGATATACAGTTGAAGAGACGGCCGGCAGGCTTGAAGAAAAAGGTCTGGCAGGTAAGGAGCAGTTCCTTGAGATCGCCGCTACCCCACCTGCAGAAATGAAAGAAGAATTCCCCTTTTTGCAGGAAATAGAAGATCCTGAAGTGGAGTACCTGCTTGAAGGTTATCTTTTCCCTGATACTTATGAGGTTTACAGCGATGTCGGCGCCAGCGATATTTCTAAAATAATGCTTCGCCGCATGGATCAGGTTATAAATGAAGAATATCGCGATAGAATGTCGGAAATGGACCTTTCCCTGCATGAAATTTTGACCATTGCTTCCCTTATAGAAAGAGAGGCCCGTGTTGACCATGAACGTAGCCTCATATCAGGAGTAATCTATAATCGCCTCGAAGCCGGGCAGTTGCTGCAGATTGATGCTACCATCCAGTATATCCTGGGCGAAACCAAAGAATTTCTCACCTACGACGACCTTGAAGTAGAATCTCCTTATAACACTTACCAGAACGAAGGGCTTCCCCCGGGTCCTATCGCCGCTCCCGGCGAAGCGGCCATTAGAGCTGCTCTTTATCCCGAAGATACAGAATACTATTTTTACAATTATAAATATGACGACACCGGTGAACATTATTTTTCACGCACCTACGAAGAACATATGGAAAACGTGCGTAGGGCTGAAGAAAACCTGGACTGATACAACGTTTTAAAAATTCCTATTAAATTAAGTGCAGCCTGCCTCTAAGTAGTGTCATAATTATTAATAAAATGTATAATTAAATGTATAATTATAAGAAAGTGCTTTTATTTATACAGTGAATAAGCAAGCAAAAGTTTACTATTGATCTGATAGGAAATATAGGATATTATTGTATAAATAAAGAATACAAGTAGGGATAGTTATGGTCGACACACATGTAAAAATTACCGATCAAACCATTAGCATCCACACTTTTGGGAAATTCTACATCAAGCATGGTGATGAAGTCATTTCCCAGAGTTCAAACCGTTCCAAAAGAATGTGGGAACTGTTTAAATATTTTCTTTCCCACCGCGGTAAGGTGTTTTTTCCTGAAGCTATACTTGAAAAAATGTGGCCTGACAATAACTATTCAGATCCCAACCTGGTAATGAGAGCCCTTATATTCAGGCTCAGACAGGCATTAAATTCTAAGAAAGAACCAACCTCTCTTGCTGTTAATATTGTTTTTTCGCAAGGATGTTATGGTTGGGAAGATAAAACAGATTACTGGCTCGATGCAGACGAATTTGAGAAACTGGTTTATGAAGCTGAAGCCTTACTGGGCCAGGATCAGGAAACCGCAATTTCCCTGTACCGTCAGGCAGTTGCTTTATATAACGGGGAATACCTGCCAGAATTGTCTTACAGTGAATGGCTTGAACCACTGCGTACTTACTACCATGAATTATATCTTTCTGCTGTCCTCAAGTTGCTGGATTTATTAAAAGAAAACCGCGATTATTCTGGTATTATTAAAGTTTGCGAGCAGGCTAACCAGGTAGACTACTATGAAGAAAAAATTCATCTGAAATTGATGGAAGCTCTATTGGCCGATGATCAAATCAGCAGGGCCCGGGCTCACTATAATGAAGTTACTTCTGCTTTTTACCGGGAGATGGGCATCAAACCTTCGGAACACATGAAAAACCTCTACCGGTTGGCCGGGGTGGAACCAGGTGAGTTTGAGCTGGACTTACATACCATCCAGGAAGGCCTGAAAGGAAAAGAAGCAGTCAACGGGGCTTACCGGTGTGACCCGGAACTGTTCCGTTACTTTTACAACCTGGAACGCCTCAGGACTGAACGAAGCGGCCAGTCTATTCTCCTTGGTTTGTTTACGGTTACTACCTCTGATTATTCAATGCCTGAAAAAACTATTTTGAAAGAAGTTATAGGTAACCTTGAGGAGGTAACAGTTACTTCTTTGCGTAAAGGGGATGTGGTTACCCGCTGGAACGAAGCCCAGATCTTGATAATGCTTCCTGGTCTGAACCGGGAGCAGTCTGATCAGGTAATCAGCCGCATCGAAAAAAAATTTTATTCCAGCCACTCTTTAAATGGGCTTATACTGCATAAAAAAGTGGAATCCCTTCTCCCTACTGAAGGAGATGCGCACTTCTTTTAAACCATCTATTAGCAAGCTTCTTTATACCTCATTTGTATTCATAATTGAAAAATAACCACTCAGCCTGCTGCCCTTGTTAAATAATAACAGCGCTATGGGAGCGTTTAATCGACCCTTCAAGCACCGTTTTTAAACCGAAAGGGGGACGGTTCCACCGTTCCCTTTTAGGTTTAGTGGGCTGTACCTGAGCTCTTAATAAAATTTTGCCTGTGCTGCCTGCAGTGTGTTCTTTTTCAAATAAGCGCCGATTAATGTTTTTTATAACTGGTTTATAACGGCAGCTTAGTATACTAAATAACAGGTTAATAATAATTATTAAAGGATGCCTTTATGAGCCGTAATATGAAACAAAAGATCCACAACATGGGCCGCGCTTCAGATTTCATGATCAGAATAAAGAGTGGTTCGGGATCTGCTGTTAAAGGAAAAATCGAACATATTCACACCGGCGAGGTTCAGTATTTCAGTGATTTTTTAGAGCTGGTTTTATTAATGCAGCACAAACTGGATGAAAACGGATATCCACAGAGTGACACCGAACTGCGCTCTTTTTCATTAGGTCATAAGCGCTAGGGAGGCCCGGTATGGAGCATACAAATCACAACGAAGATCAAAAAGATGAAGCGCAGGAAGACCTGGTGTTTTTTGTTCGGGTCCAGTACCGCCGCAATACCAGCTGGCAGGGAACGATCCAGTGGATGGATGGGAAAAAAACAGGCATTTTTCGAAGCGTATTGGAGATGGGCAATATGATTAGTGAAGCTAAAGCAGAGAAATCCAATGATATTAATGCAACTCAAGAAAGATTCAAATGGAAGGGCAAGGATATTGTTTCTTGAGCTTTTTTAATATGGTTTGTGAGGTGGGCAATTTGAAAGCCATGCGTAAATTAGCAAACAAATCAATATTTGCAAGTTTTTATAGATTGATGGTAATTGTGGTGCTGGTATTGACCTTCATGTTCTTTTTTGCCAGATTTCCGTTTACCAGTTCCTATTTTACATTTGAGACAGATAATAAAAATTACACGGTTGATTTTGAGCAATAGTATTGCTTTAACCTAAAGCTTCATAGTGAATAAAGCGAGGGTAAATTGATGGATAAGCTAAAAAGTAAGATATTTTTAGATTCAACTGCTAAAAAAATATACTTATCCTTGATGCTGTTAATTGTCGTATTTGCTTCTGTTACAGGGGTGACTTACGCCTATCTTTCTAGCATCAGCCAGGCACCAGCAAATGTATTCACCGCCGGAACTGTTGGGGTGGAACTGTTATCTCCCGAAAACGGAGACCCGTCGTACCAGGAACAAGAACAGGCAATCATTGAAGATTTAAATGGCTGCAAAAAATATACCTGGACCCTTAAAAATAGCGGGACAAAAACCAGTTTTCTGCGGGCTAAGGTTACAGGCGAAACGATCACCATAGATGGTGGAAGTGATTCCGCATGGGCTTACGGGGGAAATACAGACGGAGTTGAAGCTATTGAACTGAAGTCTATTGAGAATGTTTCATCTGAGCGCTGGGGATGGACCAACAGAATAGATAACCCGGAAGAACATCAGAGTTACACGCTAGAACTTTATGCTGGAGCAGGCGGGAATGATCTTAGCAAAGGCACCTTAGTTGGCGATGTTATTGTTAATATCCTCAGCGCTAATGAAACAAGTACTGCTGATCAGGTTTATAAAACAGAATATGAAGTAGAAATAACATATAGCTTAAATAATGATTATCCATTCTCTGAGGGTTCTGAAGCGAACTTCTGGGTTGGCGAGGAAAAACTGAACCCAGGTGCAAGCGGTAATCCTGCCGCACCAGGACAGCTGGGTTTTAAAGCAGATATTGATGAACCTGGCAGGATGTCTGCTTCCAAAACAGTCACAATAGAATCCGAGTCAGGCGTTATTCATATAGCTGCCCATGGCACAGTTGATAATACAAAAGAGGACCAAGAATATAATCCGGTAATACCGCCGGTGTTAGGTGATGAATGTGAAAATAATTGGTTTTTTCATGAAGAAGATGGCTACCTTTACTACTGGGATAGTGAAAACGACACCCTGGCTAAATTCAGAGATGAAGTTGTCACATTATGTTTAGTAGTTTGTCCTCCCGATGGAAACGAGCTTGACTCATATGATTTTGAGATAAAGTTTGAGACGGTTCAGGTTTCAAACTGCGCCATTGATGAGATGTGGCCCGGTCACCCACTTGAACCGTTCTGTGACTAAAATATACAGACGTTTATTTATTTATAAGGATAAGAAGATTGTATAAAGAGGTGATAGTTGTTACTCAATATTTTGGAATCGCTTCAAGACGGCTTATACTTTAGCCTGATGATAAAGGCAAACCTGTCGTGAGGCAGGGACGCAAAGCCAAGGACCTTCATTTCAAGGCAGCCTGGCCGCCGAAAAAAAACAAAATGGAGGAAAAAAAGATGAACAAAAAGGGTATTTTCTTAAGCATGATGGTAATAGTTTTTGTTATTGCAGTTTCACTGGCCGGGACCATGGCCTGGTTTACTGCAAGTGCTGACGCACCTGAAAACGTTTTCACGGCCGGGACGGTAGATATTACCGCGGAAGAGACACAAGTAATAAACAGTGAAAAAAAGGATAATGTCAAC
>CAYWIY010000021.1:4374-29509 GCA_964458455.1 uncultured Syntrophomonadaceae bacterium | reverse complement strand
TAATATACCACATGGAACTCAGCGGAATTTAGGTGACACCTAGTGGCAGGTTTAGAGGTTCCAGTATGTTTTCTGGGTCTCGATTACCTGCTCGAGCCGCCTCTGGATATGAGCGGCCGGGTCTCTTTCTTTTATGGGTTCCTCCACCGGCAAATTCCACCGGCCCAGTGCGTTCAGGACCTGGACAATCACCCCGGCCTGGCCCTCCAGGTGGTAGCCGCCTTCCAGGCACAGCACCATTTTGCCACCGGATAACCTTTCGGCCGCCCTGGATAGCTGATCAGCCATATAGTAATAGCCGTTTTCGCTAAGGGACATGCCTGCAAGAGGATCGCGGTGAAACGCATCCTGCCCGGCAGATATAAGCAGCAGCTCGGGTTTGTACTGGGCCAGGATAGGGGTGATGATGCTGTCAAAAGCAAGCTTGTACTCAGTATCTCCTGTTCCCGCCGGCAGCGGTATATTGACATTAAAGCCCTCGCCCCGGCCCCGGCCGGTATCCTCTACGCGGCCTGTCCCAGGATAAGCGGGGCTCTGGTGGGTTGAGATAACAAGCACCTCGGGATCGTCTTCAAATGCTTGCTGGGTCCCGTTGCCGTGGTGGACATCCCAGTCAACGATAGCAACCCGTTTCAAACCGTAGTCGCGTTTGGCCGCGGCGGCAGCAACGGCAACATTGTTAAAAAGACAGAACCCCATCGCCATGTTTTTTTCGGCATGGTGCCCCGGCGGGCGATTGAAAGTAAAACATTTTTTGAGCCTTCCTTCACCTTTCTCCATAACTGTTCGCAGGCCGGTTAGCGCCCCGCCTGCAGAAAGCAAAGCCACCCGGTATGACTCGGGAACAATGTAGGTATCCAGGTCCAGGAACTCGCGGCCTGAGCGGCAGGCTTCCTCTATGGATTCAATGTAAGGGCGATCATGAACCAGGGCAATGTCGTCTACTTCAGCCGGGGCGGGATCAATCTTTTCAACCTTATCCATGGGGATTTTATCCTCCAGGGCTTTGTTGATATACTCAAGCCGTTCTTTACGTTCAGGATGGGTGGCATGAGAGTGAAGCAGGTAGTCGGGATGATATATTATGCCGATCTTTTCTCCATTTAAAGTCATCATAAACCCTCCGCTAAACTAATCTTGTTTTTCCAGGGCCTGGCAGAGCCGGTTCCATAAAAAGGGGCTGAATTTTTTTAAGACCACCGGCCGGCCGTTATTATTAACAAAAGCATGCTCCGTATAACCGGCAGCCAGGATTTCATCTTCCCTCTTTATTTCATAATTGAAAACCAGGCGCACATTATTCAAACTTTCCAGGCGGGTAACAATAGTCAGCCTATCATCATAGCACGCGGGCTGCTTGTACTCGCAAAAAGCCTTGAGGACAGGCAAATAGATGTTGCTTTTCTCAAACTCCCGGTAGGGCAACTCCAGGCTTCGCATCATCTCGGTGCGGCCCACTTCAAACCAGACCAGGTAGTTTGCATAATAGGCTACGCCCATCTGATCCGTATCCTTGTATCTTACCCGGACAGTGGTTTCATCTTTTTTCAACTGGCTAACCTCCATCTTAGTCCTGCTTTCTTACAGCACGTTCGCCTTACCGCGATAGATCAATCCCCTGATTGCATCAACAGTGATTACTTCGCCGGTTTTGACCTGCCCGGTGGCGTTTTCCACTCCGACCACGGCCGGTTTCCCGTAGTTAATGGCCACTATAGCCCCGTGCGAGGTCAGCCCCCCTTCCTCGGTAACCAGGGCGGCTGCCTTTTCAATAGCCGGCAGGTAATCGCTGTCGGTCGATCCGGTGATGAGGATCTGGCCCTCTTTGAAACCCTCAAGATCTTTTGCGTTTTCTGCGATAAAAGCTGTCCCGCTTGCCGCTTTTTTACCTACGCCTGTTCCTTTCACGATAATATCCCCCACAGTTTCAACTCTGAGCAAATTTGTAGTTCCTGAAACACCAACGGGAACCCCGGCTGTAATTACAACCAGATTTCCGTTTTTGATCAAACCCTCTTCCAGGGAGGTGCGAATGGCGTTGTTGAACATATCGTCGGTTGAATTCACAGGCGGGCAAATAATAGAATACACCCCACGGGTCAGGGTCAGCTGGGAAGCCACCCGCCGGCGTGAAGAAACCGCCACAATCGGGGCCCAGGGCCTGTACTTGGAAACCATGCGGGCGGTATGTCCGGACTGGGTCGATGTAATAATCGCATCGGCGGCAAGTTCCTGGGCTATGGTGCAGGTCGAATAGCTAATTGCATCGGTTACCGTCTTTTTGACAGTTGTACTCAACTCGTTCAGGATTTTTTCATAATCCAGGCCCTGCTCGGTATGCCTGGCAATCCGGTCCATGGTTTCCACCGCCTCCACGGGAAACCTCCCCACTGCCGTTTCACCGGACAGCATCACTGCATCGGTGCCATCAATAATGGCATTGGCGACATCACTTGCTTCAGCCCTGGTTGGATGAGGATTACGGATCATGCTGTCAAGCATCTGGGTCGCCGTGATCACCGGCTTACCCAGGCGATTACACTTGCGAATCAAGTCTTTCTGCAGAAGAGGCACTTTTTCCGGCGGTATTTCTACGCCCAGGTCACCCCGGGCTACCATAACCCCGTCTGCCACTTCCAGGATCGAATCAAAGTTTTGGACCCCTTCTTCGCTTTCGATTTTGGCCAGGATCATGATCCTGCCGCCCTGGTTTTCAATTAACTTCCTGATTTCCAGGATATCTTCAGCGCTGCGGGTAAAAGAGGCGGCCAGAAATTCAATTTCGTGCTCAATGGCCATCTTAATATCTTCCCTGTCTTTTTCCCCGAGTGCCGGCAAATTAATCCTCGTTCCCGGAGTATTCAAGCCCTTGTAACTTTTCAGCTCGCCGCCGTGAATAACCAGGCATTTGATCTCGCGATCTTGAACCTCCATTACCTCCAGGACAATCAAACCGTCATCGATCAATACCCTGCAGCCCGGTTTGAGATCACGGTGCAGGTCCGGGTAAGTAACTGAAGCTTTGCGGCTGCTGCCGGCTATCTTCTCCGTAGTCAAAACAAACTCCTGGCCGTCCTCCAGGTAAACAGCATCTTCTAACAGGTCACCGGTCCGCACCTCCGGGCCCCGGGTGTCGACCATAAACCCAATTGTCTTCCTCTTTTCTTCCGCTGCCCTGCGGATCAGGTCCAGGCGGCGGTAATGATCTTCACTGCTGCCGTGGGAGAGGTTAAGCCGGGCTACGTCCATACCGGCAGTAATAATTTTTTCGATTTGATCCCCCGTATCTATACTCGGACCCACCGTGCAAACAATTTTAGTCCGCCGCATTGTACTGTTCCTCCTTAATCCTGGTATCGGGGTTGCGATCCTGGTACTGTTCGCTAACCGCGCTCCGGCCCAGGAGGTTTTCCAGCTGTTTGCGGCACTGCGGATGATCGCGGACCCAGAATTCTTCTTCTAACATCAGCAACTTGTTATCTTGTTTAAAAAACAGGCACACCGGCACTTCCCCGTTTTCAGCAATCAGGGTGTTCTTTAGATCCTGCAAAACTTCCTGGTCATGGTTTTCATCGATGATCAGGCGAAAATACTTTTTCTGCTGGCTCAAAGGCGCCATTTTCTCAGCCAGGATTTTGACATCTTCCTCTTCTTTTAAATCCGTCCTGCCTTCGATAATAACCAGGTTGTCTTCATGGAGCAGGGCTCCCTGTCTTTCGAATAGATCGGGAAAAACCACCAGCTCTACGCTGCCGGTTAAATCTTCCAGTTTAACAAAAGCCATTTCCTTGTTTTTCTTGGTATACAAGCGGCGGACAGCCACTATAATGCCGCCCACTTTGACATGATGATTATCGCCAGCCTCGCTCAATTCCGCGCAGCGGGTCAAGTTTTTCATCTGCTCCAGGACCGGCCGGTAGGGCTCCAGGGGATGGCCCGAGATGTAAAGGCCGAGCATCTCTTTTTCCAGGGACAGCCTTTCCTTGTCAGAGAACGGTTCGATGTCTGCCAGGTTGTCTGAGAGCATTTCTTCCTGGGTACTCGTATCCATCAGGGAAAACATGGACATCTGGCCATTTTCCCGTTCTCGCTGGGCTGACTGCCCCTGGGCTAAAACGTCTTCGAGTGAGGCCAGGTACTGGGCCCGGTGGCCACCGAGCGAGTCAAAAGCGCCGCACTTGATCAGGCTTTCCAGGGCCTTCCGGTTGCAAAGCCTCATATCAACCCTGGAAGCAAAGTCGCGCATGGAAATAAAGGGTTTTTCCCGCCTGGCGTTAATGATTGAATCAATAGCGCCGAGCCCCACATTTTTAACCGCCGCCAGGCCGAAGCGGATCCGGCTGTCTCCAACCACGGTAAAATGGGTTTCGCTTTCATTAATATCGGGCGGAAGGACCTCGACACCCATACGGCGGCAATCGGCAATATAAAGGGCCACCTTGTCGCTGTTTGAATAGTAAACCGTCATCAGGGCGGCCATGAATTCTACCGGGTAATTGGCTTTTAAGTAAGCGGTCTGGTAAGCGATCATGGCATAAGCGGCAGCATGGGACTTGTTGAAGCCGTAAGAAGCGAATTTCATGATTAAATCATACATCTTGATGCCGAGCTCACGGGTATACCCTTTCTCCATGCAACCGGTGATAAACTTTTCCTGCTGCTCATCGAGGATCTCTTTTTTCTTCTTCCCAATGGCCCTCCTGAGCAGGTCGGCCTGACCCAGGGAAAAACCGGCAATGCGGGCGGCAATCTCCATGATCTGCTCCTGGTAGACAATTACCCCGTAGGTTTCTTTCAGGATCGGCTCCAGGTCCGGGTGGGCATACTTAATTTTTTCCCGCCCATGCTTGCTGTTTACAAAAGTAGGGATCTGTTCCATCGGGCCGGGGCGGTAAAGCGCCACCACGGCGATAATATCTTCAAATTTATTCGGCATCAGGTCCCGCAGTACAGAGCGCATACCTGTGCTTTCCAGCTGAAAGATGCCGGTCGTTTCGCCCCGCGAAAGCATTTCGTAGGTGGTGCTGTCCTCCAGGGTAATATCTTCTATATTGATCTTTACATCATGCCTCTTCTCTATATTCTGCAGGGCCTCACCGATAATGGTCAGGGTTTTTAAGCCCAGGAAGTCCATTTTTAAAAGGCCCAGGTCTTCCAGGGTCCCCATGGGAAACTGGGTCACCACGGCGCTGTCGGCCATCTTGTAAAGGGGGACGTAATTGACCAGCGGTTCCTTGGCGATCACAACACCTGCGGCATGGGTGGAAGCATGCCGCGGCATCCCTTCCACGGCCATGGAAATATCAAGCAGGCGGCGGTACTGCTCATCCTCCTTGTACAGGGCCTGCAGTTCCCGGCTCTGCTCTAAGGCTCTTGCTATGGTCATCTTAACTTCCATCGGGATCATCTTGGCGATCTTGTCCACCTCGGCGTAAGGGATAGCAAGAGCCCGGCCCACGTCACGCACCGCCGCCCGGGCAGCCATGGTGCCGAAAGTTATGATCTGGGCCACCCTCTCATGGCCATACTTTTCAAAAACATAGCTCAGAATCCGGTCCCTTTTATCATCGCAAAAATCGATATCGATATCAGGCATGGAGATTCTTTCCGGGTTGAGAAAGCGTTCAAAAAGCAGCCCGTGCTGTAAAGGCTCTATATTGGTAATACCCAGGCAGTAGGCCACCAAACTGCCGGCCGCCGAACCGCGTCCCGGGCCGACCAGGACATCTTCTTTCTTTGCATGTTGAACAAAGTCCCACACAATGAGGAAATAGTCCGAATAGTCCATCTGGCGGATTACTTGCAGCTCATACTGCAGCCTTTCCTCGATTGCCGGGGTTATATCTGGATAGCGGGACTGCAGGCCTTCGTAGCAGATTTTTTCAAGGTAGGTATCTGCATCGCTTCCATCCGGAACATCGTACTCGGGCAAGTGCAGTTTTGAAAAATCTTTTTCCACGTTACAGCGCTCCGCGATGCGCAGGCTGTTGCTGATCGCTTCCGGGACATCTGAAAAATGTTCGGCCATTTCCTCGCCGGTTTTAAAATAGAATTCCTCTGTTTCAAAACTCATCCGCTCCGTTTCATCCACTGACTTGCCGGTTTGTATACAGAGCAAAACATCATGCACCCCGGCATCTTGCCGGGACAGGTAATGAACATCGTTGGAAGCCACCAGTGCAATATTTTCTTCCCTGGAGATCTGTTTCAAAATATCGTTCACTTTCTTCTGTTCAGGAATATTATGGTCATGCAGCTCAAGGAAAAAGTTGTCCTGGCCGAATACATCCCGGTAAAACCTGGCGGTATCCCTGGCTTCCTCCAGGCGCCCCTCTAAGATCATGGTTGGTATTTCCCCGGCCAGGCAGGCACTTAAAGCAATCAGCCCTTCGCTGTACTGTTGTAGCAACTCCCGGTCCACCCGGGGCTTGTAATAAAAGCCTTCCAGGTAGCCGGCAGAAACCAGCTGCATCAAGTTCAGGTAGCCGGTTTCGTTTTCCGCCAGCAAAACCAGGTGGTACTGGATATCATCTTTACGCGGTTCCTTCTGGAAACGCGACCGGGGAGCTACATATACTTCACAGCCCAGGATTGGCTTGACTCCGGCTTCTTTAGCCGCCCTGTAAAAATCGATCACCCCGAACATGGTCCCGTGATCGGTGATGGCTACAGCGGGCATGTTCAGTTCAGCGGCGCTGTTGACAAGGTAATTAATCCTTGCCGCCCCGTCCAGCAAACTATACTCGCTGTGGCAGTGCAGGTGGACAAAATCAGCCATAATTAAACCCTCCGGCTTCGATACTTTCGCATTATTTATTTTTCGACCCGCCGGGGCAAATACCTCCACCGGGTCGAAAATATGTAATATAAAAAAACAAACGCCGCTCAGCTTTTTTTAAATCCAGCTTTATGGTACAATATATGCACTAATAAGGGCAAACCTGATATTTAATCCTGAAATCCCCATAAAAGGAGTTTTGTTTTGTTTAATGATCGGGAAACGCGCCTGGCTTTAAAAATTGTCCTGATAGCCACCGCGGTCTTTATTGCTATCTGGCTCCTGGTCCAGCTGGCCCCGGTTATCTCGATCATTGTTGTAGCGCTCTTTATTGTCTACTTCATAACTCCCATGGTTAACTTCCTGATCAGCATCAAGATCAGGCCGATCCTGGCAGCCATGATCACTGCCGTTTTAATCCTGATCATTCTGTTCCTGTTGTTCTACTTATTAATCCCGGGCCTGATCATGGAAGTCAGGGAACTGGTTATATTCCTGAGCACAGAGTTCGTCAGGGACCTGCCGGAATTGATCTCTTACCTGGAAGAACTCGACGAAAGGTTCAACCTCCAGCTTACAGAAATTTTTGTTGAATATACCGACCAGTTTATCCGGCAGGCACCGAGCAATGTGCAGCAGCTGCTGCGCTACCTGACCGCAGTATCCATGGGTTTGGTTACACGGGTCTGGGTCGGGTTAGCCCTGGTCTTTGTCGTTTTTTACCTGGTCCAGGAATTGGGTCAGGTCCGGTACAACCTCACCTTGATGTTCCCGCAAATTTACAAAGAGAACGTCAAGCATATCTTAAACACCATCGACGAAAAAGTGGGAGCTTACATCAGGGGCACCTTAATGAAGTGCTTGTTTGTCGGCTTTTTGACCTGGGTCGGCCTGACCTTGCTTGAAATGCCGTTTGCCTTGATCCTGGGGATCCTGGCCGGGGCCCTGAACATTATCCTCTATATTGGGCCGGTTACAGCCACTGTCCCGGCCCTGATTTTGAGCATTATGCCCGATACCCCCAGCATATTGCTTGTCCTTTTGCTCTACGTCGGGGTCCAGATCCTCGATGCCTTTGTGTTTACGCCCTTTTTCCTGGGTAAAGCAACCGATCTAAGTCCCCTGACCGTGATTGTCATTGTTCTTATTGGCGGCCAGTTGATGGGGCTTTTGGGAATCGTCCTGGCTATCCCGATCACCGCCACCCTGAAAGTGCTCCTGGTTCACTACTACCTCGAACAGCGCCGGGTTGAAGAAGCAAACCATTCACCCGGGGATGGCGATCCGGAAACCGGTGGCTGCCAGCAGGAGAATGAAAAACACCAGGATCCCGGCACGGACAATAACGATCAAAGCAGCTAATTATGCACGGCTAAGCTATTAATAGTTGGTGCTACTCGGCCGTGCTCTATTTAGGATATAGTTTTATTCCATGCCCGGAAACCCCTGCTGCCTCAAGGCTTCGTAAAGAACCAGGGCTACGGAATTGCCCAGGTTCAAGGAACGGGGAATCTGGTTAATCATGGGGATGCGCAAAGTTATCTCGGCTTGATCCAGGATTTCCTGGTCCAGGCCTTTTGTCTCGCTGCCGAAAACCAGGAAATCACCGCTGCTGTAATTGAACTGGTGGTAATAACTGCGGCCCCGCGTGGAATAAAAGATGAAGCGAGCAGAAGGGTATTTTTCCCTGAGCTCCTGGAAACTACTGTGCACCTCCAGCTCGAGGTACTGCCAGTAATCAAGTCCGGCACGGCGCACTTCCTTTTCAGACAGTGAAAACCCGAGCGGTTCTACCAGGTGCAGCTTAGTGCCCGTCATAACACAGGTCCTGGCAACGTTGCCCGTATTTTGCGGTATTTCCGGCTTAATCATTACCAGGTGCATACTCCCATCCTTTCGCCGCAATAGCTTAACACCGGACCATTCATTACCGGTTCCTGCTTTATTAATGCGCTGCTCGCTTTGCCGGCAATTCTTTTAATCATCTGTATCCGTGGAACTATCATCCTTGCTCAACGTTTTATTGAAACGCTTTAATTTTTTCAATACCTTTTCATTAAAACTGCCCCTGCTAAAAGCGCCTTTTTTCGTGAGCGTTCCCGGCTTCAGTCCGCTCAGCAGCTCAATTCCATCATCTACCGTATCGATGGTATAAATGTTGAAATCACCTTTTTCAACTGCTTCCACCACTTCTTTTTTGAGCATCAACGATTTTTGATTCTGCCCGGGAATAATAACGCCCTGCTTGCCTGTAAGCCCCCTGGTCTTACAGGCCATGAAGAAACCTTCAATCTTGGTGCTCACACCGCCGACCGGTTGGATCTCCCCTTTCTGGTTGATCGAGCCGGTCACGGCTAAGTCCTGCCGGAGCGGCGCTTCAGCCAGGCTGGACAGGAGGGCATAGAGCTCGGCAGCCGAAGCGCTGTCTCCGTCCACGCCGCCGTAAGACTGCTCGAAACAGAGGCTCGCTGTCAAATTCAGCGGAACCAGGGTCCCGTATTTCATGCCCAGGTAACCATTTAAGATCATGATTCCTTTACTATGCAACCTGCCGCTGAGATCGCTTTCCCTTTCAATATTGATGATCCCTTTTCGCCCCAGGTAAGTTGAAGCGGTGATCCGCGAGGGGCGCCCGAAGCGGTAATCGCCCTGGTCAATTACAGACAGGGCGTTAACCTGGCCAATATTTTCCCCTTCCAGATCGAGGAGGATCTCGCCTTCTTTTATTGAATCGATGATTTTTTGCTCATACTTGTTGGAGCGGTAAACCATTTCTTCCATCGCTTTTTCCACGTGATCTTTACCAACCAGCTCGGCACCTTCAAATTCAGCCCAGGCATCGGCCTCAAACAGCAGATCCACGATCTCATTGAACCTGGTGCTCATTTTGTCCTGGCTTCCGGCCAGGCGGTTGCTGTATTCGACAGTTTCCGCCACGGCGTAACGGTCAAAGTGGCGCAATCCCTGCCTGGTGCAGTGGAAAGAAATGAAACTGGCCATCCTGGTGACATAGTCGTCCCGGCGTTCCATCTCGATATCAAAATCGGACTTTATCTTGAACAATTTCTGGAAATCCTCATCATAATGGTAAAGCAAAAAGTAGATAAACGGGTTTCCGATCATGACCACTTTAACGTCGAGCGGAATCGGCTCAGGCCTGAGAGTAGACATAGCTACCAGGCCGAAGTGCTCACTAATGTTTTCAATCCTGATCTTCCTCGTCCTGAGCACCCTTTTCAATACTTCCCAGGACTGGATCGAGGTCAGGACATCACGGGCCTGCAGCACCAGGTAGCCCCCATTTGCCCTGTGCAGGGCTCCGGCCTTGATCATCGTAAAATCAGTGGTCACCGTACCAAAGCGGTTTTCATACTCGACCCGCCCGAGCAGGTTATAGTAAGAGGGGTTGGTTTCGTAAACCATGGGAGCTCCCTCTGTTTCCCGGTTATCCACCAGCAGGTTGACCATATAGCGCCGGTCCGATTGATCCTGGCCCTGCTGGCGCAACCACATCATCGGGTTCTGCTGTTCTTCCTCGTCACTCCGAAAATCGGAAAGGTTGGACAGGACATCTTCCTGGAAAGCTTCCAGGTACTTAATTACTTCTGGAAAATCAGCGTATTCATCCTTTAATTCGTTAAACAGGTGCCCCACGGCAGCCATGCCCACTTCCTGGTCCAGTTCCTTGAGTTTTTCTTTTAATTCTTTTTCCAGTTTTTGAATCTTACGCATGATTTCCATGGCCTTGATCTGGACCTCGTTAGAACTCTTTTCCATTTCATCCTTTGTTTCCTGGTCCAGCTTGGCATACTCATCTTCATCGATCTGTTCCCCGTCCTGGATGGGGATAGTCACAAACCCGGAACTGGTCCGCTTGAGGTTAAATCCCTTATCCTGCGCAACTTTGTTCAACTCATCAAGCAATTCGGCCCGGGCATCCTGGAATTCCTTAACATGGACCGATTTCTGTTGTTCATAATCTTCACCGTCAAAAGCCTTGGGTATATTTTCTCTCAGATCTTCTACCAATTCTTCGATCTCGTGGCGAAATTCCGCCCCTTTGCCAGCGGGGAAATTCAGGGCAATCGGTTCTCCGGGATGCTCAAAATTATATACGTAAACCCAATCATCGGGGACTGCCTCCTCCGCCGATATTTTTTCCACGACCGATTGGGCATAGCTGGACTTCCCTGTCCCGGTCAACCCGGTCAGGAAAATATTGTAGCCGGGGCGCTTGATCCGCAAGCCAAATTCGGTTGCTTTAACTGCCCTCTCCTGTCCGATCATCCCTTCTAGCGGGGCTACATCGGCTGTTGTTTCAAATCCTGCATCTTCCAGGTCACAGCTTAACCTGATTTCTTTGCTGCTTAAATGTTTTATGGCCACTAATTACCTCTCCTTTCTCTGGCGTAAACACAGAGATCTTCCAAAAAACAGCTGCCGCACTGCGGGTTGCGTGACTGGCATAACATCCGCCCGTGAGCGATCAACCGGTGGTGAGTATCGCTCCATTCATCGACAGGTATCACCTGTTCCAGTTGTTTTTCTACTGCTTCCACGTTACTGCCATCGGCCAGGCCCAACCTTTTGGAAACCCTGAACACGTGGGTATCCACCGCTATGGCCGGTTTTCCGTAAGCACTGCTGATTATAATATTGGCCGTCTTCCTTCCCACTCCGGGCAGCTTGATCAGTTCATCACGCTCATCGGGAATGCAACCGCCGTACTGATCGACAATTAGCCTGGCCGCTTCCACCAGGTTACGGCTCTTGTGGCGATACAGCCCGCACCGCCTGACAAAATGCTCGAGCTCAGATGGTTTGATCCGGGATAAATCATAAATGGAAGGAACTGCCTTAAACAGGTCGGCAGTAATTTTATTGACCTGTTTATCCGTAGTCTGGGCAGAGAGAACGGTCGCAACAAATAGCTGGTATGGATTATCATACCTCAAACCCGTTTTTGCCCCCGGGTATTGCCCGGCAAGCCTCTTCAATACCAGCCCGATTCTTTCTTTTTCTTCCATCCCGCAAATTGACATACAATATTATAGATCGCCAGCCACTTTCGGTAAAGACTGGATCACAAATTCTTTTGTGACATTGGGGACGGGGCAATTTTGTCACATTTTCGCTGTATGACAAGGGACCTGTCCCCGTGTCATGTTCCGGTGTCAAATCAGGTGTTTTTAATAATACGCTGTTTTTTCAGTTCTTCCAGGTCATCTGCATCGTAACCGAGGGTTTTCAGGATCTCTTCTGTGTGCTGGCCGTGTTCCGGTGGAGGCATGCGCAGTTCTCCCCCCTGTCCTGAAAAGAGCAGGGGAAAGCCGGGTGTTTTTTCTGTGCGCCCATCTTCCAGGGTGATTTCCAGCCAGTAGTTTTCTTCACGACTCAAGGGGTGATCGATAGCTTCATGTAAATCTAAAACAGGCTCACAGCAAGCATCGATATCTTTAAATAACTCTTCCCATTCGGCCCGGGTTCTGCTTTTAAACAGCGCCCGTATTTCCTCTATTAATGCTTTGCTACCCACCGGTTCGTTTTCTTCCTGTTCAAATTGGCGTTCGATCCATTCCGGTTTATTTACTGCTTCACAGAAACGCTGCCAGAAAACAGGTTCCAGGGCCCCGAGGCTCATGTATTTGCCATCAGCTGTCTCATAGATATTGTAACAGCCGTAAGACCCGCTCAAAGGGCACCTGCCGCGGCGGGGGAGCTCATCACCGCGCTTTAGAAAAGAAGCCGGGTAGGTAAGCCAGGGCAGCATGCCCCGCGTCATCGAAACGTCCACAAAACGCCCTTTACCGGTCCTTTCTTTTTCATAAAGCGCCATCATAATCCCGTTTACGGCCATCAAAGCTCCACCGGCCACATCAGAAACCTGGGTTGTTGGCATTACCGGGTGGCTACCTTTCTCAGCGCTTAATTCCAGCAACCCGCTGAGGGATACGTAGTTGAGATCATGGCCGGCCTTATGCCGGTATGAACTCTCCTGCCCGTAGCCGGTAATGGCGGCATAAACCAGGCCTTCGTTTATGCCGCTCAGCTCTCTGTAGCCGATGCCGAGCCTGTCCATAACCCCCGGCCGAAAACCCTCCACCAGGAGATCTGAACCGGCTGCCAGCTGTTTTATTATCTCTTTTCCCCGGCCTTCCTTTAAATCGACGGCCAAACCTTTTTTATTGCGGTTTAGCTGCCGGAACAGGGATCCTTCCGCCCCCATTCCACCACCAAGAGAAGAGCCGACATACCTGGTTAGATCGCCGGCTCGCACATCTTCCACTTTTATAACCTCAGCCCCGTAATCAGCAAGGATCATAGTACACAACGGACCCGGAAGCAGGCGGGTCAAATCTAAGACCTGCAGTCCTTTCAGGGGTAGAGCTCCTTTCCTCTCAGTTCCCGCCATTACCGGTGGCTGTAACGCGGAAGAAGAATCGGGCCAACCCTGCCATCAGCCGCGTCCGCTTCTTCCAGTGCCCGGTTGTAAGTGTTGACATGATCAAGATTAAGCCCTTCCGGAGCCGGAAGTTCTTTGCTTTTAGCGGCAGCGTGCACTCCGGCCCGCCGCCCGAAAACGAGGATATCAAGCAAAGAATTACCCATCAGCCGGTTGGTCCCGTGGATACCGCCTGCCGTCTCTCCGGCTACGTACAGGTTTTCCACGCTGCTCTGGGCTTGATCATCTATTAGTAAGCCCCCGTTCTGGTAATGCAGGGTCGGGTAAATCAACATCGGATCTTTGCGAATGTCAACGTCGAAACGCTGGAACTGGCGCAGCATCGCTGGAAGCTGGCGTTCTATAGTCCCTTCGCCGTGGATCAACTCGATTATAGGGGAATCCAGCCAGACCGCGGTGATACCCGTTGGTAGCGGCACCCCAAGGCCCCTTTCTTCACATTCGCGGATTATAGCCGAAGATTCCACGTCCCTGGTTTCCAGGTGATAAACAAACTGCTCTCCGTTAATGTTCAGCGGCTGGGCGCCCAGGCCCCGGGTTTTTTCAGTTACCAGCAGCCCCAGCAACTGAGGCGGGAAAGCCCCACCGGTGGGATGGTACTGGATCGAATCGGTATAGATCGTTTTGGCCCCGGCCCGGTAACCCATAATCAGCCCGTCGGCGGTGGCGCCATGATGGTTGCTGGTCGGGAAACCGCGGTAATGCAACCTTCCTGAACCACCGGTGGCAATAATGACGGTTTTGGCCCTCGCTATGATATACTCTTCAGTTTCCAGGTTATAAAGGACCGCCCCGCCGGCGCGACCCTGTTCATCAAGTAATATTTCCACCGCCGGGCTGAAGTCAACCACCGTAATGCCCTTGTTGAAAACCTCGTCTCTTAAGGTCCGCATGATCTCAGCCCCGGTATAATCGCGGGCGGCATGCATCCGCTTCCTGGATGTCCCCCCGCCGTGGGCTGTAATCATTGTGCCCTCCTCTTTTTTATCAAACATGGTCCCCAGGTCTTCCAGCCACTTAATCACCAGCGGCGCATCCATCACCAGGGCCCTGGCCAGCTCCGGGACATTCTCCAGGCGGCCGCCTCCAACAACATCCAGGTAGTGAGTGGCCGGGGAATCGTTTTCCTTGTCCGCGGCCTGAATACCACCCTGGGCCATCATGGTATTGGCATCACCAAAACGCAGCTTTGTAGCCAGCATCACATTTGCTCCCGCTTCATGGGCCATCAAAGCAGCCGAAGCGCCGGCCCCTCCACCGCCAATGACCAGGACATCAACATCATAGCCGGGTGCAGACTTCAAATCTATTTGCACATCTTTCAGGCGGCTGTAGGCTTCAAATACATCGGCCATCTCGTTGGGCATGCGGGTCCCCTTGTCCACGCCCACTTTTATTTCCCTAAATCCATCCTCGATATAATCGGGATGAAAGTTTTGTAAAACCTCCCGTCTTTCTTCCGGTGACATCCGCGGATAATCGGCGCCCACCCGGGAGGCCCTGGTTTCTTCAACTTTTTTCACCAGTTCTTTCAACTGCGGTGTATAGGCCAAACTACTCAATCCTCCCTTTCGGGTTTATTTCTCAATATCCCGGTTATTGTATAGTTCCTGCAGTTTTTCCTTGTCGGCATTGACCATTTCTTCAATATCAGCATCGAGTTCACCCGCTTCGATCGCCTGTACCCGTTTGGCCAGGAATGCATCCGGTTTGGCTATATAACGGCTGTACAGCCGGCGAGCAGCCAGGGATGCGTTGTAATGGACAATATTGACCGGGCAGCGTGAAACACAGAGCCCGCACATCAGGCAGTCGAAAGAAATGTCAGCCGCTTTGGTGAAATCGCCGCGCTCCAGGTAGGCAATATATTGCATCACTTCGATATCCTGCGGGCAAACCTTGGTGCAGGAACCGCAGCCCAGGCAGCGGAACACTTCCGGGTAAAGCTGGGCAAAGTGCGCTACGGTTGGGCTAATTTCTTCCAGCTCGTAAACAGCCTTCCGGGCCGGGAAAAACGGGATTTGAGCCAGGTACATCCCTTCTTCTACCTTGGTCTGACAGGCCAGGCCCACTTTCAGCTCAAAATCGCCGGCCATCCGGTATACCGTGGCGCAGGCCCCGCAGAATCCAGCCCGGCACCCAATACCGCGCTTGAGCTGGTAACCTGCATATTCCATGGCATCCATGATAGTCAGGGTTTCCGGCACGTTGTACTTTTTACCCATGATATAAATATCAACCATCTTGATGGTATCTTTTGCCGTTTCGCTCATGCTCTCCTCCTTGTTATCTGTCTTCACAGGCTTTGCCCTTTAGAGAAAGCCTTCATATATTATTTTAACCGCCTGCTATTCCTCCGGCGGCTTCGGGATAAATCCCTCTTCCATGGCGGATTTGGTCTGGTCCTGGGCCCGCTTGATAAAAGTTTCTGCTTTCTGGTAGCATTCATCGCGGCTGAGCTCCACCCGGGCCAGTCCCTCATCGATTGCTTTCATCGCCGTAGCCGTGGCTACCCGGGGAAATACTTCCCACATATCCATGGTGGGCAGGATTTTTTCCGGATCCATGCCCCCCTCAGGAGCACAGGCAGCCAGCTCTTCGGCGGCGGCAATACACATCGTATCGGAAATACCGCTGGCCTGAACATCTAAAACGCCGCGGAAAATAGCCGGGAAGCCAAGGGAGTTGTTGACCTGGTTCGGAAAATCGGACCGCCCGGTGGAAACGATTTTAGCCCCCGCTTCCTGGGCATCCCAGGGCCATATCTCTGGGATCGGGTTGGCGCAGGCAAAGACAATGGCATCTTTGGCCATGTTTTCCACCCATTCCTTTTTAATGGTGTCCGGGCCAGGCTTGGAAAGGCCGATCAGCACATCCGCATCCTTACAGGCCTCATCAGCCCCGCCGGTTACCTGGGCTCCGTTGGTCTTTTGAGCCAGTTCCCATTTGATGGGGTGTTTATCTTTCAGCTCAGTGCGCCCTTTATGCAGCGCTCCCGCGCTGTCAATCATGATGATCTTTTCCGGGTCCATTCCGGCGGCAATCAGCAGCCTGACCGTACAAACATTAGCCGCTCCTGCGCCAATCAGGACCGTTTTAACCTGGTCGATTTTTTTACCGACTATCTTCAGGGCGTTAAATAACCCGGCCAGGGTCACCGTGGCGGTACCCTGCTGATCATCGTGCCAGACCGGGATTTCACACTCTTCCCTAAGCCGGTCCAGGACGTAAAAACATTTAGGGCTGGCGATATCCTCCAGGTTAACGCCGCCAAAGCTGGGCTGGAGCATCTTGACAAAATTGATTAGCTCATCGGCGTCCTTGGTGTCAACACAGATGGGAAAAGCATCAACTCCGCCCAGGTACTTAAAGAGCAGCGCTTTGCCCTCCATCACCGGCATACCGGCTTCCGGACCAATATCACCCAGGCCCAGAACCCTGGTGCCGTCTGAAACTACAGCACAGAAATTAGCCTTGTTGGTATATTTATAAACATCGTCTTTATTCTTGGCGATTGCTTTGCACGGTTCGGCTACCCCGGGAGTGTACCAGATCGCAAAGTCACCGATGTCACGGACAGCGCATTTCAGATTAACTTCAATTTTACCCCTGTAAAAGGGGTGGAGACGCATGGCATCCTCAGCCGGCTTTTTGGCCTTGGCCAACAATTCGTCTTTATTCATAATCATAAAACCTCCCTATTCTTGAAAACTCCAATTAAAAAAATAGTGATCAATCCGTAGAAAACATGACCGCTAAACCAGGCATGGCCGGGATATCTAAAAAAGTGTGAACCCGGCTTTTACCGGGCAAAAGCCTTGACTCCTTCCGCGTAAAGATCATTACCGCGGGCGTCATTGACAACGGTAGCCGGAAAGTCTTCTACTTCCAGGCGATGAATGGCTTCAGCGCCCAGTTCCTCATAAGCAACCACTTCACATTTTTTTACCTTTTTGGACAGCAGGGCTCCGGCCCCGCCCACTGCAGCCAGGTAAAGGCCCTTGTGCTCCTGCAGGGCATCCTTAACCGCCTGGCTGCGCAGGCCCTTTCCGATACAGGCTTTCATGCCCTGCTCCAGCATGCTGGGAGTGTAGGCATCCATCCTCCCACTTGTAGTCGGCCCGGCCGAACCGATAGCCTGGCCCGGCTTAGCCGGGGTAGGCCCCACGTAATAGATGATCTGGCCCTGCAGATCTACCGGCAAAGGCTCGCCCTTTTCTACCAGTTCAATCAGCTTTTTATGGGCGGCATCGCGGGCGGTATAGATAACGCCGTTAATTAACACATTATCTCCGGCTTGCAGGGAGAGGACATCTTCTTCACCAAGGGGTGCTTCTATTTTTTTTATTTCCATACCAGTCTGCCTCCTTTCTTTCTACAGCCAAAAGCTGTTCAATACAGGCCGCACGCCTGGTTTACAATTTCTTAAATAATCTAAACCACTCTTTCCACGTGCCGGCTGGCATGGCAGTTGATATTTACCGCCGCCGCCATACTGGCTATGTGGGAAGGATAGGTCTCGATGTGGACAGCCAGGGCGGATACCCTGCCCCCGAAACCCTGCGGGCCCACACCGAGGTTGTTGATTTTATCCAGTATTTTCTGTTCCAGTCCTGCATACTTGCTGTCCGGGTGGGGCTGACCTACCGGTCTGAAGAGGGCTTTTTTAGCCAGGACAGCCACCCTGTCAAAAGTGCCGCCGATACCCACCCCGACAACAATGGGCGGGCAGGGGTTAGGCCCTGCTGTTTTAACCTGGTTGACCACAAAATCGACCAGGCCCTCCTCTCCGTCTGCCGGCTTGAGCATTTTAATGGCGCTCATGTTTTCACTGCCGCCGCCCTTGGGGGCAAATGATATTTTCACCTTATCGCCAGGAACAATATCGGTATAGATCACAGCAGGCGTGTTGTCTCCAGTATTGGTTCGGTCAAAAAGGGGATCTTTAACGATCGATTTGCGAAGGTACCCGTCGGTATAACCTTTCCTGACCCCGGCGTTGATCGCTTCCTCCAAAGTGCCCCCGACCAGGTGCACCTCCTGGCCCAGCTCCACAAAAAAAACGGCAAATCCCGTATCCTGGCAGATCGGTATTTGCTCGTTTTTGGCAATTTCTAAGTTCTCAATTAACTGTTTCAACACTTCTTTACCCGTTGGCGACTCTTCAACTTCCAGGGACCGCTTCAGGGCGCCGGAAACATCTTCCCCGAGGTAAATATTGGCTTCCTCGCACATCCCGGCAACAGTTTCAACAATAGTCGACACGGAAAGCTCTCGCAAAATGGGCACCTCCCTGTTATCTTTTTGCTGCACGCTTGAATATTATCATACTTTCTGCTTCCAGGGAGAAATTCCTGCCGCTGGTTATAATATTTATTATAATTCTAAAATTTATTTTTCCGGTGCCTCCTGCGTTTCTTCCTGGGAAGTGCCAACCCTTTTCAGCAGTCCCTCCCAATCATGATCCACTTCTTCCTGGAGCGCTTCGATGGTCGCTTCGTCCACCTGCCTGAAACGGCGCTGGGCCAGCAGGTATTCCTTCAACGGGGTCCGTTTTTTCTCCGGGAAATAAGTCATCCGCCACTTGCTGCCACCGACAACCTCGTAAAGCGGGAAAAAATTTGTAGACACGGCCAGCCGCGACAGGTGAATCGTGTCGGACGATTCTGTACCCCAGCCCGGGGGGCAGGGCGAAAGGACATGCATGAACCGAAATCCTTTCATTTCCTGGGCTTTTCTGAGCTTGTTCTCCATGTCCTGCGGAAAAGCAAGGGAGGCCGTAGCGGCATATGGAATGCCGTGGGCGCCCATGATGCGCATAATGTCCTTCTTCTGCCCGTGCTTGAACAGGGGATAGGGGCGGGTGCTGGTCCGCGCTCCAAAGGGAGTGGCCGAACTGGTCTGCATTCCGGTGTTCATGTAAGCCTCGTTGTCGTAGCAGATAAAAATGTAATCCTCGTTGCGCTGGGCTGCTCCCGATAAAGCCTGGAGGCCGATGTCGAAGGTGCCACCGTCGCCGGCTAATACCACCACAGTGGTATCATAATGGCCCTTTGCATTGAGCCCGCGCCGCAGGCCGCCTCCCACCGCGCCGGCGCTGGGAAAGGGGCAGTGCAGGATGGGACATTTTAAAGCTGTAAGCGGCGGCGCTCCGGCAATAATGCTCCAGCAGGATGCAGTTATGGCCAGGGCCAGGTTCGGTCCCAGGGCCCTGGTCAGGTAACGCACCGTTAGTGCGCCTCCGCAACCGGGACAGGCATTGTGCCCCGAGTACATCATTTCATTTTCCATGCTGTATCCGGTAACTTTCATCTCAAATCCACTCCCCACTGTATAGCAGTTAATCCACTTTCCGGCCCTTTTTCAGCTGCATGCGCCAGGATATCTACAGTTAGATCAATCCCGCCGGCCAGAATCAGGTCCTGGACTACCGGCCGCCTGTCTACCCCGTAAAGGGCAGCTTTTGCTTCCTGGGCAAAATAGCCTCCTGTCCCGGTGGAACAATTGCGATCAATAATCACCAGCCGCTCCAGGCCTTGCTTTTCAACCACCCGGGCCAGTTCTTCAGCTGGAAAAGGCCTGAACATACGCAGCTGGATCAAACCGCAACCTTTAAGCTCCGGCAAAAACCACCTCACCGTCTCAGCGGTACTGCCGGCAGCAAGAAAGGCCGTTTTGGCTCCTTCTGGAATCACTGCCTCTAAAGCTTCGTAACTTCTGCCAAACAAGCGGTTAAACTTTTCATTGATGGCGCTAAAAGTTGCCGTGGCTTTCAACATATCTTCGTGCCGCTTTCTGACCAGCTGCAGCTGGGTTTCGCCGGATGAAAGGCCGTGCAAGTTAGCTTGTTCCCCGGGTGCAACCTGGGGCTTAAACTTTGGCGGACCAACAAATTCGCAGGCCTGTTCCAGTTCCGGAACATCGACAGGCTCATAAGTGTGCGAGATATAAAAGCCGTCAAAAACTACCATGGTGGGTAGAAGCAGCTCTTCTGCAAGCACGAAAGACTGCAGGACGATGTCAAAGACCTCCTGGGCATTGGCGCAGTAAATCTGCAGCCACCCGGTATCGCGCTGGCTAAGGCTGTCGCCCTGGTCCGGGTCGAGAACCCAGGGCGCCCCCACAGTCCGGTTCACATTGACCATAACAATGGGGAACCTGGCTCCGCTGCACCACTGGATCATTTCATGCATGTAGGCCAGGCCGTGCGAGGATGTAGCAGTAAACACCCTCGCGCCTGCCGCTACGGCGCCATTGCAGCAGGAAAGGGCCGAATATTCCGATTCCACACTGACAAACTCGCCTTTCAGCTCACCCCGGGCTTCAAAGCTGGCCAGGGTTTCTACGATTGCTGTCTGGGGTGTAATCGGGTAAGCCGCCACCAGTTCCACACCGGCCCGCTGCACGGCCAGGGCAGCCGCCTGGCAACCGCTGATTAACTCATAAGGCATATTTAACAACCTCCTTCCAGGGTCAGGGCCCGTGCCGGGCATTCTACTACACAGATACCGCAACCCTTGCAGTAATCGAGGTCTAGTTCAAAGCTGTTATTGATCCAGTCAACAGCCAGGTCAGGACAAAACAGGTAGCACACGCCGCAGGAATTGCAGGTTCCGCAGCCCAGGCAGCGGGCCGCTTCCAGGGCCGGATCCGCATGGCGATCCTTAAGCTCCAGGTCGGTCCTGGCTATTAAATTCAGCTCCTCGAAAGCTACCGGCTGCTCAGAGAAGCCATACAGATCAGGAGCGGCCCGGTTTTCGATCCTGGCCATGATCCCCTGGGCGCCGAGGCGCCCCGCCCGGATCGCCTCGGTTACCGTGGCCGGCCCTGTAACCAGGTCGCCGCCGGCAAAAAGGGGCATTTTTTGTTCCAGCCGGCCAAACACGCTGTGATCTGCCTCCTGCCCGAGGGCCAGGATTACTGAACCGCAGTTTTTATTAAACGAACGGCTTTTATCAACTACCAGCCCTTCCCGGTTGGTCTTGCTGTAATTAAAAACCACCCCGGTGACCTGGCCCGTGCTGTCATCAGCCTCGATCAGAGCCGGGTTGGCGTTAAAAATGAGTTCAACACCTTCCCTTTCAGCCGCCTCCACTTCAGGCGAGTAAGCCGGCATTTCAGCGCGGCTGCGGCGGTATACCAGGCTGACATGGTTGATACCGTTCATGCGCAGGGCGCAGCGGGCACTGTCCACAGCCGCATTGCCACCCCCGATAACCACTACCGGATCCTTAAGTTCAGGATGCTGCCTGGTGTTGACCATGCTTAAAAAATCCAGGGCATGGAAGACCCCTTTTTTATCCATACCGGGTAGTTTTTCCACCCGGGGCAGCCAGGCCCCGGTAGCCAGAAACACTTCTTCGAATTCGCCGGTAAGCTCTGGAAGCTTAAGATCTTTACCCAGGGTCCGGTTTGTAACAAATTTGATGCCCTCTTCTTCTAAAATCGAGAGCTCCCTTTCCAGCACTTCGCGCGGAAGACGGTATTCGGGTATGCCCAGTGCCAGCATCCCGCCAACTGTATAGGAACGCTCAAACACAGTAACCCTGTGTCCTTCTACAGCGAGGTAGTAAGCGCAGCTCAACCCGGCCGGGCCGGAGCCGACTACGGCAACCGGGCCTTTTGCCTCCTCCCCCTTTTCCGGGGGCTCATAATGATCGAAGCGCCACTGCCCGATCGCCCTTTCGACGGCCGGAACGTCCAGCTCCTGGTCCAGCCTGCCCCGGTTGCAGTTCTCCATGCAGGGGGAAAAACAAACATGGCCGGTCAGGGAGGGAAAAGGATTGGTCCGGCTCATGATCTGCCATGCTTCTTCCCAGCGCTCACCCTTTACGGCCTCCATCCAGTCCGGAACATCAGAATGAAGGAGGCAGTCACTGCGGCACGGGGAAAGCCTTTGTATCTTTTCCGGTGCGGCCACCCGCCATCCACCGGTTTTGTTCAATGAACTGGGCTGGTAACCGCGGGCATATTCGAAAACAGCCTGCTCCGTTTTAGCTGACAAGGCCGCCCACCTCCTTTACTTTCTCCCAGCCTTCATTTACGGCACTGATGTTGGCTTCGATACTGGCTGTAATCCTCTTCTTGATCGAAACAACCAGGTTATCGATAGAGGTCAAATTGCTGATCCTGGCCATTGCTCCGAGCATCACGGTATTAACCACCGGGAAACCCGCTACCGTAAGCCCGTGCCTCCTGGCAATCTCGGTAGCATCAATCGTGTAAACTCTGAACCGCTCCCCCTCCAGGGCATCCCCGGGAAGACTATCAAGGTTATCTGCTTCGATATTGACCAGTAAAGTGCCGCCCTCTTGCAGGCCCGAGAGCAGGGTTTCACCGCTCAAGGTCGGATCAAAAACCACTACAAAACCGGGCTTATAGATCCGGCTCCTGGGCATGAGGCGATCCTCCCCGGCCCTGATAAAAGCGGTCACCGGGGCGCCGCGCCTCTCGGCGCCGAACAGCGAAAAGGCCCTGGCATAGCGGCCTTCCAAAAACACTGCCTCAGCAAAGATGGAGGCCGCCACTACTATGCCCTGTCCGCCGCGCCCATGCAGCCTGAATTCATACATCTTTTCTCTCATATCAATCCTCTCCCAGCAATAATTAAAGAACAAAAGGGTTTATTACCGCATCTGCAATCTTTCCTCGGCAATAATATCTGCTACTTCACCAGGCAGCAGCTGCTCTTCCCGGGCCCTTCTAAACAGGTTCTTCATCCGTCCTTCAATACGGGCTACTTCCGCTTTAATCCTTTCATCATCAGTGATACCCTGCCTGACCATCTCCACAAAGATCAACCCCCCGGCGTTGATTATATAGTCGGGGGCATAAAGAATGCCGCGCTCTTGAATCGACCTGGCCATATTTTTGGTTTTATATACGTTATTAGCCGCTCCGGCGATGATATCGCATTTTAGCTCGGGCAGTGTTTGCTCATTTAAAACACCACCGGCCGCGCAGGGAGAAAAAATATCACATTCCTGGCTGTAAATATCATCGGGAGAAACAGCCTTTGCACCCCATTTATCCTTGATTTCTTCAACCCTGCCCTTATCCAGGTCACATATCACCAGGGAAGCTCCTTCTTCGGCCAGGTGCTGACACAGCGCCTCTCCCACACTGCCCACACCCTGCACGGCAACTACCTTTCCTTCCAGGCTCGGAGAGCCGTAAACCGCCTCACAGCAGGCCTTGATTCCCTTCCAGACTCCGTAAGCTGTAAAAGGAGACGGGCTGCCGATGGCTTCGCCGCCGATGACATAATCTGTCACTTCATGCATACAGGTCAGGTCATTTTCGTCAACCCCCATGTCCTTACCGGTGTAAAAGCGCCCGTTTAACTTGTTGACACAATGGCCGTACGCCTGGAACAGCTCCCTGCATTTATCCTTGTTGGGATCACCAATTATCAACCCCTTGCCCCCGCCAACGGGAAGCTCTGCCGCAGCTGACTTATAGCTCATCCCCCGGGCCAGGTGCATTAAATCATCAATCGCTTCTGTTTCTGACGGATAAAACCACATCCTGGTTCCTCCCAGGGCCGGCCCCCGGACCGTGCTGTGGATGGCAATAGCCGCTTTTAGACCGCACGAAGACTCATGAATCATGATCAACTCTTCAAAACCCTGCTCTTCCATCTTAGAAAGGTAACCGGACATCATCATCCCCCTCCAGACGTGTGATATTAACTTCCCTATAATAAAATAAATTCGCAATATTCATACCAAAAATTTTTGCCCTCCACCTCACCGCTACGCACTATTAATGCTTCCCGGGCATCCACCGGTGAGTGTGCATATTTTTGCAAAGTGAAATTGTTTGCTTGCATAATTTTTCATGGTTATACTCATTCTATCTTTTGCCCAGCCTTTCTTCGGCAAAAATATCGGCTACTGCACCCGGAAGCAAGTTTTGTTCGCGGGAGCGTTGAAATATCTCTTTTAACCTTTTTTCAATACCTGATACAAGGTTCTTGATGCTTTGATCATCCATTTCGCCCTGCCTTCTCATCTCGACGAAAATGAGTCCGCCTGCATTGATTATATAATCGGGAGCATAAAGAATTCCCCTTTCCTGAAGGGCTTCTTCGTATTCGTTGTCTTTGATCACATTGTTGGCTGCACCGGCTACAATGCTGCATTTTAAGTGCGCTATGCTCTCTTTATTTATCACCCCGCCCGCCCCGCAGGGAGAAAAGATATCGCATTCCCGGAAGACGATCTGCTCCGGATCCACTGCCGTTGCTCCAAATTGCTCAACTGCCTGATCCACCCTGTCTTGATCCAGGTCGCTTACCAGCAGGTGCGCTCCTTCCTCGGCCAGGTGCCCGCACAGGGGCCCGCCAACACTTCCCACGCCCTGCACGGCGACAACCTTACCCTTTAGGCTCGGGGAACCATAAACCATCTCACAGCAGGCCTTCATTCCCCTCCAAACCCCGTAGGCGGTGAAAGGAGAAGGGCTTCCAATCTGCGAGCCGCCTATCACATGCCTGGTTTCTTTCCGGATACAGTCCAGATCCGGTTCGCTAATGCCCATATCGGCGGCGGTAATAAAGCGCCCGTTTAAGTTTTCCACAAAACGGCCGTAACACTCAAACAACTCTTCGCATTTGTCGTGGTGCGGGTCGCCGATAATCACTCCTTTCCCTCCCCCGAGAGGCAGTTCAGCGGCAGCAGCCTTATAGCTCATCCCGCAGGCCAGGGACATCACATCTTCCACGGCTTCTTCTTCGCTTGCGTAAGTCCACATCCGGGTGCCTCCCAGGGCCGGCCCCCGCACCGTACTGTGGATTGCGATCGCTCCCTTCAGCCCGCTTCGGGCATCATGGAGCAGGACCAGCTCTTCAAATCCCCTTTCTTCCATTTTGGACAGGTACTCAGACATAATTA
>CAYWIY010000021.1:0-4364 GCA_964458455.1 uncultured Syntrophomonadaceae bacterium | reverse complement strand
CATCAGGGCAAGTTGTTTCCTGTATAATATATTCGCAATTTTCATACCAAAGGGGATGGGAGTTTTCTGCTAGAGCAGGTTATGCTGGTGCATTTTGTTGTAGAGGCTGCGGATGGAAATATCAAGCCTGCGGGCTGCCTCAGTTTTGTTGCCTCCGGTTTCACTGAGCGCCCTCTTTATAACATCTTTTTCCCAGGCCCGGTGCATTTGCCTGAGAGTTCCTTCCAGGGGTTCCTTTTCGCTGCTTTCTTCCCCGGAGGACCCGGCGAAAGGCATGATGAGGTGTTTTTCTTCGATCACTTCCTCTTCCCGCCCGAGGTTAATCAGGGCCCTGGCGATTACGTTTTCCAGTTCGCGCATATTGCCCGGCCAGTCGTATTCTTTCAGGCGCAGGTAAACTTCCGGAGCCACATCGACAATCGGCCGGCCGTATTTCCTGGTCAAACCGGCCAGGAAGTGATTGACCAGCAGGGGAATATCACTTTTTATTTCCCGCAAGGAGGGCAGGTAAATGGGAAATACATTCAGGCGATAATATAGATCTTTACGGAAACGGCCCTGGTTGACCATTTCCTCCAGGTTGGCGTTGGTGGCTACGATCAAGCGCACATCTATAGCCCTGGTCCGCGACTCGCCAACCCTGATAATTTCACCCTCCTGGATCGCCCGCAGAAGGCGGGCCTGGGCTTCGTTCCCCATGGCCCCAATTTCGTCCAGGAACAGGGTGCCGCCGTTAGCCTCTTCGAAATACCCCTTGCGGCCGCCCTTCTTGGCCCCTGTAAAGGCGCCGTCGCCATAACCAAACAGCTCGCTTTCAAGCAGGGTGTCGGTCAGGGAGGCGCAGTTGACCCGGATGAAGGATTTATCGGCCCGGTCGCTTTCATGATGGATGGCGTGGGCAAAGAGTTCCTTGCCGGTGCCGCATTCGCCCCGCAGGAGCACGCAGGCCGGCGTGGCTGCCGCCTGCCTGGCCCGCTCAATGGTTTCCCTGATCTGCTCGCTGTTGCCGATAATATCGTCAAAGGTATAATGTGACTCCAGCTCCCTGACCAGGCGGCGGGTGCGCTGCAGTTCTTCCATAACCCGGCGCAGCTCTGAAATGTCGTGAATAACCCCTACACTGCCCTTCAGTTCTCCCTTGATAACCAGGGGAGCGCAGCTGACGATCACTTCCCGGCGGAAAGGGCCTACCTTCATCCTGACACCCTTAATCGGCTTGCCGGTCTGCAGGACCCGCATATGCACGCTTTCCCCTTCGGCGATGTCCACGGTAGCCGGTTTGCGCAGCACCTGGTCTTCGGTCATCCCGGTCAGCCTGGTGTAAGCCCGGTTGACCATGATTCCAATCCCGTTCTCATCGACCACTGAAACCGCATCGGAGAGGGAATCGATGATGGTCTGCAAAAGCAGCTTGCTTTCCCCGTCTGCCGCCAGGGTCGGGATCTTATCTTCGCTCACCTGTTTAACACCTCCTTGAACCCGGGCTCATCAAGGATTTCTACACCCAGGGCTCGGGCCTTCTCCAGCTTGCTGCCCGGGTCTTCCCCGGCCACCAGGTAATCGGTCTTTTTGCTCACAGATGACGTAACATTTCCGCCCAGCTCTTCTACCAGGGCTGCGGCCTCATCGCGGGTAAATTCTTCTAACGCCCCGCTGAACACAAAGGTTTTTCCGGCCAGGGGCAGGGCTTTTTCCCCCTCTTCTCTTGCCACAGGTTCGCTGAAATTGACCCCGGCTTTTTCCAACTTGTCCAGGACCGGGCCAGTTTCGGGCATCCGGAAAAAACTTACTACCGCTTCTGCTATTTTCGGCCCTATTTCAGGAATGGCGGTTAGCTCTTCTTCCGAGGCCTGCCGGAGCAGGTCCAGGTGGCCGAACTTTTCAGCAAACAGGCGCGCCGCCTTTTCCCCAACAAAGTTAATCCCCAGGCCAAATATCAACCTGCGCAGCGGATTTTCCTTGCTTTTTTCAAGGGCTTCGATCAAGTTTGCAGCCGATTTATCAGCCATTCGCTCCAGGCCCACCAGTTGTTCTGGGCGCAAATAATACAGGTCCCCTACATCTTTGACCAGCCCTTCGCGGTAGAGCATTTCCGCCGCGGCAGGGCCCAGGCCCTCGATATCCATGGCCCGCCGGGAAGCAAAATGGACGAGCTTTTCCACCAGCTGGGCCGGGCAGGTCGGGTTAAGGCAGCGCAGGGCCGCTTCCCCGCCCAGGCGGTAAGTCTCTGAGCTGCAGGAAGGACACCCGCGGGGCATGGTAAACTTTTTTTCTTCACCCGTGCGTTTTTCTTTGAGCACGCCCAGTATTTCAGGGATAATCTCTCCAGCTTTATGGATAGATACTGTATCACCGATCCGGATATCTTTTGCGGTAACAAAATCCTCGTTGTGCAAACTGGCCCGCTGAACCGTGGTCCCGCTTAACGTGACCGGTTCTAAGATAGCTACCGGGGTAATGGCCCCGGTCCGGCCCACATTGACCTGGATATCAAGCACTTTTGTGGTCTTTTCTTCAGGCGGGTACTTATAGGCAATAGCCCAGCGGGGGCTCCTGGCTGTAAACCCGAGGCTTTTTTGCAGCTCGAGGCGGTTCACTTTTATAACCACACCGTCTGTTTCATAAGGCAGTTCGTGCCTTTTTTCCTGCCATTTAAGGCAGTATTCCCAGGCCTGGCCGGGCCCGGAACAAACCTCGTGGTTGGCATTGACCGGAAGGCGCAAACTTTGCAGGTAATCGAGCAGCTCTTTTTGAGTGCTTTTATCCAGGCTGTGTTCACCCAGGCCGTAGACAAAAATCCTTAAGGGCCGGGCAGCAGCCAGGCGCGGATCAAGCTGGCGGACAGATCCGGCAGCTGCATTGCGGGGGTTGGCAAAAAGGGGCAGGCCCTGCTCTTCGCGCTGCCGGTTAAGCTGCTCAAAAGCGGCCTTGTTAATGTATATCTCGCCGCGCACCTCTAAGGTCACCGGTTCCGGAAGCTGCAGGGGGATCTGCCTGATCGTGCGCAAATTCTGGGTTATATCTTCCCCGGTATAGCCGTCGCCCCGGGTAGCCCCGCGCATAAAAACCCCCTCTTCGTACTGCAGGGATACAGCCAGGCCGTCCATTTTCAGTTCGCACAGGTATTCAACCTCTTCCAGCCCGATCAAGCGGCGCACCCGGGCATCGAACTCGTGCAGCTCCTGCTCGTTAAAAGCATTGTCCAGGCCGAGCATCGGAACCTTGTGGCCCAGGGATTCAAAGGCGGGTAAAGGTTCTGAGCCGACCCGCATGGTTGGAGAATCGGGATCCTGCAGTTCGGGGTATTTCTGCTCCAGTTCCTGCAGCTCACGCATCAACTGATCGAAGGTCTGATCATCGATTAAAGGCTGATCGAGAACATGGTAACGGTAGTTGTGTTCTTCTATTTCCCGGCGCAGGGCTGTTATGCGTTCTTTAATTTTTTCCAGGTCCGGATTATCCATACTTTGCCCCCTTTGTCATCAAGAGCCCGGCTTTGCTTTGAACCAGTCAAAAATGTAAGCGGTGATTTTTTCAAGAGGTTCCCCCGGGGTAAAAACCTGGTCGGCGTGGCCTTCAGATATTAATTTTTCGGTGTCTTCTTCCGGGATAATGCCGCCCACGAGCAGCAGAACATCACCCATCCCATTTTCATTTAACATTTCCTTGATCCTGGGCACCAGGGTCATGTGGGCCCCGGATAAGATGCTCAAGCCCACCACATCGACGTCTTCCTGCAGGGCGGTTTCGGCCACCTGCTGGGGAGTCTGGTGCAGGCCGGTATAGATCACTTCCATCCCGGCATCCCGCAACGCCCGGGCCACCACCTTTACTCCCCGGTCATGGCCATCGAGCCCCGGCTTGGCCACCAAAACCCTTATTTTCCTATCTTCCATGTTTAACAACACTCCTTAAAAGAGCGGTTTTTCCTTGTACTCGCCAAACACTTCCTTCAGGGCCGCTGTAATCTCGCCCTCGGTGGCATAAGCCCGCACGGCGTCAAGTATTTTCGGGATCAGGTTTTCACCTGAAGCGGCGCACCTCTTAAGCTCTTCCAGGCAGGCTGAAACCCTGTTATAGTCGCGCGTCTCTTTCAAGCGTTTCAAGCGCTCTAACTGCTTGCGTTCCACTTCCGGATCAATTCTAAGAATCTCAATTTCAGGAGCTTCCCCGCTGCGGTAACGGTTTACGCCTACCACTATCCGCTCGCCCCGGTCCATTGCCTTCTGGTACTCGTAGGCGGCATCGGCAATCTCCTGCTGGAAAAAGCCCTGGTCGATGGCAGAAAGCACCCCGCCCAGGTCATCGATTTTCTGGAAATACTCTTCGGCTTCAGCTTCCATTTTGTCAGTCATGGCTTCAAC
>CAYWIY010000020.1:0-30046 GCA_964458455.1 uncultured Syntrophomonadaceae bacterium | reverse complement strand
TACCTTTGGGATCCTTAATACCTACTATTACCGCATCGGTATTAATAGGCAAATCACGCAGTGGAACATCGGTAATATCAGCCTCTTTCCCAACGGTAATGCCGACCATCATTACCTTGCCGTGATTAAAATACTCTATTTCACTGGCATCGGGAAAATGCAGCATTTTGGAAATCTCCATGGCCGCAACTCTTTCCGGGTTGATCACTACATCGATACCGAGCTGCTGCGGGGTTAAAACCGATGAACTCCCGACATATTCAGGATTGCGGATCCGGCAGACTGTAATCGGCACCTCGTACTGCTTGGCCACCATGCAGGCAATAACGTTGACTTCATCTGACTGGGTTACCGCAACCAGCATGTCGGCATTTCTTATGTCCGCTCTTTCCAGTACAGCCGCATTAGCTCCGTTGTCCTCAATAACCATTACGTCCAGGGCTTCCTTAAAGCGCCTGGCTTTTTCTTCATTTTTTTCGATCACTACAACATCTTGGTCTTTTTCTGACAGGTTGCGGGCCAGCTCATAACTTACTCCGCCGCCCCCGACAATAATGACATACATGAAATACCCTTCTTTCCAAAAGTTCACACATTACATAAAAAGATTGCCAACTATATTTACAACACTAAAATATCATTATGCAATAATAAACTTAATAAACTATTGGAGCACAAAAGGTTGACCGTTTATGCTGCCAGCAAAAATTATCAGCAAAAAAAACTTTCCAATTTCCGGCTAACACTGGTCAGGGTAAATATAATTAAATTGTCTCCGGGTTGTAGGACGGTGTCCCCGTAAGGCACAATGACTTCCCCGTTCCGGACTATTGTCCCGATCAGCATACCTTTCGGAAAACGGGCATCTTTAACTTTCATGCCCGCAGCCCTACATTGTCCGGGCACAACAAGTTCCACCAGCTCTGCATTATCCTCTTTCAAGTGCGAGAGGGCCAGGACATCGCCCTTCCTGGTAAAACGTAAAATTTTATAAGCCGTAATCAGGTGGCTGTTCACGTAATTTTCAATACCTGCTGTATTGTAAATGTAGGCATACTCGTTGTTGGAAATCTCGGCAATTATTTTATCAACGCCTAACTTCTCAGCCATTACGACAGCAACAATGTTGGTGCGATCATCCCCGGTAACAGTAATTAAGGCATCGGCTTCAGCTATCTCTTCCTGGTTAAAATAGGCTAATTCATTGGAATGGCCCTGTAAAACCATTGTTTTAGTGAGTTTACGGTTCAGTTCTTCACATCTTTGCTCATCTTGTTCAACCAGTTTAACTTTAAACTTCCGCTCCGGGTTGTTTTCTAAAATTGATGCGAGGGTAAAACCAACGGTATCGCCACCCAGGATCAGCACTTTTTTCACTATTGTTTCCTTATGATGTAAAAGCCAACTCGCCTTGCGCATTATTTTTGCATTGCCGACCAGGTAAACTTTATCACCAACTTTTACCGTGTCATCACCAGATGGAACCATAAAAGCCTCGTCGCTTCTTTTTATACCGACAATAATGCAACCCTGTGGCAGGGGCATTTTCTTTAGATTGTAGCCGATCATTTCTGCATCTTCTGTAACTGTAGTAGCTACCATCATTACTTTGCCGCCGGCGAAATATTCAATCTCAGAAGCATCAGGGTAATGGATCCGCTTTGAAATCTCCAGGGCCAACTCCCTTTCGGGATTAATCACATAATCAACCCCGATCTCATCTTTACTAAAACCGGTGTCGGCAATATTGGTATGACTTTCGGGATTTCTGACCCGGGCTATGGTAGTGGGCACTCCAGCCCGGTCGGCCATCATGCAGACCATTAAGTTTAACTCATCGATCTGGGTTACAGCTATACAAATGCCAGCATTCCTAATGCCGGCTTTTTCGAGGGTAGCCATGTTGGCGCCATCATCATTTACTACCATAACATCAAGCTTCTGTTTTAGCTTCTCGGCAATCCCTGGGTCTTTTTCCACTATCACAACAGTTTGCTGTTTGTCAGACAAATTAGCGGCCAGTTCTCTTCCTACCCGACCGCCGCCGACAATTACCACATGCACTATTAAGCACTCCCTTGTTCAATAAGTACACAGCCATCCATCTTTACATTCTTCAACCAAATGAATTATATTACAGGCCCTTACCGTTTGCAAATAAACCGGGAAACATTTTTCTTAATTTAATAAAAGCATTTTCGGCATACTCAGGGGCCCGGTGAAAGTTCAAAACGCCGATCATAGCTGTTACTAAAATATATACACCGCTGAATGCTCTCAGGGCCGGGTCAGCAAGAGCTGCAATAACAACGGAAAATTCGCCTCTTTGCCCCAGGGAAAAAGCAGCCCTTAAGCTGCCTTTCCAGGTTAATCCATAGATCCTACCACCCCAAAAACCAACCAGGACTTTAGCCAGCAGTCCCCACAGGATCAGGACAAGCAATAAGCCGGGGGTCATGATCCCGGCCTCAAAAGAAATCGAAGCCCCAAATCCAAAAAAGAAAAAAGGCAGTGTGGCATTTTTTAGTGGTTCAATATACTGATCCAGGTCACCTGATGCCCGGGTTTCAGACAAAACAACTCCGGCTAAAAAAGATCCCAGGAGCTTTGACAGGTCCAGGTAAATAGCTGCCCCCGCCACGATAAAAGCAACAGCCAGGGCAAATAATATCATAAAATCTTTTGATAAATACCTGCTTACAAATAGTTCCAGCTTTCTGAACCCGTACAGGCCAATCAAAACGGAAACAGCAATTAATAACACAACCCTGACAGAAATTAAAGCCAGCGCCTGCCCGGATATTTCGCCTTCCAGGCTGAAACCGACCAGGAAAGAAACCATTACCGGGGCCACAATGTCCTCAAATATTAACAGGCCTACTTTGAACTCGCCTTCAGGGGTTTTATCCCGCTCCGTGTCTTCCAGCATTTTTAAGGTTATTGATGAACTGCTGGCATAAGCCACTCCACCGATAATGAAAGAACCGAAAAGCCCAAACCCAAACCAGTAAGCCAGCAAAAAGGTTACCCCAAAATTCAGCAGGACATCCATAGTCCCAACCTGCCAGATCCGGCGAGATATATTAAGGAGATGGTTTAAGGGGTAATGCAGCCCCAACAGGAAAAAAAGCAGCATAATCCCGATATCGCCAATATTTTCCAGCAGCACATACATATCCCTGCTGATTAAAAAACCCAGTCCAATACCAAGTAAAATATAGGCTAATAAAGGAGGGATGCGCAGTTTTTGAAAAAAGTAGTTAACTATAAAAAAAAGAAAAAGGATTACACCTATAAACAGGTATTCCATTTACTCTTCTACTCCTCCATTACTGCTCCGTCGTTTAGAGATGATCTGTTCGGTAACTTATCAATTTCCAATTATAACTACTTTATTTTAAAACATCAACCAAAATAAAACAATTTAATATATATTGTATTATATTCATTCAAATTTAACAGGCAAAAAAAGAGACAGCGGCTACGCTGCCTCATCAGGGAGAAAAAGTATAGCAAACTTTATTATGATCGGCAAGTATTTTAAGTCTTTAAGTAGCCTAACCCTGTGATAATTATGAATGATCATGTTACTGTGCCGATCTTGTTTTCTTAATTTATTATATACGATCACTTCTTTAAAGACAACACCATTTTCGGCAAAATCTCCATTAAATTAAAGCTAAATTAAAGCCCTGTAAAGCTTAAAAAAACCTATAAGCGATAACCTGATTATTGCCCTGCCAATAATTATAACCTTTCCAACCTGTTTTTTAAAGATCCGATCCCGTCAATTTTAACTTCAAATTCGTCTTCCGGCTCAAAGGGCCCGATACCGGAAGGGGTGCCGGTCATGATCACATCACCGGGCAGCAGGGTCATGCAGCCTGACACATATTCGATAATTTCAGCTACGTTAAATAGGTGATCGGCAGTCGGGGCCTGCTGGACCATCCTGCCGTTTAACAAGCCCGTGACAGTAAGGCTTTCCGGATCTTTAATTTCGGTCTCAATGACGGGGCCCAGGGGACAGAAGGTGTCAAAGCTCTTGGCATAAGTCCACTGCCCGTCCGGCGGCTGCTTGTCCCGGGCTGTAACATCGTTGGCGCAGGTATATCCGAGAATATAATCAAGCGCTTCTGAGCGTTCCACCCGGTAAGCCCGCCGGCCGATCACCACCCCCAGCTCGGCCTCGTAATCGACCCTTTTACTCTGGGGTGGGTATAAAATAAATTGATCAGGGCCGATAACAGTGGTGGAAGGTTTCATAAATAAAATTGGCTTTTCCGGGAGAGCCAGGTTTAGTTCTTCCGCATGGCTGCGGTAGTTCAATCCCAGGCAGATAATTTTTGAAGGCGTGCAGGGAGCAAGCATCTTCACCTCTGAAGTTCCTACCGCTGGACCGGACTCTGTTATTTCTTTAAGTTCCCAATCCCCGTTTGGTTCATTAATTTCCCTTAATTCCTGTCCATCCATTATTCCATATTTTACTTGATTATTAACCATGTACCGTGCCAGTTTCAATAGCAAAACTCCTTTTCAAACTTTTTAATCCACAGGTTAACCAGGCTGTAACAAATTTTAGCTGTTTTCCGGGCTATATCCTCAATTAGATAAAAGGTGGATATTCCAGCTTTTAAACGTGGAACCCGGTTTAGCCGGGTTCCACGTTATTATTTTACCAGTTTTCACAAATCACTTCGAAATGGGCCTGGGGATGGTTGCAGGAGGGACAAACTTCAGGCGCCTCTTCTCCTTCGTAGACATAACCACAATTGCGGCAGAACCAGCGGAGAGGCTGGTCCTTTTTGAAAACTGTTCCGTTATCAATATTAGCCATCAATCCCAGGTAACGCCTCTCATGCTGTTTTTCAGCCACAGCAATCGCTTCAAACATGTTTGCTATATCATCAAAGCCTTCTTTCCGGGCTGTCTTGGCAAAACTGGGGTACATATCCGTCCACTCGTAATTTTCGCCACCAGCAGCCTCTTTCAAGTTTTCCCGAGTAGTACCTATGACACCGGCCGGAAAAGAAGCCTGGATTTCTACTTCTCCACCTTCAAGATGTTTAAAAAGCCTTTTGGCATGTTCTTTCTCCTGGTTAGCGGTCTCTTCAAAAATGGCAGATATTTGAACATAACCTTCTTTTTTAGCCTGACTGGCAAAGTAAGTATAGCGGTTCCTGGCCTGTGATTCTCCGGCGAATGCAGTTAAGATGTTTTTTTCAGTTTTTGTTCCTTTTAAACTCATATGCTATCATCCTCCTGTTTAATATTTTTAAGAGCAGTTTTAGCATGACTGCTTAACACAATATTATTATACAATAATATTTAAATACTTGCACCCCGTTATTATTTTTTCAAACTTTCTGTTTAATCCCCACTATTAACGCGGGCCAGCCCAACTTTAACAAAAAAGAGCGGCGCCAGGAAAGTAGCCCAGAAAGTGGAAAGAGCATGAATAGAAAAAGTGAGCATATGAATATTGCCTGGAAGCAGTGTTCCCAGGGGGAGAATGATTATCCCGATCACCACAATCCCGATCAAAGCCCTGGCCAGGTGTTCGATCCATTTTCCCCGTGGGTTAAAGTCAATTTTACCCTTTTCCAGCAGGCGCCCTGCACCCGCTCCCCCTACGTATCCCATCAAGTTGGGTGCATAAGTAGCGGGTAAAAAAGAAAGTGCGATCGGTATAACCAGGGCCAGCAGCAAGAGAACCTGGGATGAGAATTTTTCATAATACTTGTTTTCGATCAATCCCAGGCCACTACCCAGGAATATGGCCAGAAAAATCATTCCGGTTACAATACCACCTATAACGTCGCCCGGGTAATGGTAGCCCAGGGTAACCCTGGATAGGCCAACCAGCAAGATGATTAAGACCGTCCAAATCCAGAGCCAGCGTTTTTTTAGCATTATAGCCAGGTAACCCCAAACGCTGACCGCTCCCGAAGTATGACCGCTGGGGAAAGTGTAGGTGGGAACAGTAATCCCCCTGACATCGGGGCGGGGCAGCCTGATAATATCCTTGGGGATTTCACTGGTCACAAAAATTGCCGAGGGCATCAAGATCAGGCCCCAGAAACCCAGGGACTTATTAACAGACCAGTAGATTACGGACAAAAAAACCAGGAAAAATCCTTCACTGCCCAGCGTAGTGATACCCTGAAACAACCACAGCACCACGGTATTGTGAACAGTTATAGATACTATAGAGTAAGCAAACCCGGGATCCCGTAACGGGTACCAGAACATGTAAAGGAAGATCGCCAGAAAGACAATAAAGAAAAGGCAAACCCAGCGCCATGTTCGTTCAGTATTATGATCTGTGGAAAATATATTGCCTGTTAAAGGGGGTAGCTCCATTATTCAAACTCTCCTGCATGAACCTGTTCAACCCATTCAGCCAGATCGCTGATAGTTTTGATATTGTATTCTGCGGCATGACCCGCCTGCATCATGATGGTATAAGTTTTATTTAACGGGGCATAATCAAGCCAGATCAAACCTTTTTCAGCATCCCTTTTAGAAACCTTGCTGTAAACTTTTTCCGGATCGCTGATCCTTTCTTCTTTTTCATAAATATCCTGCCAGACAACACCGGTATACTCCCAGTACAGGTCGATATTTCCCAGCTCTATCGCCCGCCTGATCGCCTCGGTGCCGGCAATAGGTTCCCTTTTTTCTACCGGAATACCTGCGTTTTCCAGGGCAAGGAAGGTAATCTGGCCCAGGATCCTTTGTTCCATGAATTCCTTCGAACTGACGATAAGCGGATCTCCTTCAACCGGGATACGTTCATATTCAGTTATCAAGTCATTATCAAGAAGCCACTGCCTGGCCACATCGACCGGTTCATTCTCTTCCAGGTCAACCTTGTAATTAAGCTTGATCATGGTCTCATTATCAAGCTCATCGGTTATTTTCGCCATGATGCTCTTGATCTGGGGATACTGTTCCAGGACTTCTTCACGGAGCAGGGGGGCTGGATTAGAAGCCTGGAAAACCTTCTTATCATCTTCAAGCTTGAGCAGGCCCAGTTCCTTGATTTTACCATCGGTCGTAAACCCGATTGCTGCATCAACATCCCCGACTTTAAGGGCTTCATGGGTTAAGCCTACGGCCATTTCATGGACCTCATCGAAGACCAGCCCATATTCTTCCTCCAACAGGACCAACCCTTCTTCATCAACAATAAACTGCTCATTTGCAGCCAGTCGCACTTTTTCTTCAGGTTCTACCGGTTCTTCGACAGGGCAACCGCTTACTAAACCACTGAGAAGGACACATAATACCACCACGGAAAAAGCCCGTATAGTTAAAGTCTTTTCATTCATTATCATCCTGCCCCTGTTTAAAAAATAAGCTCGCTATAAATATAACATTTATTGCATCGTTAATGGAAGGGTGATTAAAGATAGACCATGATTCCGAACAGGGATGCATAACCGGCAAAAAAAATGGTCGGTGAATCCCAGGTATGAGGTGAAAAAGCCTCCACCAGGGTTAGCAGCAAAGGGACTGCAGCCATGGCCACTATAAACTGCAAGGGAGTAAAATAGTTATAAAACGCACCAATAACAACCAGGCCGGTTAAAAGAACCACAGCGCTCCCCTCTAAGGTCCGGACATAGGATTTGCGAGTAAAAAGTGCATAAGATTTGTACTCGTGCCGGCCAAAACGAACACCGACCGGTTCGGCAAGACCATCACCGATACCGTAAATCAGGATCGGAATTACTACCAGGTGCAGTAAATCGTAATAAGCAAAAATCATGCTAGCCGGTAGAAGTACGGCATAACCTGCCGCCGTCTGAGTGACAATCCATTTCAGTGTATGCGGGCGATCTTCGGGCCGGTCAAACGAATGAAACATAACATTTATAAAAGACACCCGGTCGCGAATCGGCTTGATGTAAAAAATAAACTTGGCCACGGCCAAAAAAGCTCCAATGGCGTAAAGATCAAAAGCCTCAATATGGGCATACCCGCGATTTAAAAATATGGGAATAAAAAAAAGTAAAAAATGATTGATCTTCCGGGTATAATTGACCTTCACATTCTTATGGATCACTAAAAGACCGTTTAGATACTGGCTCAAGATCAGCACTATAACATTACTGGACTGGTTAAGCACAAAGCTTAAATCTAGTATTTTTTCCATAACACCTTACTTTCCAGGACTCCTTTATTTTAAAGGCAAATATTGGCTGAAAAACCGGGATTTATGAGCTGTTTGGGTAATTATAACATAACAATTATAAATCACTATTCATATTTTAATCTAAAACGGATTAATAGCAACCAAACTTACATTTTTTTATGTAAACATTTTGTAAATTTTTATCGGAATAAAACAGCAGAATAATTTGAAGCCATGCAATAATTTTGGCAATATTTCTATATTGCACCGGTGTAAACTTTATACTTAGCCCTGGCAGGAGTTTAACCAAAAACAGCCAATTAAATAAATTATTATATTTTTAGGGAGGAATAATTAGAAATGGCGGTAATGTATTACGACCAGGACGCGGATTTGAGTATCCTGAAGAACAAAAAAATCGCCGTACTCGGTTACGGCAGCCAGGGCCATGCCCAATCCCAAAACCTGAAAGACAGCGGGCTGGATGTGGTTGTAGGCTTGCATCCAGAAAGCAAGCGTTGGAACAAAGTAAAACAGGACGGGCTGGAGGTAGCAACAGTAAGTGATGCCTGCAAAGCAGCTGACATAATCCAGATCCTGATTGGCGACAGTCACCAGCCGGCTGTTTTCGAAGAGTCAGTTTTGCCTCATTTAACAGAAGGAAAAGCCCTGGTAGTTTCTCATGGCTTTAATATCCTTTATAACCAGGTTGTCCCGCCTGAAAACATTGATGTTTTCATGATTGCCCCTAAGAGCCCTGGACACCTGGTAAGAAGACTGCACCAGGAAGGAGCCGGAGTCCCGGGCCTGCTGGCTGTCCACCAGGATTACAGCGGCAAAGCAAAGGACCTGGCCCTGGCCTACGCCAAGGGAATCGGCTGCACCCGGGCGGGTGTTATCGAAACCACTTTCCAGGAAGAAACTGAAACCGACCTGTTCGGAGAACAGGTCATACTCTGCGGCGGCACCTCAGCCTTAATCAAGGCCAGTTTTGAAACCCTGGTCGAAGCCGGTTACCAGCCTGAAATAGCCTACTTTGAGTGCCTGCATGAGCTTAAATTGATCGTGGACCTGATTTATGAAGGCGGCCTGGAAAGAATGCGCTATTCGGTAAGCGATACGGCCGAATACGGAGACTTAACCAGGGGTCCGCGCATAGTCAATGACGAGGTTAAAACAGAAATGAAAGAAATCTTAGATGAAGTCCAGAGCGGGCAATTCGCCCTGGAGTGGGTGCTTGAAAACCAGGCTAACCAGCCCCAGTTTAAAGCTTTAAGAAAAATCGAGGAAAAACACCAGATCGTAGATGTGGGCAAAAAACTGCGCAAAATGATGAAATACATCGAGCAGTGATCGAAGTAAGGCTTAATTAACTCATTCTATATCACCAGTGATGCTTTCAAGCTGATCTGCTGAAACAGGGCCGGACACCACCACCAGGGCCTGGTATTGGTCGGCTTCCCGCCAGGCCAGGCCCGGTTGTCCGGCAGACTCAAAATGTATAAAACCGTTATCTTCTTTCACAGGCCGGGATTCCACCTCGATATGCTCCCCGAGGTTTTCTATAAAACTGCCCATTTCTTCCTGCTCAACCGCAGACTTAACCCAAAGGAGGACCTCTTCCTCCCCAAGATAGATAGCTCCTTGATAATCGGGGCCCTCTCTTGCCTGTAACAGCACAGCTTCTTCAAAGAAAAGGCTGTCGTTCAAATTCTCCTGCCATTCAGGTGGAACAGGATCTACTGTTATTTCAAACGGTGGAAGAGCACTTACAACTACTTCTTCTGTAGAAATATCGACTTCTTCTGCTTCTTCCGGCACTTCTGCTTCCTCGACTTCCAGGATACCCACTTCTGCTTCCGGGGCTTCGGCCTCTTCCACCTGCAAAGCATCCACTTCTTCATCGGCAGTCCTCATAGGGGCTTCTTCAGCAGGAGTTTCTTCTACCATGGGCGAAGCGAATTCGGTCATTTGCATAATGCCTATACTGCTTAAAGCAATTACCAGGAGGATTGCAGCAGCAACTGCCGCATAGCGGGCCCAGCTAAAGCCCCGGATTTGCCCGGGTTTTCGGCCACCACGCAGTCCCTCCTCAACCCGGCTCCAGCCCTCATCAACAGGAGGCGCTTCAATGGACTCAAACTCACGGGCCAGGGCTTCACGGATCAGCTCATCGCTCAATTGTTCCGGCTTATTCTTCTCAGGCACTATTCCCGCTCACCTCCTCTGTCTATAAGACAAGCAGAGTCGTTGTTTAGTTCCAGTTCACCGGCCAGCCTTTGCCGGGCACGATACAGGCGCGATTTGACCGTGCCGGGGCTCAACTTAAGCAGTTTGGCAATTTCCTCCACCCGCAGATCATAATAATACTGTAGAACAACAACCTGGTAATGATCCGGGGGAAGCTTCTTAATCGCCTTCCTGATCCGCTCAACTTCCAGGCTGCGCAGGGCTGATTCCTCTGTATAATCTGCCTCCGAAGCCCCGTCATCGATTATTTCGCGATCCGTGTAATCGATCCGTTTTTCCCGCTTCAAATAGTTTCGGGCCAGGTTCGAAGTGATCACGGCCAGCCAGGCTCCAAACTTGGTTTCATCATGAAGCTGGCTTATATTTTGAAAAGCTTTTATGAAGGCATCCTGGGTGATATCTTCAGCGTTTTCACGGTTACGCAGGATGTTATAAGCCACGGCATAAGTTTTCTTGTAATAAGCTTCAAAAAGCTGACGCCGCGAATCATCGTCATTCTTTTTGACCAGTTTTTTCAGTTCTTCTGGCTGCAAAATATTCCTCCTGGATACAGCTTCTTTGACATTATTATTTCGCCGGTGGCAGGCCGATTCCTTTATTGTTTAGTTTTCTTCACTGCAGGACCGGCACCTGTTTTTCAGTAACAAAAACGTCCAGCTCTCTGCCGTTTGTTTCTATAATCACAGCGCCATGCTGATCATTGCGGAATATCTGCACTCCTGCCTCTTCTAAAGATGCAATAACAAAGGGGTGAGGATGCCCAAAAGGGTTGTTTCCAACCTGGATCACGGCCAGGCAGGGCTTGACCTGTTCAAGAAAATCAGGCATTTGGGCCATATAACCACCATGATGAGGAACCTGAAGCACATCTGCCTTAAGGTCAAAGTTTTGTTTAAAAAGAGAACTTGCCGCCGCATCTTCTATATCACCTGTAAACAGCATCTTGATATCTCTATATATTAACCTGAATACGATAGAATTGTTATTTAAGTCGCTGCCGGTACCGCTGAGCAGCCTTTCAGGAGGTCCGTACATATTTAGCACCAGCCCGGAATTACAGCCCCATATTTCACCTGCCCGGGTTTCTTCGACAGGTATTCCTTCAGCTTCGGCTTTTTCGAGCAGCTCTTCATAGTAGACAGAGCCACCGCTAACCGGGGAAACCATGAGCATACCAATATCAACTGCGCCGACCAGGGGAATAAAGCCGCCAAAATGATCTTCATGGGGATGAGTAATAACCGCCAGATCAATTGTATCGATTCTTTCCCGCCTTAACAGGGGCAGTAAAACCCTTTCCCCTATTTCACCCGGTTCCCCGTAAAAGGGCAGCTCCCCTCCGGCATCGACCATGATCACCACCCCGCAGGGAGCTTCAATTAAGGCTGACGCTCCCTGCCCCACGTCTATAAAGGTGACCTTCAAATCGTTCGCCGGTGGGAAAATGAGTCCCTTCCAGAGCACAAAAACAGCTGCAATCAAAACCACACCATAGAGGGCGGGCCTGCGTAAGTGTAAAGGAGGAGCAAGCTCTTTGACAGTCCTCTTTAGATAATGACCAAAAACAACTTTTTCTTTACTGTGCTGCTGCTCTTTTTCCCACCGGTAGTAAACCAGGAGGAAACAGGCAGGTATGCCGTAGTAGATGACCATGACAGGTATGCCGGGAGGTGAAAAGGGGATATAAAAACCGGGCAGGCTGCTCCATTCAACTACAATTAGCATCACTTCAAGCAGGGGCCGTGCTGCCCAGAGCAGGATTTCTCCCAGAAAAGGAAGCAGCAGGCTTAGCAAAGCCCCAAGCAAACCCAGGCCGATTATAAAAGCAACCAGCGGCATTAACAGCAGGTTAAATAAAACTGCTCCTGCAGGCAGGTGATGGAAATAATAAACGCTGAGAGGCAATACCCCCCACTGGGCAGCAAGGATCACTGCCAGAGGGGAGCGTAAAAAAGAAGGAATGCCGGCTCCGCTTAGCAAGCGTTCCAGGGGGCGGTGAATATAGATCAAGGCCAGGGTAGCAGCATAAGAGAGCTGGAAACCGGGCCCGAATAGAAGCAGGGGGTTGACAGCAAGGGTCACCAGGGCAGCAAGCGAAACAGCAGTGGGCAAATCCCGTTCTCGATCTAAAAGCAGTGCCCCAAAGGCCATGGAAACCATAACCGCCGCCCGCAGGGCGGACGGCCTCATCCCGGTCAGGTAAGCATAACCGATAACCAGGACAATGGCTAAGACCAGTGGAAAGCGGTCCCTTAGCCCCAACTGCCCCAGCAACCAGGTAAGCATGGCTGCAACCAGGCCGACATGAAGCCCGGAAACAGCCAGCAGGTGCCCTGCACCGGCTCGCTGGAAATTATGCTCGATCTGTTCCGGCAAGCGATGCCCCTGTCCAAACAAAATCCCCGTCAACAAATCACTTGACGGGGAAGGCAAGGCCGTTCCAATAATCTCTACCATACTGCTGCGAAGGGTGATCGCCGAACTGGCAAGAAAGCTCATTTCACCCCGGCCAATATTTTCCACCCTTCCGTCCCGGGGGTATACAAGAGCATCAATACCCTGGCTTTTTAAGTAAAACCGGTAATCAAACCCGCCCGGATTGCGCTGCCCCCGCGGCACAGTAATAGTGCCTCGCAGGCGCAACCTGTCACCATAGCGAAATTTCTCTTCGTTTTCACCGTAAAGTTTAACCAGCAGGGTGCCCTGAACAGGCTTACGCCCGTCTCCGGTTTCCACCGTCTCAACTTGCAATTGATAAGCGTCGTGATCTTCATAAAAAAGCGGTTCTTCAGAAACTGTACCTTCGATATAAGCAGGTATACCTGCAAAGCCGGTTAAGCTTCCAGCGGGCTGCTGGATTGAGTAAAAAAAAGCAGCTCCTCCACAGAGGGCAGCCACAAGGAGAATTATTAACTTGTATAAACCGATCCGCCTGAATAACAGGAAAGCAATTAAAGAAAAAAACAGCCCGGCCACAGGGAAAAAAGCTACCCCCGGGCTCTCGAGCCAAATTCTGCCCGTGATGATCCCGGCAATATAAAACAAGGCCAGAACAACCATGAAACGGTTTGCCAGATCGCGGCCCGCCTGTTTTAAGATCTCCACTATTTAAATACCTGCCCAAAAAGGCCAAAGGTTTTTTCCCGCTGTTCGGGTGAAGGCGCCGGGGTCAGGTATGAAACAACGATCAGGGTAATTACAGCCAGGACAAACGAGGGGAAAACAGGCATAAAGCCCAGCGTAGTCCACTCCGGTAATAATCCCAGGTACCAGAGGTGAAGGGTAATAGCAGGCAAAACCAGGGCGGCACAGGCCCCCTGGGCGGTAGCCCTGGGCCAGTAAAGCGCTCCAATCATGACCGGAAGCATTATAGAAAAACCGGAAAACGCAAACCCGGCAATGCTCAGGATAGCAGCCGGGCGGATCAAAGCTATGTAATATGCTACAGCAGCAAAAACAACCAGCAAAAGCCGTCCCCAGAGTACAGCTTGCTGTGAATTGATCCTTTTGAAACGAGGCAAAAAGTCATCTGTGACCAGGTGGGCTACGGATAGCAGCTGAGAATCGATTGAGGACTTTACTATAGCGAGGACCACCACCAAACCTAAAACCATCCAGGTGGGAGTAAGGAACTGGTGAATTAAAAGAGGAACAATATTGTCGGCTTCTTTACCGGAAAGACCGGGAATAGCCACTGATCCCCAGACCCCGAGCAGGGTGGATACCCCAAAGATGACAGCCAGGGCAATAGGATAATACAAACTAACTTGCTTTAAATTGGCGCTGCTTCTGGCAGCCAGGATCCTGGTATAAATCTGGGGAAAGACAACCACCGCAATCGAGTTGATAAATGAATAGCTAAACCAGTTTATCGGGGCCAGTTCTTCTGACAAAGTTCTCTGGAGCATGGCCGGATTACTCTCTACAATATCTGCAGTTATTTCAGAAAACCCGCCCAGGGCCCTGGCTACCGCAGACAGCAGAAAGGCGGCCACAACCAGGAAAAGAGTGCCCTGGAATACATCCGTCCATACCGTACCCCGCAGTCCGGCGGGTAGGGTGTAAATTAAGGATATACCAATTAACACCATAGCGGAAACCCAGTACGGCACCATCCCCTCGGTAACAGTGGTAAAAGCCAGGCCGCCGCCGATAATACTCACCACGAGATAAGGCAGGGTATAATAAAGAAGCAGGACCAGGAACAACAGGGATATCAGTTTGCTGTTAAAAATACCGCCAAATACCTGGGGTTGGGTGGCAAACCCGTATTTTTTGCCCAGCAGCCAGGAACGGTAGCCAACCAGGTAATAAGTAAACGGGGTGATAAAAATACTCCACCCGATCACGTATCCGTAAGCGCCGTAACCGGTTTCATAGGAAAAGCCGGCATGGCCGATAATTGTAAAGGCGGTAATATTGCTGGCAAACAGGGCCATAAAAACAGCTACGCTACCCAGCCCGCGGCCGGCCAGGAAATAGTCTTCCCTGGTTTTAAGAGACACCCGGGCCCCGTAAACACCAATGGCTACCAGGATACACAGGTATAAAAGTAGTAATCCGATTCCGATAACGTTAGTCATTACGCCCGAGTCGGCTCCTTCTGCACAGACGATTAATGCCTGGATTTAGTGGTTTTATTCTGCCCGGACTCTTCAAACAGGTGATCGGGAGGATCCGGCCAGGCCAGCCCGATAATCAGTCTCATGGCCAAAACAGCCAGGATCGTGTACCCGATATAATAGGAATAAGCAAATGGCATGAACCCGAATAACAGGGGTACCCGGGCATCCAGGTCCCATAACCAAAAACTGTTGTGTAGTATAAACATGATCAACACGATCAAGATAACCATGCCCAGGCGCACCTTGAAGTTCATAGCTCTGATTGCCTCCTATAATAATGGGCCGGTTGATACCGGCCTGGCATATTCCTGCTAATTCGACGGCTTCGTTATTAATCCTGCTTTGTGGCTGCATTTATTTTAGGGACAATTCGGTGCCAACCTTGTTTTTAAGGGCACTTTCATAAATTGCCCTGGCGGCAACCACATCGAGTGAGCCCATGCCGACGGTCTCGTATACAGTTAGCCCATCACCCGCTTCGCGGCCCTCTTTCTTCTCCAGGAGCACTTCGCCGATTTCACCGTTAATATCTTCTTTAACCAGTTTGCCATCACGCATGGGAATAATCAAATCGCCCGATTCGGCCAGGGCGCCCTCGAAATCATCAACAAAAAGCTTGTCCGCCTTCTTCATTATCGCAGCGTCTATCTCCTGCATTTGCGGCGTAAAAGCGCCGACAGCATTGATATGGACTTCCTTTTCGCCCAGGTCTGAATAAAGAAATACCGGTTCCCTGGCTGTAGTGCAGGTAGTAATGATCTGCGCTTCTTTCACCGCTTCGGCCGCAGAGCCGGCCACCACAAAACTAACCTCGCTAAAGTCTTTTTCTACCTGTGCCTTGAAAGCTTGCGCCTTGTCCCGGGCAACATCAAAAATTTTATATTCTTCAATACCCGGAACGGCAGTCAATACCGCCCAGAGCTGGGTATAGGCCTGGGCTCCCGTGCCGATGATGGCCGCACGGGTGGCGCCTTGAGGAGCCAGGTAGCGGGTGGCTACCCCGCTGGATGCACCCGTACGCAGCTTGGTTATGTAAGAAGCCTCCATTACAGATACCGGAGTTCCGGTCTCGCCGTCAAATAACTGGACCGTCCCCTGGATCACCGGCAGGTTCCGGCCGGGGTTATCCTGGTAAACCGTAACCGTTTTGATACCCATGGCCTTGATCGGCTCCACCCAGCTGGGCATGAATAAACCGATCCCGTTGACCGTATCTAAGTCCAGGTGGGTCCGGACCGGCGTTTTGGTCTTACCCTCAGAATGAACCCGGAAAGCTGTTTCCAGGGCATCTATGGTTCCTTTCATATCCAATGCCGCCTTGATGTCGCTTTCTGATAAAAACAGCATTTTTGCACCTCGCTTCAGCTAAATTTTAGTCAAAACGGTACCTGCTCAACGCGGATGCGACTGCACGCCGCACAACTAAGCCCCGGTTATTATATCCCGGGGCTGAAATTACTATGAAAATCCATCACGCATTATCCACCATGGACCAGGTGGAATACATTGACATCAGCGTTATCAGGGACCTCATAAGTTGCATAGTCTTCTTGTTGGACTAACTGGTTGTTGACTGTAACCGTGATTAGTGGGTAATCATAGCCCATTTCATCCAGGACATCCTGGACAGTCATCCCTTCACGCCATTCCAGGTTTTCCTTTTTGTTTACAGTAATCATAGATCTTGCCCCGCTTTATTTCTCAGGCTCTTTTAGCATGTCCAGAACCTCGGGAACGTCAATCCCAAGCTCATGCAGTCTTTCCGGGGTGGGTACACCGTTTTCGTCCCAGCCACGTATTTTATAAACAGCATCTACCAGGGCATTATAGCGTTTATAACGGTATTCCCGCAAAATATCCATTTTTTCCCTGGTGGATTTCCCTTCAGGATCTACACCAACTTCTTCTTTCAGTTGTTTATCATAACGTTCTTCCCGGGAAGTGTACTCTTCTTCAGTAGCCGGTCCAACTGCCCTCAACGGCGGCATATCGTCTTCCCTGGTTCCGTATCCTAGATAGTAATTCATGACTCGCTGCAGGTTAAAAGCACGTTCAGATTGCTTTAACATCTTCTCTTCATCTAAAGCTTCACCGGTCATGCCTTCATAAAATTTCTGGAAGTCTTCAACTCGCTCCGGTATTTTTGCCGCTTCATCTGGCGGATACTTACTGTTGTCCGGAGGAACGATGTCATTCCATATCAGTTTACACTGGCCCAGCAAAGAGAACCAGGTCCTAAATAACGGAAAGTAATAAAGCATTTCAGCTTTATCTTCAATGGTTGGAGCCTGGTTGTTGATTGCATCGAAAGCGACCAGCAATGCTTCGTCATGCTGAGGACCTTTTATGGCCATCGCGTAGCCTGCCTGCTGTAAAGGAGACTCCTTGGATACATACTCTGAGAACTCTAAGCCTTTAACCTCCATGCCTGTATCCTGCAGGAATTTTGCATCAGCGCCCAGTTCCTTGCTCCATTTTTCTTTTAGCCTTCGGATACCCTGTCCTACATCAACTCCAAAGCCTTCACCACGGGCAAGCTCATGGAGACACTCCAGTACCTCGTCGGTGGCACCAAAGTTCAACTCTTTACCCCCGGTGTTTTCCCTGGTAATGATACCGGCCTCATATGCTTCCATGACAAAAGCCATGGTAGTGGCAAAAGATATTGTATCTATACCGTAAGTGTCACAGTAAAAATTAAACTCGACAATAAAATCAAGATCGAAACAGCCCATGTTGGATCCGCCGGCAGCGGTTTCATATTCCGGGCCGTCCACCACTACTTTTTGTCCCTTGTAAGGGCCGGTTTTAATTTCAAAACCATCAACCGCTTTGGCACAGGATATGGAACAACCCATCCAGCAGCCATCAGCGATATCCTGGGTAAAGTACTTTCTTTTCATAACCCCGGATTCTATATTCCTGGTATCGGGATGTTTGCCATATTTATAGTTGTGCACAGGCAAAATATCATAATTATCCATAACCTCTACAAGGTTGGCAGTCCCTACCTCACGCATCCTGTTCTGTACTTTGTCATAGACAGACATCATTGCGTTGATTCTCATACCGTGGTAACGGATCAGCTCCGGATCAGCAGGGTTGTTCATTTCATCAGCTATCTGTATTGCGCCGGTTGGACAAACATATGCACAAGAAGTACATCCAATACAATGAGGATCGGTTTCATTAAAGGGCATGGTCATGTGACGTGTAATCCCGCGCCCCGCAAAACCCAAAATGTTCTGGACGACAAACGAGTTGCAAGCACGCACACAGTGGCCACAAAGGACACAGGCTTTTGGGTTTTCATCAGTTAATTCGCTCTTAAACCTTTCAGTATCTGATGCTCCACATATCTTGGCGATATTTTGAATAACTTCCACATTGGGAAAGCGCCCCAGGAACATTTCAGCCAGGGTTTTACGGTGCTTCTTGATCCTGTCGGTGTTGGTAAATACCTCTATCTCTTCGCGAACCGGATAGTTGCAGGCTGTAACCAGCTTTCTTTTACCATTCACCTCTATCTCAGTAAGGCAAAGCCTGCAGGCTCCTTCTGGAGCCAGGTCTTTGTGATTACAAAGAGTGGGCACACTAAAGCCGGCACTTAAGATTGCTTTTAGTAAATAAGTATCCTCCGTAACAGTAGCCGCTTTACCGTTAATGGTAATATCGATCTTTTTAGGACCGGATTTTACTGTTTTTGTCATTTATTTTACCTCCACCGCATCGTATTTGCAGGATTCAAAACAAATCCCACATTTTATACAATCATCCTGGTTAATTTCATACTGTTCTTTCGGTTGACCACTGATGCACCCGGTTGGGCATTTCTTGGCACAGATAGCACAGCCGGTGCAATTATCATTGATCGAATAGGTAATCAAAGCAGTACAAATCCCTGCTGGGCAAGTTTTATCTTTAACATGCTTTTCATATTCGTCATAGAAATAACGCAGTGTGGTCATCACCGGATTCGGAGCAGTACTGCCCAACTGGCAAAGGCTTGCTTCTGTTATAGTCTGGCATAATTCCTCCAGGCTATCCAGATCTTCTGGCTGGCCTTCGCCCCTGGTGATCCTGGTCAGTATCTTCCTCAAGGAAAATAAGCCTTCCCGGCAGGCCGTACATTTACCGCAGGATTCATCTGCAAGGAAATTAATAAAGTAACGGGCGACATCGACCATGCAGGCATTGTCGTCCATCACGATCATTCCGCCCGAACCCATCATCGATCCTGTTTCGAGAAGTGAATCAAAGTCGACTTCCAGGTCCAGCATATCCTCGGGAATACAACCGCCTGAAGGACCGCCAATCTGAACTGCTTTGAACTTACGGCCTCCGGGTATTCCTCCGCCCACTTTATAAACCACATCATGCAGAGTTATACCCATGGGCACTTCAACCAGCCCGGTGTTGTTAATATTGCCAACCAGGGAAAATACCTTGGTCCCGCTGGAACCGTTCCAGGGGTTAGAGCTTACATCACCGGTGCCAATTGAGGCAAACCAGTTGGCTCCTTTCAAAATTATCTCTGGAATATTGGCCCAGGTTTCAACATTATTCAAAACGGTCGGTTTTTCCCTGAAGCCCTGCTCTGTATTATGAATATACTTCGACCGAGGCTCACCGGCTTTACCGGACATTGAAGCCATCAGGGCTGTTGACTCTCCGCAGACAAAGGCCCCTGCACCACGATGAACCTGGATGTCGAAAGAAAAGTCCGTACCCATGATTGATTCACCGAGCAACCCTCTCTCACGTGCTTGCTTGAGAGCTTTGTTTAGGCGTTCTAAGGCCAGGGGATACTCTTTGCGGATATAGATAAAACCTTCCCGGGCATTCAAGGCTTTAGCTGCAATGAGCATGCCTTCAATGACCGTGTGAGGGTCAGTTTCGATAATGCTGCGATCCATAAATGCTCCGGGGTCGCCCTCGTCGGCGTTGCATACGATATAGGATGTCTCGCCGCTTTTTTCCATCGCTTCCAGGCAGGATTGCCACTTGATCCCGGCGGGAAATCCACCGCCGCCCCGGCCTCTGATCCCGGAAACCTTTACTTCGTCGATGATGTTTTGAGGGGACATCTCCAACGCTTTAGCCAAACCCTCGTAACCACCGGAGGCTATATAATGATCAATGTTTTCCGGATCGATGAGGCCCTTGTTACGCAGGGCAATCAGTTCTTGCCGGGTGAAAAACTCTATCTGGTCCATTTTCTCAAAAGTATCCTCTGATACAGGATCTTTATAGAGTAGAGATTCGACGATTTTTCCTCCCACAAGATGCTCATCAACAATGGACTCAATATCCTCCTCTTTTACCTGTTGGTAAAAGACGCCCTGGGGCTGGACAACTACGATCGGCCCTGCCGCGCAGAAACCGTTGCAGCCGGTTCCAACCACCAGGTAATCGTTTTCCAGGCCCCTGGCCTGCAGGACCTGCTTAAGACGATCACGAATATCAAACCCCTTGGCCGAAACACAGCCTGTACCGGTACAGACCATCAAGGCCCCCTTGTATTTTTCGAAACGCTGTTTTTCTCTGGTCTTAATTTTTTCAAGATCTTCTTTTCTAATTTTCTCCAAACCGTTGCCGGAATATGCTTCCTGGCCTGGCTCTTCTTCCCCTTCAGCAGAATAGTTTTCAAGTATTTTTTCTACATCTACAGCCTGAACATTTCCTACCACCTGGTTACCAATTTGCACTACAGGAGCTATACTGCAGGCACCTAGACAGCGGACTCCTTCCAGGCTGTATTTTTTATCCTCTGTAGTCTCCCCGTCCTTGATATTTAGAGCCCGCTCAAAAGCGGAAAGCACATTTTGCGCGCCCTTTACATGGCAGGCTGTACCAAGGCAAACTTGAATTAAAGTTTCCCCTTTGGGTTCCAGGCTGAAAGACTTGTAGAATGTCGCTATGTGATAAATCGTCGCCTTCGGGGCCCCTGTTTGGGTGCTAATCATATCAATTGCAGTTTTAGATATGTGTTTGAAACGATCCTGGATATCCTGCATCATTTCTATTACATATTCAGTATCATAACCCCATTTGGCGATAATTTTTCTAATCTCGTCCTGATCGCCGGCATCTTCCTGGACATACACAGTATCAGGCGTTATTTCCCTGGCAGCCTTGTTCTCTTCAACTCGCCAGGATGGGGTAAATTTGGTGTTCTTTACTACGATGGCCTTGATATTTTTATCCCGTAATACAGTCCCGGTGCCTCCTCTTCCAGCCTGCTTTAAGCGGGTGGCACCCCTGCGCCAATCCCAAAAAGAGAAGTTTAGGACGCCCATCCGGGAATGTTCTGCCGCTTCTCCCGAGGAAACTACAGAAATGTTCTTTTTGTCAATATCGTTATTGGCGTACATCTCGGTCAATTCTTCAGCTATCAGGTGAGAGTTTATGCTTTCACGCGGAGCATTTTCGATAGTAATCTTGTTCGATACAGCATCGATGTAAATGATAACATCTTCTTTTGCCTTACCAACAATTACCATGGCATCAAAACCGGCAAATTTAAGGTACGGGCCAAAATAACCGCCCACATTACTGTCTATAATCAGGTTAGTCATCGGAGATATAGTTGTGACAATGGTTTTACCCGAGCCTGGGAATGAAGTAGTTCCCCCCAGGGGGCCGGACGAAAAACAAAGAGGGTTGTTATTGCTGTCCCATTTTGTATTTGCATCTATTTCCGGTAAAGTCAGCCACAGGTCAAAACCTTTCCCCCCGATCCACAAATCCTTCATCTGCTGAGTTACACCATGAGTTGTAATTTCGTTTCGGTCCAGATCAATGCGTAATACCCTGTTTGCATAACCTCTTTCCAGTTCAACAGGTTCAAAATCAAATTTCTGCAAAACTTCGCGTTCATTCTTAAGGTTTTTATTTTTACTATTAGACAAACTTATACCTCCTCTATATTGATCCGTTTTACTAGCATGCAAAGCCCTATGCACTCAATATAATCCAGGCACCACTAAACCATTTTAATAAGTGTACAATATATATTCAGCAGTCTACATTAATTTCGTTAAACTTTATAAAAATCCTGCCGTTGATATCATTTTAGGTTGCTTCAATACTGCAGCCTAAAAGATAGGATGAAGAAGAAAGGCCGGAGCAGCGGTTTTAGCCGGATATCAATAATATCCGCTAGAGTTTACCGTTTCTGCATCCGGCCTGTATGTATATTAAACTATATGCCTTTAAGCAATCTTTAACTTATCACTCTTACTCACGCGGCCTGCCTTCTTCATCCCAGCCGTGCAGTTCATAGTATTCCCGGATCATAATGGCCAGGTTATCGGCATTGACCACAAGGTTCTTCTCCGGGCCGATGGGATCATTGAACAGGCGCGGAGGAAGTGTGTCATCATCTTTAGTCCAGCCCTCACGCATGTTAAATTGCTTGGTGAGCGTAGTCACACTGCGGCCGATATCAAAAAGCTGATCCTTGTTCAAATCCATGCCGGTAATGTATTTGATTATCTGCTGCATGCCTTCCCAGCCGATAAACTGCTGGTAAAAACGGCACAGGATCAGGCAGTCTTCCACGACATTCCTGCTTTCAAAATCTATAAAGATCTTGGCTTTACCCTCGATCATATCCCTGGGGATTTCCCCTCTTAATTCACTCATGTAGAAACTAGACCTGAGGTGGCAGCCACCACGGTTAGATACGGCGTAACCCAGGCTCATGCCGGGCAGGGTCCTGGCATCATAGCCGGCAGGTTCCATGCCTTTGGCATGCACGGCGAGATCCTCGAGGCCGAGCTCTTCTGAGGCGTGTTTTATGCCCTGGGAGAGCAGCTCTCCTACTCCCTCTTTGTAGGCAATCTGATGGAAAAGCCTGGCAATGCCATCGACATCACCATAATCAGGCATATCGCTCAGCTTACCTCTTTTACCCGCTTCGATAGCAAATGCAGCCAGGTTCCCGCCAGAAATTGTGTCCAGGCCCAACCGATCGCAGACATCGTTCAAGTAAACTACTTCTTCAATCGGGTAAACACAGCACAGTCCCCCCAGGGCATACAGGGTTTCGTACTCCGGCCCTTCCAGTTCCAGGCCTTTATGACGCCCCTGGGTAACCTTGCTAAGCTTACCGCAGGACATGAAACAGCGGTGGCACGCTTTCGGTTTTACTTCCATCCTTGAACGCATTGCATCGGTGCTGATTTCTTCCCACTTATCAAAACTGCCTTCCGCCCAGTAACGGGTAGGGAATGCCGATTGCTCATTGGTGACTGTTACCATGTAAGGGGTGCCCTTTTCCTTCATGTTTTTGGTCCGTTCAGTATTTACGCATTCCTTGATCAGGTTTTTCACGTAATCCTTAAGCATTTCCTCGTCGGCAAGGCCGGCTTTTTGCTCGCCGCTGAAAACGACACCTTTCAATTTTTTCGAACCCATTACCGCGCCCATTCCGGTCCTTCCCGCCGAGCGCCAGTGGTTGTTCTTAATGCAGGCAAACCTGACCAGGTTTTCACCGGCCGGACCGATCGAGACCGCCTGGGCCCCATCAACACCGACCTTTTCGAGCAGGGCGTCTTCAGTTTCGTAACTTTCTTTACCCCAGAGATCGGAAGCATCTTCAAATTCCACGCCCTGGTCAGAAATGTGCAAGTAAACCGGCTTATCAGAAACCCCTTCAATCATAATGGCATCATAGCCTGTTTTTTTAATTGCTGCAGCAGTATACCCACCCGAATAAGATTCGCCAAAAAACCCGGTCAGGGGAGACTTGGCAAAAACACCGTGCCTCCCGGCAGCGGGAACGGTAGTTCCTGTAGCGGGCCCGGTAGCAAATATTAAGACATTATCGGCCGACAGGGGATCGATACCAGCCGGCAAGTAGTTCAGCATCAAGTATGCAGCCAGACCCTTACCACCCAAATATTTTCTTTGAACATCCTCAGGTATAGCTTCTTCCTTTACTTCTTTATCGGTTAAAGAAACTCGCAAAAACTTACCATACATACCATCCATTTTTTTAGTACCTCCCATTTAATCGAGTTGTAAATTTCGTAGTTTTGTCAAATGCTCTAAAAACAGTTTGAACAAAGCCATTGAACCTTGGCCTCGAAACTTAAATATAATCATAAAAACCGGGCTTATCCGAGCACTTTTTTGATCTTTTCAGTTGCATATTCCAGCTCTTCCAGGGTTGTTGCATAGGCCAGGCGGATAAAACCTTCCCCGCCGGCGCCAAATGCCGGGCCGGGTACTGTAGCTACCCCTTCATCAAGCAGGCGCTCCACTGCTTCCTGTGAGGAATAACCTGCCGGCCGGACGTCAAGGAAAAAGTAAAAAGCACCGCCAGGCTTAACCGGGACCAGCTTAGAATTGATATTGTTAAGGAGGAAAGTTCTTCTTTCGGCCAGTATCGAGGCCATTTCCCTGACACAATCCTGGGATTCGTTGAGGGCTGCGGCTCCGGCGGCTTGCACGAAAGAAGTGGATGAACCTACCACGTACTGGTGCACCCTCACCATTGAACTGATCAGGTTTTCCGGGGCGGCAATATAACCAAGCCTCCACCCGGTCATGGAATAGGTCTTGGAAAAGGAATTGGCCAGGATGGTTCGCTCCTGCATTCCAGGTAAAGTGGAAATGCTGATGTGTTCCCCATCAAAAACCATCTGGTCATATACTTCATCGCTCAGGACGAGGAAATCATAGCGCCGGGCTAATTCGGCCACCCCTTCCAGGGTTTCTTTGCTCAGCACAGTCCCGGTAGGATTGTGCGGAGAAATGATTACCAGGATCTTTGTTTGGGGGGTAATCTTTTTTTCCAATTCATTAAGGTTAATTTGAAAGCCTTCTTCTGCTTTCATTTCTAAGGGCACCGGGATTCCGCCAAAAAAACGGGGTGCATTCAGGTAACTCACAAAAGTCGGAGTGGGAATAATCACTTCATCGCCCTGATCCAAAAATGCGCCCATGGCCAGCAGGGCTCCCTGGGTCGCCCCCATAGTGGCAATTATTTCTTTATCCTTATAACTCAAGCCTAACTGCCTTTGCAGGTGGTTCTTGACAGCTTCCCTGAATACCGGCAGGCCCAGGTTAGGAGTATAGTGGACCAGCCCTTCGTCCAAAGCCTTCTTGGCTGCATCCTTAATGTGCAGTGGAGTATCAAAATCCAGCCGCCCCAGCTCGAGGTGGACAACTTTTTTACCTTCCGATTCCAGCTGGTTGGCTTTGTCAAAAACAGCCCTGATTCCAGAAAACCCAATATGATCAAGCGCCGATGATGTAAAATCTTTCATTCAATAAAACCCCCTGTAAATATAATTACCTGTCCTCCAGGACTAAACCCGGACAGGAAAAATCCGCCTTATGCACAGCGGATGAAATATACGACATCAAAATCACTGCTCTTGTTCCGGCTCAATGATAACTTCCCGGGTAGCACGAACCTCATCACCAACTTCTACAGATATTTTGTACATTCCTTGATGGCCAAACCAGATCATATCGGCAACCAGGTCCCATTCGGGATCAACTTCGTAGACATTTTCAGCCTTCACTTCACCGGTGTCACTGTGAATCAGTTCAACTGTGACTTCTTCTTCCCCAAAAGGCTCATTATTATAAAAGGAGAAGTAGAAATCCTCATTAGCCCTAAAAGTTGTTTGAGGTGATACTATCTTCCTGTCATCATCTACTTCATAACCCGTTTCTAACACAGAACCGCCGACCGACGTGCTTTCCGGTTCACGCTCCGGCTCTTCTTCTTCGCACGACACACAAAACAGAATGACCGGGATTAAGAGCAATACTAACCAACCATTCTGTTTTAACATCTGTGCAAAAACCCCTTTCATCTTCTGCATTACCTCTTTAATTTTATCGTGTTTTATATTATTCTGCATATAGTTGCCTATTCCTTCTCCGGCAGGGCTTGCATTTTGGCCAAATATGCAGGCCAAATTCTAGCCACAGCGTATAAATTTGTCGGGAAGGATTGGTCATCGGTGAAGGATAACCCGGTTTAATGTAGAACTCTAACCTGTCTGCAGACAACGGGAATAGGAGGACATAACATAACATGAGCTTATCGGTTAGGAAAATCGTTATTTCAGGAATTTTAGGCGCTATAGCAATATTGCTGGGTGTTACCAGGCTCGGTTTCATCCCCGTTCCAACCCCGGCCGGACATGCTACTATTATGCATATCCCCGTAATCCTGGGCGGTGTGCTGGAAGGACCGGTAGTAGGATTAATCACCGGGGCCATTTTCGGCCTGTTCAGCTTCTTACAGCCGGGTGCTCCTTTTTTCGCAGATCCCCTGGTTTCCATATTTCCCCGCCTCTTTATAGGCGTCGTTTCTTACCTGGTATACTTTTTCAGCAAAAAAGTGATAGACCTTGCTGCCAGGCCGCAAGCAAGCATAACTCCAGGAGCAGACGGCACCTCACCGAAACCCACCGCGGCAGGCTCGAAAATTAGCAGGATTCTTCCCTATCTACTTGCCGGAGCATTTGGTTCCGCCACTAACACGGTTTTGGTGATGGGCATGGCTACCTGGAGGGGTTACCTGCCATCTGAGGTTTCAATTTCAATCGGTGTATTACACGGTGTCCCGGAGCTTATCTTAGCCGCTATTTTAACAGTCATCCTGGTCCAGGGTATCCAAAGAATTCGCCCATCTGAAGAATAAACCTGAGCTATGGAGTTGTAAACTATTGAAAAAATTGATCGAAACAACCAACCTGACTTACTTCTACCGCTCGGGAACCAAAGATGAAGTTAAGGCGCTGGACAATGTAAATATAAATATTTTCCAGGGAGAAATACTGGCTATCACCGGGCAAAACGGTTCAGGCAAATCAACCCTGGCCAGGCATTTCAACGCCCTGCTTATTCCAGGTCAGGGTGATGTCCTTGTAAAAGGCCTATCCACCGGCAATAAAGAAAATATCCCCGAAATCCGTAAAATTATCGGTATGGTTTTCCAGAATCCCGACAACCAGCTGGTCAGCAGTATCGTGGAAGAAGATATCGCATTTGGGCCGGAAAACCTGGGCCTACCCCAGGCTGAAATAGTCGAGCGAGTGGACTGGGCCTTGCAAACCCTTAACCTGGAAGAATTGAGAAATGAATCGCCCCATAATTTATCGGAAGGCCAGAAGCAGCAGGTAGCCATTGCCGGAGTTCTGGCCATGAAACCGGAATGCATAGTGCTGGACGAACCCACCGCTCATTTAGATCCCCGCGGCCGCCGCGAAATCCTGGAAAGCGCCCTTCGTTTGAACCGGGAAGAAGGCATTACCATCGTTTTATTAACTCACTTCATGAACGAAGTGGTACACTGTAACCGGATGATAGTGATGGAAAACGGATCGGTGCAAATGGAAGGCACTCCAGGCGATATTTTTAGAAGAAGCGAAGATATTAAAAAATCCGGCCTCGATTTCCCGGTAGCTTCACAAATAGCCGAAGGACTGCGCCTGGAAGGCTTTAATATCGAACCGGGTATTATAAGGACAGAGGAGTTACTCGAGTCTCTATGCCAATTGAAGTCATAAATTTAAACCACAGCTATAAAGAAGGAACCCCTTTTTCTAAACAGGTTCTGTTTGATATCAACCTATCCATAAAAGAGGGCGAATTTGTCGGCATAATCGGCCCGACCAGGTCGGGCAAAACCACCCTTGCCCAGCACTTTAATGCCCTGCATATTCCCCGCCTGGGACAAGTACTGATCGACGGGAAGGATACAAAAGACAAGCAAACCGACCTGGTTACAATCCGCCACCGGGTTGGTTATGTATTTCAAAACCCCGACTACCAGCTTTTTGCCCCCACAGTGGGAGAAGATATTGCTTTCGGTCCTCTCAACCAAAAATTATCTCGGGAAGATACTGAAAGAAGGGTCCGTGAAGCAATGTCCCAGGTTGGCCTGGATTATAACACCCTGCATAACCGTGATATTTTTGCCCTCAGCGGAGGACAGAAAAGGCGTGCCGCCATTGCCGGCGTGCTTGCCTGCAGGCCGAAAGTTCTGGTTTTGGATGATATTACAGCCGGCTTAGATCCGCGCGGCCGGGAAGAAATACTCGCTGTAATCAGGGACCTGCACCACCATCAAAACATTACCACCATTTTTATTAGCAACAGCATGGATGAAGTAGCAACCATGGCTGAAAGGATAATAGTCATGGACCGGGGGAGGATTATTATGGACGGTTTGACCAGGCAGGTCTTTGCCCGCTTTAAAGAACTACAAGCAATTGGCCTGGAACTGCCCGAAATAACCGTTTTGGTGAATAAACTGCGCTCTGCCGGTTTCAACCTTCCGGCCGAGGTTTTAGATGTCAGCGAAGCCCTTGGATTAATAACCGCCGCCCTTAAAGAAATGGAGGCCAACAGATAGTGGAACTGACAAAGAATATCACCCTGGGGGTTTACCTGCCGGGCAAAAGCTTTATCCACAAACTGGACCCCCGGACTAAAATAATCGCTGCCACCATTATCATTATCCTCCTTTTGCTGTCTCGCTCCTATGCCGCTTTTGCTCTGTCTGCCCTGTTTATCGGATCCCTAATGATACTCTCAGGCATCCCCACCGGTTACGCCCTGCGTGGTCTAAAGCCAATGCTGCCGGTGCTGGTCATAATGTGGATCTTTCAGCTCTTTTTATTTAAAGAACCCGGCGCTAATGTGTATTTCCACTGGTGGATCTTTGAAGCCACCGAAGCAGGTTTGCATATGGGGAACCTGATTATATTAAGAGTACTGTTCTTATTTACAGTCACCACTTTCCTGACCCTGACTACTTCCGTGGTCAGCCTGACTGATGGTTTGGAAAGCCTGCTAAAACCGCTGCGCATGATCGGCCTTCCCTCCCAGGAACTGGTGATGACCCTGGTCATAGCCCTCCGTTTCGTCCTGATACTGGCCGAAGAGCTGGAAAAAATAATTAAAGCCCAGATGGCCCGCGGCGTCGCTTTTGACCAGGGCAACTTTATCCAGAAAACCAGGAAGATATTTCCGGTTTTCCTGCCGCTTTTTATTGGGGCCTTTAAAAGGGCGGAAGAACTAATTGTAGCTATGGACGCCCGCAGCTATACGGGGGGCAAAGGCAGGACCAAAATGAAAACCCTGCACATGGGCAGGGTCGACCTCACTGCAGCAGCCGGAATGTTAGCCTACAGCGGAGTGCTGATCTATATCATCATTTCTACCGAACCAATGATTTAACCCGGCTCCATGGGACAAGAAACCTGTCCCCCGTTTCCCAGGTTAGATTGGGCAGCCAAAAGAAGTTCCTACGGCAAGTGCGGCACGGACCTGCTCGCCGGAAGGATCAACGCGCTTGGTGCCGGCTACTGCTTCTTCCAGGGGGGCAGATTGAATATCATGGCCCTTGAGGCAGACCATCTCATTAAACTTTCCTTCCCGGAACAGTTCTACCGCCTTAACACCAAAGCGGGTAGCAAGAACCCGGTCATAAGATGTGGGGCTGCCGCCACGCTGCAGGTGCCCAAGCACGGTAGCCCGGCTTTCCATATCAGTCCTTTTTTCAATTTCCCTGGCAATAACTGAGCTGATGCCACCCAGTCTTTTGACCTCGCCCTTGGCCTGGTACATGGGTTCTCCCCCGGCAGGGTAGGCGCCTTCGGCCGCTACAATAATGCTGAACTTTTTGCCCCGGCTGTTTCGTTCCATAATCTTATCTACTATATGCTGGTATTCATAGGGCATTTCCGGGATCAGGATAATATCGCCACCGCCGGCCATTCCAGCCTGCAGGGCGATCCATCCCGCATTGCGGCCCATGACTTCCACCACCATGACCCGGTGATGCGATTCAGCAGTGGTATGGATTTTGTCGATAGCATCTGTTGCAGTAGTGACAGCTGAGTCAAAACCAAAAGTAACATCAGTAGCAGGCAGGTCATTGTCGATAGTTTTGGGTATCCCAATTACTGGAACACCCAGTTTGCTGAAACGATGGGCTAAAAGCAGGCTGCCGTCGCCCCCGATCACCACCAGGCACTCTATGCCCCATTTTTTC
>CAYWIY010000019.1:3271-30327 GCA_964458455.1 uncultured Syntrophomonadaceae bacterium | reverse complement strand
ATTGACTGGAAGCCTCGCTTCGCCTCATCCTTTGAAGCTCCAACTATCGCTACCGTTTCGGCGTGAAACACCCTGTCGAGAGAGGCTGTATTGAGAGATTTCTCCATTAAAACCATCCTTTTTATAAAATAAGCTTACTAAGTAACAACAAAATATAACTAAATGTATGATAAAAACAAAATGCCGGTTTCCATTTACGCCTTATCTTCACTTGAGAATAATTCTGGCATCAACAATGGTCAAACCTTTGTTATGAACAATGACCGGGTTAAGATCTATTTCCCGGATAGACGGGTAGGCCTGGGCAACTTCTGAAACCTTTTGAATCAACTGTACCAACGCTTTTTTATCAGAAGGCGGCCTTCCGCGGAAACCGTCAAAGATCACCGATGACTTGATCTCGTTAACCATGGCTTCCGCCCAGTACTCAGAAGCAGGCACCACTTGAAAAGCAACGTCTTTCATCACTGAAACCATGATCCCACCCAGGCCAAACATGACTGTAGGGCCAAACTGATCGTCCGTTTTCATACCGATTACAGTCTCAATCCCTTTATCGGCCATCTTTGAAATAAGGCAACCTTTAATGTCAGCTTCCGGGTGACAATCAGTGCAGTTGTTAATAATTGCATTATAAGCTTCCCGCACGGCTTTTTCGTTCCTTAACCCCAGGACCACACCTCCAGCATCAGTCTTATGCAGGATATCTGGTGATACCACCTTCATAGCCGCATTATAACCAATTTTTTCTGCATAGCGCACCGCTTCATCTTCGCTGTTGGCCAGGTAACTTTCGGGCACAGGTGTGTCCTGCAGCCTGAAAAGCTCCTTGGCTTCAGGTTCCAGTAGGATTTTACGGCCTTCCGCCAGGGCATTATCAATAATTTTTTGGCCTTCAGGGTTTGCATTGGCTCCCCAGTTAAGCTGAAAACTGCCTTCTATTTCGTTCTCGCGCCGGTAGGAACTGTATGCAGAAAGCGACTCCACACATTTACAGGCAATTTCCAGGGAATCGTAAACCGGGATATTGTAGTAGCGCATCAATTCCAGGGAGTGGGGCTTGGCATAATCATACAGGCTGTGCAGGAGGATCGGTTTTCCTGTGTTTTCCATCAATTTACCCATCCGGTGGGCGGCATCCTCTTCAATGAAAGAAAGCTTATGAGCAAACCGGATCCCGTAACCTCCGAAAAGGCCTACAAGTAAAAGCCCGTGAATATTCTTATCATCTAGCAGTATTTCAGCACAGTCAGCAAAAATTGCCGGGTTGCGGTCGGTTCCCCCCGCCACATCAATGGGATTGGCTAAAGAGGCATTGGGCGGCAAGATGGAAGCCAGCCTGGCCCTGGTTTCAGGCTCCAATTCCGGCAGCCTAATGCCCAGGTCGGTTAAGTAATCTGCCGCTATAGTAGCGTGTCCCCCTCCATCGGCCAAAATGGCAATGGAGTTATCCTTCAACATGGGTAGTAAAGAAAGAGTTTCAGCAACCGGGAACATCTCGCCGGGGTGCTCCACCTCGATAATTCCGGCCCTCTTAAAGGCCGACTGGGAAACTTCTGAAATGCCGGCCAGGGCTCCGGTGTGAGAACCGGCAGATTTGCTTCCCTTAGCTGATCTCCCACTCTTGTAAAGCACGATCGGTTTTACCTGGGTAGATTCACTGGCCTGTTCAAGGAATTTACGTCCTTCCCGTAGGCCTTCTACATACATCAAGATAACTTTTGTGCCGGATTCTTTGGTAAAAAAATCCATATATTCATGAAACTTGATATCAGCTTCATTGCCAACACCAACGTAATAATTGAAACCAATCTGGCTCTTGAGGTTCGCTTCCGTAATCAAATTAAGGGCAATATTCCCGCTCTGGGTGAGTAAAGCAATATCTCCTTCCGGGATATTTGTCAGCCCCACCAGGTTGATATCCTTATTCACATTGATCATGCCCGGTGTATTTGGGCCGATGAGCCGGATACCCTTTTCATTGGCCAGAGTCACGATCTCCTCTTCAAATTTTTTACCATCTTCTCCCAGTTCACCGAAACCGCCGGCAAGCACTACTGCACCTGCTGCTCCTTTTTGCCCCAGCTCATCAAGATGACTTTTCAAGGTATCGGCCGGCGTCGTTATTAAAGCTAAATCAATGTTGCCTGGAATATCAAGGACAGAGCTGTAGCACTGTAAGCCAAAGATATTCTTTTCCCCGCGGTTGACCGGGTAGATGCTCCCTTCAAACCTTCCCTCTTGTAGTGCCACCAGGGCCTGGTAGCCAGGCTGGGTCTCATCTCTTGAAGCTCCAATTATGGCTACAGATTCGGCATTGAATATGCGGTCAAGGCTCATTTTATCTCCCCCTGTAAACCGGTTTTCTTCCCTCTGAAAAAGCGTTTACCCCTTCCTGCCAGTCTTCAGTGTCCATGCAGGATAAAATGCCATCTGCCTCCAACTGCAGCACTGTCTCCAGGTCAAGAAGGCTGGAGCGCTGCAGGTGCTTTTTGGCCATGGCTATGGAAATCGGCGCTTTAGCCGCTATATCTGCAGCCAGCTCCATCACTCTATCCATAAATTCACTCATGGGGTAAGCATTAAGAGCAATTCCCAGTTGAACGGCTGTCTGCCCATCAAGAACCCGGCCCGTATATATTAACTCTTTTGCTTTCATCAAACCGACAATGCGCGGCAGGTGCAGGGTAACACCGCCGCCAACAAAGGTGCCCAGAGCAGCTTCAGGAAAGGCGATCGAGGCCTGATCGGACATAATTAAAAAATCGCAGGCAAAAGCCATTTCAGCTCCCGCCCCACGGGCGGGCCCGTTTACAGCAGCGATTACAGGCTTTGGGTAGCGGTACAGGAGGCGGGTAGCTTCATGGGCCTGCTCAATGTACTGCCTTTTCTGGGCGTGGGTCCGTTCGCCCTCAGAGTGTTTTTTTAAGTCCGCTCCAGCACAGAAAGCCTGTTTTTCTTTGCCATTTTTGACCCGTACCGATCCGGTAAGGACAACTACACGAACATCACTGTCTTCACTGTGCTTTTGAAGGAGATCGGTCATCTCGGAATACATTTCTTCATTTACGGCATTCATTCTTTCAGGCCTGTTTAATCTCACCGTCAGGATGCCATCTTTAAGATCGTACTTGATGGTCGAGTAATCCATATCGTCCTCCTTAAAATCATAAAACAAACTGTAATGGTTACTTCTATCGTAATTGCAAAACTGTCATCATTTTTTATATGTTTCAATAATACCACAGAACTGAAGTCCTGTTTAGGAAAATACTGCAACAATAACTTCATGATCATTAAAACCCCTAAAGCCTTTTCCTGCATGATAAACCAACCGGCAAGCTGTTAAATGGTAATACCTGGCCGGGCAAAGACAGATTTATTTAGGAATGTTTTTTACTCTGGTTTAGCCAGAACGATTCCAGGTTATACTGTTTATAGCCCATCCCCAGGTTTTGACTGTGCTCAATAATGTAAGAAGAGTTGCGGTTATTTACAGCCCTGAATTTATCCTCTACATCCTGTTTATCACCCAGCACCGAGTTAGCCATGACCGGGGCCCGGTTAACCAGGTCCAGGGAGGCCTGATCAATAGCCACCGGATCGGCCGATCCGAGGATACCCAGGTTGGGGACGATCGGGACATCGTTCCAGGGGGCACAGTCACAATCGGGTGTCACGTTCATGACGTAGTTTATAAACCCGCTCTTTTCTTTTTTAGGCTTAACTATCCCCCAGGCATATTCAGCTGTTTTTTCCTGGATAGTCGCTTCATCAGTTTCCCAGTTGATTGGGATGGCCTGCACCGGGCAAAAGGCAACGCACTCCCCACAACCGATGCAGAGTTGAGCATGAATAAAGGCCTTGTTTTTCTCAACCCTCTCGATAGCTCCTTCCGGACACCTGCTCAAACAGGTACCGCAGGCTGTGCATTTTTCCGGGTCAACTTCAGGTTTTAGGTCTGAGTGCATAGATTGCTTACCCGCAGGACTGCCGCAGCCCATACCCAGGTTTTTTAAAGCCCCGCCAAAGCCAAACAGGTCGTGCCCTTTAACGTGGCTGACAGCAATCACAGCATCAGCATTATGAACAGCACTGCTGATCTTTACTGTATCAAAATGCTTCCCATTCACAGGCACATTGACATAGTCTGCCCCTTTTAAACCGTCGGCGATAATCAGAGGGGCACCAGTGGTTTCATAACCAAAGCCGTTTTTCAGGGCAGTTTCAATGTGGTCCACGGCATTGCGCCTTTTGCCAACATAAAGGGTATTGGCATCGGTTAAAAAGGGTTTGCCCCCTTTTTCTTTTACCATCTCCACTACTACCCGGACCAGGGGCGGAGGGACAAAAGCAAGGTTGCCCTCTTCGCCAAAGTGCAATTTTATGGCCACCAGGTCATTTTCTTCAACCATGCCGAAAATCCCGGCCTTTTTGACGATTTCCCTGGTTTTATCAAGCAGATTCTTGTCCGCCTGGGTGGTCATGTCGCTAAATATAACTGTACTGCTCATATTCACTCATCCTTTTAAATCATAGTTAAGTATGGTTTTGTGATTACAGGTTCATCCTAAGAATATATAGTTCTATTCCCGGGGTTAAAAAACCTTTAGGGGCCCTGGGGCAGATCGGTTATTCCAAGCTCCTTCATAATCCCCCGGACGGTATAGTCCAGCTTTTCTTTTTTTGCTTTATCTAGCAGCGCCAGGTAGTAAGTATTTTTTAATCCTCCCACCCGTTCACAGGCTCGCTGAAAAACATCTTTTTTACCCTCCATATTCCAGGTATCGCGGTCGCGGCGGTCTACAACCGGTGAAGGTATAAACGGCTCTTTCTTTAACCACTTGAAGGTATGATCAGTTTCCAGGTAAACTCCACCTGGACCGAGCTGGTTGATCAGATCAACAGCCAGCGCTTCTGAAGAGCAGTCAATGCCGCGCTGCAACCTTAAAGCTGTTCCGCAAATTTCATGATCTATGACCAATTTTTCTAAGCTGAGTGAGCTGACAAAACCGAGTGATCCGGCCCCTGATATCTTGCTGAACCCGGCCAGCGGGGCTATAACGCCGCTGATCCCGGTTTCAAATCCGGCCTGCTGTCAGGGATTTCTCATAGATCAGCTTTACCTGGTCGCCACTCAACACCCTCAGGGACGGCTGGCCTTCAAAGGTACACTTTTTCATCACGTTTCACTCTTTACTAGAATAATATCAATACACTATAGAAATGAAAAAAGCAACCGGGGGTAAAATACTCCCGGTTGCTCTTTTAATCAAAAATAATGAATGACTGAAGCTTATAAGGTCTTAAAACAATTGTTTTATGGAGGGCAACAAAACCCCAAAAAAATAAACAGTCAGGATTGTTATGCTAACCGTACCAATTGTTATCAACAATATATTTCTGGTTTGCTTGTCCATCCTGACAAAGGTTGCCTCCTCATTAAGCATCGTTTTTGCATGCAAGGATACATTAAACCGATTGTACCAAAACATTATCAGGTAGAACGTCAAATATCTATACTCCTAAAAGGGGGATATTGGCAGCAAAAAGAGGTGATATTTCATAAAATAATATAAAATTCTTTTATTGATCTTTAGAGGATAACTTTATTAGTTCTTTCTTCTTGCTTATTCCAAACTTATTATAGATATGTTTTAAATGCGTTTTAACCGTGTTCGGGCTGACAAAAAGTTTACTTGCAATGTCTTTATTGGTATAGCCTTTAATAATTAATATAGTTATTTCAATTTCCCGGGGGGTTAGCTTTTCACCGGGCATAAGATGTGCTTCCAATTTTTCCAGGATGCTACCTGAAAGGCTGTATTGCCTGGCATTGCCTTCTAATAATCCTGGTAGTTTTTCATCTATATGCCGGCTCAACCAGGGAACGACAAGGAAGACAATAAAAATACTCAAAGATGCAAAAATGGCAGTGATTAATCGTAGGCTTTCACCACTATGTAAGAGTATATCTCCAAACAAGTCTCCAAAGATAATTCCGCCTAAATTTGCGGCTAAAGCAAGGCCGAAAAATTTAAACGGCGATTTATATAAAAAAGCCAGGCTGCCTAAAGCAACCCACAAAAACAGATCCAGCATTGCAAAAGCAGCCTCTAACAAACCTACCGTCAAAATAAAACCGGCAACCAGTTCACTTAACAGCGCGAAAGAAACAAAGGCCAGGCCCAATAAAGCTACAGCCATGTAGATTGGAAAATATCTCTGCAAGTGCTCTCCATAAACATACATAATCATTAAAACCAAAATATACAAAACAAAGCGGTAATAAAAAGCAAAAGGCACTTGAGCGTCCAAAGAGGGAAGAATAACCTTGAACATTAACCCACCATTCAGGTAAAGGGCAAAAACAAACAGGCATATAATGGCCAAGAACGGCCTGGATACAGGAACCCTCTTCTCAATTTCTTTTGACGTTTGCAAGTAGGGAAATTTAAAGCCAAATTGCACTACCCCGGCTCCGATAAGCGGGAGCAAGGCCAGCGCCAGAACCGCCTGGGCGTGCAAAACAGATGACAGCAGATTAAAAACGACGAAAATTACATTGGCCCAAATAATGATAGCAGCCATAAGCTTTAAACGGCCATTGTTGGGTATAAAAAGCGAGTAAAGGCAGCACCATCCCAGGACATAAAGTGATGAAAAAAAACCAAATAGAGCCATAGCCGGAACCCATAAAAAGTCATAGGGCAAAAACAATATGGCATTTGTGATAATCGTGGCAAGTAAGCTGACCAGCATTATCTTTAAGCAGGCTCTGGTTTTTTTTATGATCAACCCGCCCAGCAAATAGGTCAACCCGTGGACCAGTGCAAACAATAAAAACAATGAATGCTCTGCCACTAAAGTGGCAGGAGCTGCCGCGTTGAAAACGGGCCCGTAATAAGGAAAGGCCAGCAACCAACCGAAGTAAAGGGGCTTTGACAGTAAAACAAAACTTCTCACTTTACTTAAGTCCATGTGATCCTCCGGGGGAAACAATTACTTATATCATACCAAAAGTAAGAACAAAAATGAAACAAAAATAAACTCAATTCTTACATCAATTGGGACAACAAACTCATTGTTAAAAATGCAGATGTAGATAGGCTATTTTTAATCGAAGGGGTTTTCGGCCCCAATGCATACCTTGTCAGCGGCAGGCAAGCATCGTCTAATGCGCCTAACTTATGGCTGCTTGGCATTCTATTAAACCATGGCTGATTAAGGATAGAACCGTGCCGCTAATCATTTGCCCGTTGAGTCTCATGTCCCGTGGCACTGGCAACCCCGGTTTTCAATAATATCACCCCCAAAGGGTGATATTATTATTATCTAAGCTCACATAAAATAAATCTCAAATAACTGATACGTTTCCCAACAGGAGGGCTTCCCATGGACTATTTCCTGGAAGTGATAGAAGGCCCGGAGATTGGTAAAATTATTCCCTTTAGCAATTTTAACCTGATCATCGGCCGCGACCCGGGACAGTGTAGCCTGGTTATTAACGACCAGAAAGTCTCACGTATCCATGCTCAGATTAACCGCTACCAGGGTGACCTTTTTTACCTGGAAGATCTGGGCAGCACCCACGGGACACTACTTAACGGCAACCCCGTTAATGAAGCCTTGCTGATCAAAAACGAAGATCGAATAACCGCAGGCGACAGTGTAATAGAATTTAAAATTGACGTCGCAGCCAGGGGCGCGGCCCCGGGAATTTCCCGGGACTCTGCAGGAAATAAAAAGACGCTGTTCAGGAAAGAGCTGGTCTTACCCCTGGCCCTGCTTGTGGCCTTAATAGGTGTGGTATTTTCCCTGTTCATGATGGTCCCGTGGGGAGAATCACTTGATCTAACCGAGGAAGAGGCCTACCTTCTTTTCCGGTCTGAAAATCACTCCAACCTGGTTTCATCTTTCTCATCTTTTGAATCCCTGTCCAGCAACCCGCTTAACACCCCGGAGTGGGAAAGAAGCCTCAAGGTATCTATTGCTGAAATAATGGTGCTTTGTGAAGAGATTCAAGAAGCCGATGCTCCGGGTAAATACAGGGCTTCACATGACTACCTGAAAGCTGCTGCAAATGACTACTACCAGGCTATGGAATACTTCACGGCCAGGAACCCTGAGTATGCAAGGCTTTATCTCGCCTCCGGCGATGCTAACTATAATGAAGCGATTTTTTTACTGGAGCCAGGCAGCTGATAAGATTCCTTGCCCGTATTAAGGGGTTAAGAAGCACCCTCTTTATAAATGAGAACTGGGAGAGAGTTAAAATGATAAGCCAAAAAATTACGATCCGCCTGGTTGTGGCTACAGTTATTTGCATGCTTCTTTCAACAAGTTTTTTTTCAATTTGCGCAGCTCAGCAGGACAACCAAAGATTGGAATATTATAAACAAAGGCTTGAAGCAGCGATTTGGGATAGAGATACCTATATCAATCAAACCGAAGCGGAATATAACAACTTACTGAACACTGTCTCGCAAATAGCAGCAGAAAAAGAAGGCTTAGCGATTAAGGAACATGCCGAATTTGTATCAGCGCAAGAGCAAAAATTAGACTCAGGCTACGAAAGAAAGACCGGCCTGCATGACCAGAACAATATTAGTCGACCTGGTTACCGGACCCAGGTCACGCCCAAGTCTTTAGCTTTTTATGAATATATTAAGGAAAAAGAGGAAAGAGGCGAGGATTTAACTGCAGCTGATAGGTTCATGAGGGCGTTGATGATCTCCAGCCGCCGGTGGCCAGATGCTCCTGAACCCGTTGATTTGAGTTCGGGGCTTGTAACATGGGATAATTTACCTTATTTCCAGGCAGCTGGATTAACTGAAGTAGATGTCCCTCATACCGAAACCACAGAAAAATTTCGGCAGTATTATCACAGTTTGAGCTCTGAAGATCGAGAACGTTTATGGGTAGCGGGTATGATGTATCGTACTTATGCCCGCATGGGATTCGACATGCGTTCTGACGAACAGAGGGAGAAAGAACAACAGCAAGTAAAGATTTTACCATTAGAAGAGCCATGTTTTGACTCTATGCTGGCAGGGCACCTGGAGGCAGATTCCCAGTATCAAGCTTTAAAGAACCGCATAACAAGTATTGAAAGCATTAGATATGAAAATCAACGCAGGGTTGAAGAACTTCAGGATTTGGTTAACCAGTATGAATATGTCGAAAACACTAGAGACGTTGATTACAGCGATATCCCAGAGATCAAGGAGGAAGTCAAAGGCGAAAGAGAGCAGGAAAGCCCCGGTGCGGCAGAAGGCAGCAACGGTTTTTTCCCCACTGTTATTAACGATATTATTGACACAATTGTCCGTATAGCCCAGGGTGGATTCGCTGCATCAGAACCGGCCCAGGAGGCTACTTTGCATGACCCAAATCTTGAAATGCCGGGGGAATGGTTTTTCCCAAGACCTTATGGTGATATCTACAATTCCGGTCACCTGGTTATAGATGACCTTGGTGATGAATACGAAAAGCAGCCAGATGGTTCCTGGGTGGCAACTGGTGAAAACTACGGCCCTTTACCGCCAGAATTCTGGCCTGACACAATGCCGAGCCCGGATGGTGAAGTTGCTGTAACGATAGATGGTGGCCGAGATGTAATCTATACCTTAGAAGAAGGGGATCAATCGGTAAATCATGTCTTTTCTGCATTGGCAACAGAGCCCGGTGATTACACCTATGCGTGGTCTTTTGGTGATGGCAGGGATTACAGTGAAAAACCTGGACAGGGAATAAGATCAGGCGGGAGCATAACCTACGATAATATTACTGAAGATAAAACGCTAACTCTGAGTGTTAGACTGACAAATGCCGAAGGTGAAGTGCTTGGCAGTGACCAGGTAACGGTAAGTTTTGTTGTAGAGGAAGAAACCGATGATGAGGAGCACAGGCAGGATGTACTTAATGTATGTGGAGAATGGATAAGATCCGACAGCGGAGGTTACGGAACGACAACTACTGTATATGATATAAGTGAATTACCGCCTACAACAAACTTTGATATGAGATTTGATGCATATGGTATACCTGACAAATTCATTGTCGAGTATGAAGGAGCAGTTGTCTACGATTCCGGCTGGCGTGGTTCAAGTATGGGTGATCCCGACCTTTACCCGGGTGGCTTATCTGGTGGTGGCCGGGGCGAAGCTAGAGCAATGTTTGAAAAAAATAACAGCAACAGCTTTACGGTAACTGTAATAGGACCGGAGTCCGGCACTCAATGGGAATATGAGCTCAGGGCTAACTGCCCGGTTATAGAAGAGTAAAAAAACAGACATTATTTTAAAAGGACAAACTAGAAGGCGCAACATACTATGGCCCTAAATCGGTTTTTTACCGGGTTAGAAGCCTTATAAGACTTACCATTAATGCTAATGCTGAACCCGGCCTGCTTCCGGGTTCAGTGTTGCTATTATGCTTGCTCCTTATAATCTTAGAGAGGATGAATCATTATTTTAAATATGTCGCTCTTCAACCCTGACTGCTCTAAACCACATTTTATTACCCTTTAATTTTTCATATTTTTTAATTAAATGAGGCCAACACCCGACCGCTGCCATCGATCAAAGAAACGCCATCAAAGTACAGCTGCGTGTTGCCAATTTGCAGGTTTGAAGATGGTGGCAGCGGAACTGTGCTGCTAACTTTTTGCCCGTTTAGATAAGTGCCATGGGTACTGTTCAAGTCAGTCACAAAGAAACTTCCCCCATCGAAGTCTATGCGTAGATGGCTGCGGGATACCTCTGGATCATCGATAACAAGGTTGTTAGAAGGGCTGCGGCCGATGCTGTATGATTGACCGGCAAAAGAATCGGGCATTTTAGGCTGCTGCATCTTACCCGGCAGCGGTGGGGGAACCGGATTGTGACCACCGGCAGGTGCCGCCACGGAAGCGGCAGCGCTAAAGTATACTTCGGTTTCAATTACCTGTGTTTTTGCCACCATATCCCCAACACGATAACCTTTTTGGTGGATTATTGCTACTATAGGTTCTGCCCAGCCGGCAAAGAAATTAATGACCGGTATCCAGCCTAAAACAATAGTAAATAAGATTTGAAAAACATTGCGCACTAAAGACTTGCCAATAGTGCAAGGGCTGTTATACTCCAGGTTAACGACCATTAGACCGGTTGCTTTTTTCCCCCAGCTCTGGCCATTTCCAAAACCGTCCCGGCAAAGTGAATAGAATAAAGCCCAAAGACCGCCTAAAATTATTAAAACAAGCAAGAATCCCAAAGAACCTGTATCGGGAGCCCTTCCTGAAAAAGCTTGCCCCATAATTGGCCCTAAACCCATAATCATAAATATTCCAACCGGTAACCCGCCAATTAGCATGTCAATAATGTAAGCCAGGATCCTCTTGCCCAGTGCTGCCTTAGGGTATACCTGCAGGCTTTGCTCTATCGCGCTGTTGACCACCATAAAACCCTCCTTTAAATATCAAGAGCAAACACAAACCTGATTTATTACTTGCCATCACCTCAGTTACTTTTTCACCCTGGCAACCTCATTTAAGATCTGCCGGGTTATATGTTAATTACCTTTTACATTTTCAACATTACTCTGCTTAAAAAAGGCGGAACATAAAACATTCTTCAAATGTATAAGGTTATAAAATTAGTGTAGTTCTAACAGGCTAAAAATAATATCACCCTAAAAGGGTGATATTATTTTTTTATATAACTGCTACACTGAAATAAAATAAAAAACCATCCCCTGGTAATATACAAATGTACCTGTAACTATAAATAAATTGATATTTCGTTCCGAAAGAAGCATTATAAGCTCGTTATGCACTAAGTTTTTATCCAACAAAGCGTTATCTTATTCTAAATAGATATATGTTATTCCAAATTTTATGTTAAGGGGGCGAAATAATCGACGATTACACCACCAGGACCTCTGCAGTAAAAATTATTCCTGCCAATTGCCAGCACATTGGCAACAGGAAAAACCAGGAAGATGCGTTCGCCTTATCCGATTTTAGCAACAAAGAGGCAACCACCAGGAACGGTTCATTAGCGGTTGTAGCCGATGGAATGGGCGGATTGTCATGCGGTGATGAAGCCAGCCGTAAAGCCGTTCATGTTTTTATGCGCGAGTATTGCCGTAAAGAAAACGGTGATCCGGTTAATGACGCGCTGTGGCGGGCACTAAAAGTTGCCAATACTGCCGTGTTTGATCTTGCTTTCGACGGTAAAGAAGAAAAAGACCTGGGAACAACACTGATTGCAACAGTTATTGAACAGGGTAAACTGTACTGGGTCTCAGCAGGTGACAGTAGGATTTATCTCTTTAGGAATGAAAATTTGCAGCAGCTAACCAGGGATCATATCTATGGAAACCACCTGCAATTAGATGTAGCCAGTGGCAGAATTTCCCAGATAGAAGCCGATAATCATCCTGAACGCAGGCATCTTACCAGTTACCTGGGTTTGCTTGAACTCCCAGAAACTGATCAAAGTGCTCAACCGTTGCTCTTGCAAAATCAAGATGTTGTAATTCTAAGCACTGATGGCCTGTATGACACACTCAGCGAACCAGACATTGTTGCCACGTTAAAAAAAGAAACCCAAAATCCTGCAGAAGAACTGGTCAAAGAAGCTCTTACACGAAATAACAAATACCAGGATAACATCACGGTTATCACTTTATCTGTTATTGATTCTTGAAGTTAGGACAGTACCACATTTTAACTATTAGTTGTAACTACAGGCCTGGTCCATTAAGCCGCAGGGGGCGGTTCCCCCGTTTCCCCTTCGGCTTTAAATCTATGTTTCAAGGGACGTTCGAACCGTCCTCACGGCGCCGAAAATCATATAGCAAAGGCAATAGACTGTAGATATAAAATGATTCTCATCTGGCTGGTTTTGTTTAGTGATCGTTTATTAAGTAATTAGAAAAGGGGATAACTTGCTATGAAAAAAAAGATTAATCTGCTGTGCACGATGATTTTGATTGCCACCCTGCTTTTACTTATCTTTAATATGGGCACTATAGCCCAGGCCCAGGTGATGTCAACCGATGATGTTGCCAAGAGCGTGGTCCAGATTGCCATCGAACTGCCGGACCGGGAACCCTTCAGGACTATGTTCAGGGATCCTGCTACTGGTGAGGTTAATCTAAGAGTTACTATGGGTACCGGGATGCTAATCGGCACCGATGAAACTGATGAGTTTCGCTATTGCGCCACCGCCTGGCACGTTGTTGATACTACATGGGGTCAGGATCTGCCTGCTGACATGCGCTTTACACCCGATGAGGTCAATCTATATATCTTGAGGGCAAGGGACGATTACGTGCCGGTAAGGGTGTACCAGGACCTGCGCACATCCGACATTGCCATTTTGGAAATTGATCCTGCCCACAGATTGTATGGTTATATTCCTCTTGTATTTGGTAATGAAACCTCTTTTGCGCGAGGCGATCGCGTTACAGCTATCGGGTACCCCGCTGCAGCAGAAACATTTTCCGATCTGACTATAGCCCAATTTACTGATTCCACTACACCCCAGGGAAGTATTACCCGTATTACCAGTGTTGATGGAGTCCCCGTTATTCAAACAGACGCTAATATAACAGGCGGTCATTCAGGCGGCCCCGTTATCAATGAAGACGGGGTTATTGTCGGCATGACTGCATGGGGCGTAGGCACGGAATTAAACGGTTTTGAAATCAGGGACAACATTGAATATGCCGTACAAGTCCAAGAATTGACTGGTTTTCTTGAATCCAGAAATATTCCCTTCCTTAGGGCTGAAGATGCAGCCCCTGAACCGGTTGTAGAAACAACCCCTGAACCAGTTGAAGAAGCAGCTGAACCAATAGCCCAGGAACCCGAACCGGTGGAAGAAGAAACCGCCGCTCCGGCTGCTGATCAAGACCAGGGTCAGATGATGCTATTTATCGGCATCGGTGCGGCAGTGCTTTTGGTAATTATTCTGGCAGTTGTCCTAACCAGAGGCAAAAAAGCTGCTCCGTCTGCAGCCGCACCCAGAGCAGCCGCACCACCTCCCCCTTCTGCTCCACACCAAAATGCAGCTATGCCTTCTACCCAGGCTAAACCAACTTCGGCTGCAACACCTGTAACAAAGGCAAAGCCTGCCGGGCTCAAGGTTGGCATCAAGGGGATATCTGGACAATTTGCCGGTCAAACTATCGATATGACCGGGAATCAGCTCATAATCGGCCGAGATCCGAGAATGGCCCAACTGGTATACCCTCAAAGCAAAGATGATATAAGCCGTAAACATCTTACCATCCGTTTTGATGAGAAGACCCAGAAATTTATTTTAGAAGATTCATCTTCTAATGGCACCTTTTTATCTTCCAACGAGAAGCTAGAGCCGGGCAAACCGTATTACTTAAATCCAGGAGATCGTTTTTACGTAGCCGACTCCAAGGAAGTATTTGAACTGGTTAAAGGATAAAAAAGATGAAAACAGCGCTACTATCAAAGCCAGGCGGTAGAAAATATAACGAGGATTATTGCAGCTACCTGGAATATAACGGGTATGGTTGCTACATCCTGGCTGATGGATTGGGCGGCCACCGGGGCGGATCTTACGCCTCCAGGATTACGGTAGAAAAAATCCTGGAAGCCTTTTCTGCCGCCCCGGGTATCTCGTCCAATCATCTTTTCAGGTACTTAGAAAAAGCCAGGCATAGCTTTTTAGAAGCGCAAAGATTAGACAGCAGTTTAAAAAACATGAAAGCGACAGCGGTGGTAGTTTTAAGTGATTACAAAAGAATATTTTGGGGCCATATAGGTGACTCCCGTCTCTATTTTTTCAGGGGAACTAAAATACATTTTCAAACCAGGGATCACAGTGTGCCCTATCATCTTTATAATATTGGGGACATTACCTATGACCAAATTCGCTTTCATGAGGATCGCAACCGCCTGACCAGGGCCTTTGACGGGGGCGATATTTCTCGCTTTACTTTCGCTCCAGAAGCAATTGCAATAAATAATTATGATGTCATTCTTCTATGCACTGACGGCTTTTGGGAATATGTATTTGAACATGAAATGGAAAGCGACCTGTCCCGGTCAACAGACCCTGAAACCTGGCTGGAGATGCTGGAAAATCGGATTTTGGCCAGGGCAGAAAAAAGGCATGATAACTATTCTGCTGTAGCAATCTTTTGTTAAACCTAACATGAGCAGGATATGTATGACTCTTCAATTTGACAGAAGTGGAGGATATAAAGATGGATTCTTTAACAAGATGCAACAATGGTCATTATTATGACCCTCAAAAACATAGTTCCTGTCCCTACTGCGGGGTCCAGAATCTTGATATCGATATAGGAAAAACTATGGCCAAAAGGGCTGAAGGGACACCCAGAGGAGAAGCAGCCAGCGGAGAAGGGAAAACGGTGGGGCTGTTTCGCAAAAAACTGGGGATTGATCCTGTCGTAGGCTGGCTGGTAGCTGTAGAAGGCCCGGAAAGGGGTAATGATTACCGCATTACCTCTGAAAGAAACTTTATCGGCAGGGCTGAGAATATGGACGTTAGCATTCCCGGTGATGAAACCATATCCCGGGAAAACCATGCTATTGTCAGCTACAATCCAAAAAATAATTCATTCAGGCTTTTCCCCGGCGAAAGTCGGGGTCTTGTTTACTTAAATGAAGAAGAAGTTATAACTCCTGCTCAGCTGAAGGCTTACGACTCAATTGAAATTGGTGAAACAAAACTAAGGTTTGTTCCTTTCTGTAACGAGCACTTCCAGTGGAGCGATAATAAAAAAGAGTAAACTTTTAAGACAATCCCGGGTAAAGGGGGGCAAAAATGATTACACAAAACTTGTGCCTGGGCTGTATGGAAGACAAAGGACCGGAAGCAACCTGTCCTTATTGCGGCTGGCTCGAGGGAACTCAAGCTGAATCTCCCCTTCACCTTCCCGCGGGAACAGTACTGGTAGAAAAATACCTGCTGGGCCGGGTTTTGGGCCAGGGCGGCTTTGGTATCACCTACCTGGCCTGGGATCTATTTCTGGAACGCAAGCTGGCTGTAAAAGAATTCTTCCCCCGGGACTTTTGCTACCGGGATAGCGGCTACCATAATGTTTCGATATATTCAGGAACCACCCACGAGCAGTACGAGTACGGTCTCGATAAATTTTTAGCTGAAGGTAAAACCCTGGCTCGTTTCGACGGGCACCCCAACATCGTTTCAGTGCGTGACTTTTTTAAAGCCAATGAAACCGCTTATTTAGTAATGAGTTACCTTGACGGAACCACTTTATGTAATTATCTTGCCGCAAAAAATGAACAGCTTGCTTATGAAGAAACTATGCAGATCATGGTCCCGGTGCTTGATGCCCTGAGAGCCGTCCATAAAGAAAATTTATTGCACAGGGATATCAGTCCTGATAATATCATGATTTCAAAAAAGGGACACATAATAATTCTTGATTTCGGAGCAGCCCGTCACGCCATCGGTGAAAGTGACAAACAGTATTCCATTGTCCTTAAGCCAGGATTTGCTCCGGAAGAGCAATATCGAAGTAACGGTCTACAGGGACCATGGACTGACATATACGCTGCAGCGGCAACCATGTACCGCACCCTGACCGGCTCTATGCCCCCTGAGTCGCTGGACCGGTTAAATAATGACACCCTGATCAGGCCTTCAGAACTCGGGATTGCCATTCCAGAGCAGCAAGAAATAGCCCTGTTGACCGCTATGGCCGTAAAAGCAGAGCACAGGTATCAGCAGGTAGAAGATTTCCAAAATGCTCTATCTGGTTCACCGGATTTGACGGGTTCAGGTCCAGAACCCTGCCAAAAGCAATTTTATAACAATGAAACGCTTGAAAGATCCCGTGAACACGGGAGCCACAACGAAGATGAAGCTCAAAAGATTAAAGCTCATCAAGCCATGACTGTTAATATTGGACGAGCTGCAGATAATGATCTCGTCCTGGAAGAAAGCACAATTTCGCGTTATCATGCAAAACTCCATTATGAAAACGGTTCCTGGTACATAAGCGATCTGGACAGCACCCATGGTACTTTCTTAAACGGCACATCAGTGCAGGGCATTGTTGAAATCCCTGCCGGTTCCTGGATAACATTTAGCTCAAAAAAAATACACTTTGATGGCAAAGCATTTTATTTAGAAAACGGGCAGAAACTCTTTGATATTAACAATTATCATGCTGTTTTAAACCCGAATTCGGCAGTAGCAAGGGCCAAAAATGTTGTAACGCGGGCTGATTCTGGTAAAAATAATTCAAAACTTACCCTGCTGCTACCTGGTTCACTGATGCTGGCAGCTATTCTGGCGCCGCTATTCTACTATTTATTAAGCCAGGGCCTGTTTTCAACAGGCTCCCCTGCATTAGATCATGCAGAAGAAGCTTTCATCGACAGTTCAGATGAGGTGCCGCAACAACAGCAACAACAAACAACCGCCATTCAGGACAGGGATGCAAATGACGGCACTATTGTAACCTTAGAATTCAGCAATGGTATTTATACAGGAGAAGTAAAAAATGGCGTCCCCGATGGTTACGGCGTTTTTGTTTATACTCGAGCTGAGTCGGCAACGGGAGGTTTGCAAAGTGGCACCAGCAGACAATTCGAGGGGTACTGGAAAGATGGCAAAATGCACGGGGAAGGAACTTTAACTTATCCAAACGGACATACTAAGAGGGGAATCTGGGTAGAGGGTGTCTTTACTTCAAATTAGAAGCGAGGTATTTTTATGCGCCGCACTTTATTTTATTTAACCGCTATTTGTTTCATCCTGGTTCTTTATCAACCGGTCCATGCCAGCCTCAGGAATATAGAAACAACCGGGGTAGTAATAAGCGACAGCTCAATGGAGTTGATCATCGGCACCACTGAAGAGCTAAGAGCCTGGGTTCAACCTGAAGATGCTACCAACAAAAATATCTACTGGGTTAGCAGTGATAACGAGGTAGTTACAGTCCGGTCTAAGGGGCTTTCTTCAGCCGAAATAAGAGCTGAAGGCGGTGGTGAAGCCTGGGTTACAGTTATTACTGAAGATAATGACTGGCGGGCTTCGTGTAAAGTCACTGTTGTAATCCCTGTATCCAGAGTATATATGGAACTAACCGAATTAAGCCTGGAAAGTGGTGAGGAATATCAATTTGAAGCATTTCTGAGCCCTGAAACTGCCACAAATCGTCAACTGGAATGGGCTTCCAGCAACAACCAGGTCATACAGGTTGATGAAAAGGGCCTCGCAGAAGCGATTAGTCCTGGCACAGCCAGGATTGTTGCCAGGTCGGAGGAAGACGACAACCTCTATGCCTTTTGCACTGTAACTGTAAACGGTGAAGCTGTAGATGATGAACACGAAAACATTACAGAGGTGATTGATGAAACAGAAAAGAACGATGCTATAGACGAAAATCAAATAGAACCCGCTGATTCTAATATAGAAGAAGCTGCTGAGCATGACGAAACTACTGGTAAGGCAATTAATTACCTATATTTCGTGGTAGGTGCTGTCATTATATTACTGGTTACTTTAATTATTATCGTTCAGAGAAAACGCCATCCTGGATAAAAACTTCCCTCCTTTTATCCAGGTTTTTTACGTGTGTGATAGATAAGATAGCAAAAAATAATGAGACCGGGAGGAGATAACATGGACCAGGACCGAATTTGTATGGGTTGTATGCAAGAAAAAGATACCGCAGCAGCCAGTTGCTCCAACTGCGGTTTTACGGAAGGTACAGAACCCGAATCACCTTTATATCTGCCGCCACGTACTGTGCTGGAAGGGAAGTATTTAATTGGAAGAGTTCTAGGTCAGGGCGGTTTTGGAATCACTTATCTGGCCTGGGATTTAAACTTGAACGTAAAACTGGCCATTAAGGAATACTTCCCACAAGATTTAGCCACAAGGGCTGCCGGCCATAGCCAGATATCTGCCTATACAGGCAGCATGGGCAGCCAGTATGAGTATGGGCTGGACAAGTTTTTGCAAGAAGCACGGACTTTAGCCCAGTTTGAAGGTCATCCCAATATAGTATCTGTACGCGATTTTTTCAAAGCCAACGGTACCGCTTATTTTGTTATGAGCTATGTGGAAGGAATAACTGTAAAAGATCATTTACAAAACTCAGGCGGCATTCTACCCCTGGACCAGGCTCATGGAATCATTATGCCCGTTTTAGATGCTCTCAAAGAAGTCCATTCTGTAAACATTTTGCACCGCGATATCAGTCCGGACAACATTTTTATTAACCAAAAAGGCCAGGTAATATTAATAGACTTTGGAGCTGCTCGTCAGGCAGCCAGTGAAAAAGGGCACAGCCTTTCTATCATTCTCAAACCGGGATATGCTCCAGAAGAACAGTATCGCAGCAAGGGTGTGCAGGGGCCCTGGACTGACATTTATGCTGTAGGAGCTACTTTTTACCACCTTATCACAGGCATTCAACCACCGGAAGCCCTGGAAAGAATGGTCGATGATACCCTGGTAGCACCTCGTGAATTAAATGTAAACATTAACGAGAGTGAAGAAAATGCATTGTTAACATCCTTAGCCGTTAAAGCAAACGACCGTTACCAGAGTGTGCAAGACTTTCAAGCAGCACTGACCGGCGACCAGGTGGAGATCGTTACCACCCCACCGGAAGCTTCACCTTTTGATACAACTATCCCCCAGCAGACGGCTCAACCCAAAAAACAGCTTCCCATGGGAGTAATGATTGGTGCCGGTGGCGCTTTAGTAGCCGGAGTTGCCATATTTGCACTGTTTTCGGGAGGCATTTTAGGAGGCGGCGATACCGCTGCCAATGAGGACCAGGATGAAGAAATAGATACTGCCCAGGAAGCAATCATTGAAGAAGATGTAGACGAAGACGAGGTTGAAGAAATAGTAGTTGAGGAAAACCCGGAAGAAGTATGGGAAGATGAGCAAGAACTGGAAACTGCTACCGAAGAACCAGAGCCTGAACCGAAACCCGAACCAGAGCCTGAACCGGAACCCGAACCAGAGCCTGAGCCGGAACCCCAGCCGGAGCCGGTTCAAGAAACTCAAGATACTCCTGATTCAAACAACGGTATCCAAACTTTTGCCTATGAAGGTGGAACTTATACGGGTGAAACTAAAGACGGGGTGCCCCACGGTCAGGGCACCTGGAGCCATCCGAGCGGACGCCATTACGAAGGTGTCTTCACTAACGGAAACGTCACCGGTTACGGTGCCTTAACCTTTCCGGGAGGAGAAAGGTATGTTGGATATTTAGTTAATGGTGTTGCCCATGGAGAAGGAGTAATGCACCACCCAGACGGCCGGAGGGTAAGCGGAACCTGGGTGAGAGGGGAGCTGGCTGATTAAAAGCCAGTAACCAACTAAAAAAACTTTAACTGTTAATAATTGTATCAGGTTGTACTTGACGCAAATAGTTGTGATTTGGAAACCACGATCCGGATTAATATGAAAGGATCTCAGGAAAATGGACAACCAATGGTATATTTATAAAGATTTACAGATAGAAGGCCCTTTTACCTGGGATGAGTTAACCCAGGAAGTTGAAACCGGCAGGATAAACCCAGATGACTTAATCTGGAATTGTACTATGCGGGAATGGGTTGAAGCCTATCTGGTTCCTGATTTAGAACACCCGGCCTGGCCGGCGGCAACCTTATTGCCTCCACAACCTGAAGAACAAAAAACTTTTCTATTTAATTTGCATCTCAACCAAATCGCCATTATTTTAGTTGTTATTTTCCTTCTATCTATTGGGACTACTTCTCTTTATTTACATTTCACCCGGGGCAATCAGGTTGCTGTGGATGAACTTGATGAAAGCTTTGCTTATGACACGTTATTTTTGGATAATGATGAAAGTGATTCTATCAATGAAGAAGCAAGTAACCAGGCAGACGATCTGGTAGACCCGGATGAAATTATTCAGGAGGATGTGCATGCTGAGGCTAATTTCCCTGAACAAACCAGTCAAACAGATGAAGCACCTCCAACTGCACCATCAAGTGATACCCAATTACCCCGTCCTGCAAACGAGAATCAAAACGATTACAGCGACCAATCCAAATATATAGATGAAAGCGAAGAGACCATAGAGTGGCTTGGAGGCATATATAGCGGTCCCTTGCGGGGCGGCGAACCACATGGGCAGGGAACCTGGAAGCATCCTGACGGCAGGCGCTACAACGGCGATTTTAGTGAAGGCAAGATGACCGGTTATGGAACTATGTCTTTTCCCGGAGGTGAAAGATATACTGGCAGCTTCTTAAATGGCAAATCGCATGGAGACGGCACTCTGATTCACCCCCGGAGGAAAAAGTATGTTGGCGAATTCAAGCACGGCATCATCGAAGGATACGGGACTATGACCTTTTCTGGCGGCGAAAGATACACAGGTTATTTTAAAAATGGCCTGGGTCACGGCTATGGGACCATGCATCACCCCGACGGCAGGTCTGTCAGTGGAACCTGGACCGGCGGCAAACTAACTGACAAAGATTAGCTTTATAAAACCAAACTAGTCAAACAGTATTACTATATTGATATCTGCAACACCTATGCATAATCACAAACCAGGGGTTATATTTACCTTTTCATACCTCAGCAAAGTGGTCTTTGAGTTTAGCGATTAAACAATCTCATACCCCAATTAAAGCGCCCGAGGTCTGCTTTTTAACTGTAGCAATTTCGGGCTGTTTTTTTATGCAGGCCTTTGTATACATGCCACAGAAGGGGTTGTTAAAAAAGCAAATAAAAGCCCGGTAAAATAAGCATAGTTTAATAATTATTTGACTATTTCCGGAATCTATATTACAAATAATATTATAATCCTTATCAAGATACTGGTTTTTTTTATTTAATCTTTAGGAGGTTTATATTAAATGGATGTTCACGATTATTCAGTAAAAGTCGGCGGAGAAGCCGGACAGGGGATCAATACGATTGCCTCAATCCTTTCCCGCTCTTTTGCCGACCAGGGTCTTTACTTGTTCGCTTACCAGGACTATTATTCGCGGGTGCGCGGCGGTCACAACTTTTACCAGGTCCGTACCGCCAACTATCCGGTTTATACTTTTAGCGACAGCCTGGAAGTGCTGGTGGCCCTGGATAAAGCCTCGCTTGACTTACATGCCGGCGAACTTAACCCGGGCGGGGTTATAATTTATGATCAAGCCATTGAAGTGGAAGCACCCGGAGATAACGCCCTGCCCCTGCCCATGGCTGAACTGGGCAAAGAACACGGCGGTAAAGAAGTAATGGGCAACTCGGTGGCCGCCGGTGCAACCTGGCAAATTATGGGGGGTGACCAGTCGATCCTGGAACAAACCCTGGGGCGGATGTTTAAAAAGAAAGGAAACGCTGTTGCCGAAGCCAATATCAAGGCAGCGCGGTCCGGGATTGACTATGCCGCTAAGAATTTTTCCGGTCAATGCAGGTGCAGGCTGCAAAAAGGTGAACGCAATCAAAGCCTGGTGCTAACCGGCAACGAGGCCCTGGCCCTGGGAGCGCTTGCGGCCGGCTGCCGGTTTATCAGTTCCTATCCCATGACTCCTGCCAGCGGGGTTATGCAGTATATGGCCCGGCAGACCCACCGCCTGCCCCTGGCCTATGAACAGGCAGAAGATGAAATTGCCGCCATCAATATGTCTATCGGAGCAGCCAATGCCGGAGCCAGGGCCATGGTAGCCACCTCCGGGGGAGGCTTTTCACTGATGGTAGAAGGGCTTTCTCTGGCCGGTATGAATGAAACCCCGCTCGTGATCGTTCTGGGCCAGAGGCCAGGGCCGGCTACCGGGATGGCCACCCGCACCGAGCAGGGCGACCTTTTATTTGCTATGCATGCCGGAAGCGGTGAGTTTCCCAGGGCCATTCTTGCCCCGAGAACAGTTGAAGAGGCCTTCTGGATGGCAACGCATGCTTTCAATATCGCAGAAAAATACCAGGTGCCGGTTTTCCTGATGAGCGACCAGCACCTTGCCGACACTTATTATACGGTAGACCCCTTCAATTTAAATGAAGTGATTATCGACCGGGGGCTTGTTATGACTGAAGATGAACTCTCTCAAATGGATAATTATGAGCGTTATAAAAATACGGAATCGGGGATCTCTCCCCGGGCTTTCATGGGCCAGGGAAGTAAATGTGTAATGGTTCCCGGCAATGAACACACAGAAAATGGTTACTCAACCGAAGACCCTGTTGTAAGAACCACAATGCAGGATAAAAGAATGCGCAAACATAAAGCCCTGGCTGAGGAAGTAAAAGCACCTGACAGTTACGGTACGGATAACCCGGACACGCTACTTTTAACCTGGGGCTCTTCCTACGGCGCCTGCCGGGAAGCTGTGGACAAGGCAAACCGGCAGGGGGAGAAATGGCAGGTAGTTTCTTTCCCCCAGCTGTGGCCTTTCCCGGGCAAAGAGGCCCTGGAGTTAATTGAAAAAGCAGGAAAGGTAATCTCGGTAGAAATGAATTCTACCGGCCAGCTGGGCCGCCTGCTCCGGGTTGAAACCGGCAAACAACCTGATATGGCAATCCTGAAATATGACGGCCGACCCATGAATGCTACTTATGTTCTGACACAGATTGAAAACGGAGGTGTTAACCCATGGATGTAGATGTCAAAGATTTTAACCTGGACCGGGAAATAACCTGGTGTCCTGGTTGCGGCAACTTCGCCATTATGGATGCCCTGAAAAATACCCTGGCCGGCATGGGCCTTTCACCGCACCAGGTTCTGGTAGTAGCAGGCATTGGTCAGGCGGGGAAAATGGGGCAACATATGAAAGCTAATACTCTTCATGTCCTGCACGGCCGCCTTCTGCCGGTGGCCACCGGGGCCGGACTGGTCAATGACAGTTTAAAAATAATGGCTATCGGCGGGGACGGTGACGGATATGCTGAAGGGGGCAACCATTTGATCCATGCCGCCAGGCGCAATATTGATGTAACCTACATGGTTCACAATAACATGATCTACGGGCTGACCAAGGGGCAGGCATCTCCAACCAGCGAAAAGTCGATCAAGACTCCGACCACCCCGCAGGGCAACCCCCTGGAAGGTCTGAACCCGGTAGCCTTGCTCCTGGGTTTAAAAGCAAGCTTTGTAGCCCGCTCTTTTGCCGGCGATAAAGAGCAGCTGGGAACCATCCTGGAAAAAGCCATCCAGAAGCCCGGCTTTGCCTTTATCGACATTCTCCAGCAGTGCCCGAGTTTTAACAAGCTCAACACCTTCCGGTGGTTCAAAGAAAGGGTTTATGACATCAACGAAGAAGGTCATGACCCATCTAACCTGGAGCAGGCCTTCAGCCTGGCTCAACAATGGGGAGAAAGAATCCCTACCGGTATTTTTTTCGACGACCCCAACCCGCGTCCTGTTTTCAGGGAGGCGGTCATGGGCAAGGTGGGCTCGTCCGTCCTGTCAACGGAAATAAACCCGCTTGATATTAAAGCAATCATGGAAGAACACCTCTAGCTTATGCATGGTTTATGGGGCCAGGTCTTAAAGTATGGCTTTTTTCATCCCTTTCTAACTGAAGGGCTACAATTAAGACCTGCCCCCTCTTTATTTTAGAAGGACCTCTACAGGCAGCTCAATAATTATTAATCAGCAATTTTTAAAGGTGGCTTTTAAACTATCTTTTCAAATATCTTTACAATATCTTTTTCTGTGCCTTTGATGGGATTGGTACCAGCATTACCATCAAGCAGGGCTGACTTAGCCATGGACTCAAAGTCAGGATCTTTTATCCCCATCTCAGAGATACTGGAAGGAATACCCACATCTTTGGAAAGCTGCTCAATGGCATCAATACATTTTTCTGCAGCCTGCCTCACAGAAAGCCCTTCAATTTTCTCACCCATTACTTCAGCCATGCGGGCGAAACGCTCCAGGTTAGATGTCAGGTTAAACCTTTCTACATGAGGAAGCAAGATGGCATTGGCAACACCGTGGGGCATATCATACATACCCCCCAGCTGGTGAGCCATGGCGTGAACAAAGCCCAGGCCGCCGTTATTGAAAGCCATACCGGCTAAAAGCTGGGCGTTAGCCATGTTCTCGCGGGCTTCCAGGTTATCACCGTTGGCAACTGCTTTACGCAAATTTTTAAATATTAACTCAATAGAGTACAGCGCACAGGCATCGGCCAGCGGGAAGGTAGCCAGGGATACATAAGTCTCTACAGCATGAGTTAGAGCATCCATACCTGTAGCTGCCGTCAAACCAGCAGGCATTGAAACATGTAGCTCAGGATCATTGATAGATACCTGGGGAGTATTTTTCCAATCGCAAATAACAAATTTTACTAAAGTTTCTGTATTGGTGATAACACAATGACGGGTAATTTCACTGGCAGTTCCGGCGGTTGTATTGACACACACCAATGGCGGCAAAGTATTATCCAAAGTATCTAAGCCTGCATAATCTCTAATGCTATTTGGGTGAGTTGCTACGATACCAATACCCTTACCGCAATCATGAGCACTGCCGCCGCCAACTGTAACAATCATATCGCAACCATTTTCTTTGTATAAACTTAACCCTTCTTCAACATTGGCATCCTTGGGGTTCGGCTCTACATTATCAAATATTACTGTATCAACTCCTGCTTCTTGAATATACCCGCACACTTCATCCACTATCCCAGTTTCAACCATGGCCTTGTCCGTTACTACCAGGGTCTTTTTCCCTCCCAGGATAGTACACCTTTCTCCCACCATCTTTACAGCTCCAGCACTTACCAGGTTGACCGTCGGCATACAAAATCTTTCAGGAAATAAAATCATCTTAAAAACTCCTCCTCAGAATTGAATTTTTACATGTGCCTTACAAAAACGCAATTAGCATGCCAACCTTGAAGTATATTTAGAAAACAACGAATTCTCCTGATATCGCAATGACAAAAAAAAGCACATAGGTTTTCTATTAAGTTTGTTGAAGTTATTATGTAGCGAATCAACTACAGTGTATTGAAAACACTAAAAAAGTGTAGCGCATAGCCACATAATTGGCAGTGCCCCTGTAGTGGAGCCAGCTAAGAGTTGCAGCCAGGGTGGAAAAAACTCTTAAATACTTAATTTGCCCGCAAGTTGGCACATGACTTGCATAATTAAGGTATATAAGGTTATTACAGCATTTCTTGAATGCTGATTTAGAAGGGAGACATATCTGATGGCTAAAGGTAAAAGGCTTAAGTTTTGTATTAACAACGAGTGGAGAGATACCAGTTCCGGTACTTACATGGAGGTAACAAACAGCAGCACGGGGGAAATTATGGCTGAAACGCCTCGCTGTACCAGCGATGAAGTAAATGAAGCTGTGCAAGCGGCAGAAGCCGCTTTCCAGGAATGGTCGCAGACTCCGGTACAAAAACGTGCAGACCTGATGTTCAAATTTAAGGTTAAAATCGAAGAAAACCTGGATGAACTGGCAACCCTGGTGGCCAAGGAGCATGGTAAAAATATGGCGGAATCCCGGGGAGATATAATTAAGGCCATGGAAGTTGTGGAGGCTGCCTGCGCTACCCCTTACCTGATGCAAGGGGATTCGTTAATGAATGTCTCTAAAGGCCATGACACGGTAATGTACCGCGAACCTTTGGGGGTTTTTGCCGGTATTGTGCCGATGAATTTTCCCGGCATGATTCCTTTTGGTTGGATGTTGCCCTTTTGTATTACTACAGGCAATACTTTTGTGCTGAAGGCTGCAAGCCAGGTTCCCCAAACGGGCATGCGTTTGCTTGAACTTTTAATTGAAGCTGGCCTACCTGAAGGGGTGGTAAACCTCGTTACCTGCAGCCGTAACGAAGCAGAACTTCTATTAAAACACCCTGTGGTTAAAGGAATTTCTTATGTTGGATCCAGTAAGGTCGGCAGGCATATCTATCAAACTGCAGCTGCCCATAGTAAGAGAGTGCAAGTCCTTGGTGAAGCAAAAAACCATGCTCTGGTTCTCAAAGATGCAGTCCTGGAAAGGGTGGCAGCCGGAATTATCAACTCCTCGTTCGGTTGTGCCGGCCAGCGCTGCATGGCTTTGCCTGTGGTCTGCGTTGA
>CAYWIY010000019.1:0-3171 GCA_964458455.1 uncultured Syntrophomonadaceae bacterium | reverse complement strand
ATATTTGACCATGTTAAGCCTAATATGAGCGTGGGAAATGATGAAATTTTTGGACCCGTTCTTTGTATCAAGAGGGTTAAAGATTTTGAAGACGGTTTGGCTGTTATGAACGCCAGCCCTTATGCTAATGGTTCCTGTATATTTACACAAAACGGCCATTATGCCAGGGAATTTACTTACCGAACCCATGCGGGGATGGTAGGTGTAAATGTTGGTATCCCTGTGCCTGTTTCCTACTTCCCCTTTACAGGGCATAAGGAGTCATTCTTTGGCGACCTCCATGTTATGGGTAAAGATGGAGTAGCATTTTATACCGAATCAAAATGTGTAACTTCAAGGTGGTTTACTGAAGAAGACAGTAAGGAAACCAAAGTCAGCACCTGGGAAGGTACTATCCACAGGGAATAAACTGGATCTAAGATTATTTGTTTAAATGATCCTGGAGGTTAGATAATGACTATTAGAAATTTTTTGCTTCCACCGGAAATAATTTACGGTGCGGGAGCGGTAGAGAACACTGGTGCGGCAACGAGAAAATTAAAAGGTAATAAAGTCCTTGTTGTCACAGACGAAGTTATGGTAAATACCGGCCTGGCCGAAAAGGTGATTAGAGGATTAGAAAACAGCGGCCTCGGATATAGTATCTACGACCAGGTTTCTATGGAGCCCACCATTGAATTTGTAGAAGAAGGGCTTGGGATTTTCAAACAAAACGAGTGTGACTGTATAGTAGCTGTAGGTGGAGGCAGCCCTATTGATGCCGCCAAGGCTATTGCTGTGATGGTTAACAATCCCGGTTCCATCAAAGATTACATGGGAATAGAGAAAATCAAGAACAAAGGCGTGCCCTTAATGGCTGTCCCCACCACGGCGGGTACAGGCAGCGAAGCAACCAGGGTAACTATTATTACAGATACTTCTACAGACACAAAAATGCTCCTGTTAAGCTCTCACCTGACCCCGGATGTTGCTGTGGTGGACCCACTGTTAACTTTATCAAAACCTAAAGGGTTAACTGCAGCAACGGGTATAGATGCCCTTACCCATGCTATTGAAGCCTATGTTTCTATTAAAGCTCAACCGATGACAGATATTTATGCCCTCTCAGCTATTAAACTTATCTCCGGCAATTTGCGGCAGGCCTGGGCTAACGGGAATAACCTGGAGGCGCGAGAAAACACCATGCTGGGATCTTTGCAGGCTGGAATCGCTTTTTCCAATTCTTCCGTAGCCCTGGTTCACGGAATGTCCAGGCCAATAGGTGCTAATTTTCACGTGGCTCATGGCGATTCAAATGCGGCCTTGCTGGGAGAAGTTATGGAGTTCAGTGTTATTGGCAACCCGGCCAGGTTTGCCCGGATCGCTTTGGCAATGGGTGAAAATATTGAAGGGCTAACAAACCTGGAAGCTGCAGAAAAAGCCGTTACAGCAGTAAAAAGGCTGATTTCTGATATTAAAATACCATCGCTAAAAGAACTGGGGGTTAACAGGGAGGAACTGGAAAGACTTGCTCCTAAAATGGCAGCAGATGCTATTAACAGCGGTAGCCCGGGCAACAATCCGCGCCAGGCGACAGAAGAAGAAATAATTAACCTTTACAAGCTGGCATACGGGCAATAAAGGAAAATACATGGAGGCGAGATTTTAACATATACACTTTACAGGGGCTTTTGTTGTATACCATACTTGCGCATTTTTGTGTGGAGTGTAGTTCTATGAATGCCCAGTAACTTTGCTGCCCGGGTCTTGTTCCAACCCGTTTGTTTCAGGGTATCAAAGAGTACTTCTTTTTCTGTATCATTGATTGACCTGAATAACATCTTACTGGATTGTGGTTCTGCTACTTCCTGGTCCTTCTTGTCTTCTTGTTCCTTAAACAGGGAAGGTTCCACAGTTTTTAGATGACCGGGTTCTATGAAACTGGCATCAGTTAAAAAAACTAACCGTTCCACCACGTTGATTAGTTCCCTGACATTCCCGGGCCAGTAACTGTTAACAATAATCCCCATACTCTCCCGGGAAAATTTTTTATCACTGCCAAGTTGCTCCAGTGTCTTATCCACCAGCAGGGAAATGTCTTCCCGGCGCTCCCTTAAAGGTGGGATCTTAAGAGTAATGGCGTTTAGACGGTAATACAGGTCTGCTCGATATTCGGAGTTTAAGACTTTTTCTTCCACATTCTGGTTAGTAGATGCGATCACTCGCACATCCATTTCCTGCGAAGCAGTACTGCCAATTCTTTCTATGTGGCGGTTTTGCAGCACTCGCAGCATCTTTGCCTGCATCCGCAATGGCATATCGCCCACTTCATCTAAGAAAATTGTTCCCCCGTCAGCAAGTTCAAATTTACCGGGTTTTCCTTTCTTCCTCGCTCCGGTGAAGGCCCCTTCTTCGTAGCCAAACAGTTCTGATTCCAACAAATCCTGGGGAATAGCTGCACAATTAATGCTGACAAAAGGACCACGGTGCCTGGGGCTGGCATTATGAATGGCCTGGGCGAATAGCTCTTTACCTACCCCCGTTTCTCCCAGGATTAAAACGGTCATTTCTGAAGCTGCAGCTTTAACAGCAAATTGTTTGACTGACTCCAATGCTGGAGAACAACCGATAATGTCTTCAAAAGTATAAACTGCAGCCATCTGGGAGGCGGAACTTTTCTTATAAGCTTCCAGCTTGCTTTCCATAGATTTTAGCTTTTTGGCCAGGGAGCTTATCTCATGTACATTCTGGTAATTAACTTTACCAATAGCACCGATGGTTTTTTCATCAACAATAATAGGTATGCGTTGCACCACCGCTTCACGATCATGAATGGTTTGCAAGCTGTCTATTTCTGCTTCTTTTTTTGAGCAAAATAGATGCAGCCTGGTGTTTTCAATTACATCTTGAACAGCTTTTCCCAAAGCTTCCTCTCTTGATACCTGAAGAAAATCCTCATAAGCCTTGTTAATAAAAATAATCATTCCGTTGGAATCCACAACTACAAGAGGCTCGACTAACGCATCCAGTACCTGCTTATAAAAATCACATTCTTGACATATATTCTTCTTTTCGTAGTTTCCAATATCTTCTGACCATGCCATCTCACACAACCACCCTGTATGCCGGAGATTCTAAAATTAGGCTTTATAAATGCCTGATGAATATCCTTGCAGACAAAAAGGGAATCTA
>CAYWIY010000018.1:0-30431 GCA_964458455.1 uncultured Syntrophomonadaceae bacterium | reverse complement strand
GGGAAGAGCGCAAAATACAAGGTCCACCTCGGCCGGTATTTCTTCTACAGCCATCGGGTTGAGAATCAAATCTTCCTGTTCCCGAAACTGGGGGTGGATGTCGCTCAATTTACTACCGGCATAAGTTTCAGAGCTCACAAAAACCACTTCCGTCTCCGGATGATCATGGAGCAGGCGGACCAGTTCTGTCCCCGTATAACCGGTTGCGCCAAGAATCGCTACCTTGCTCATCATCACTTCCCCCTTTAAATTAAAAAAGCCCCTCGTCCATTAAAGGACGAGAGGCTCGCGGTACCACCTTTATTGATCGGCAAATTAACTGCCGATCCTCTCTACCGTTTTCATGAAAAACGGCCTTGATAACGGTATAAAACCGGGACAGCCTACCCACCGGCTTGTAACCGGCTTCAACTGCCATCTCCGGGGTGCGCTTCACCGCTTGCTTGAGGTCCGGACTTTCACCAACTCCGGCTCGCTTTCACCACCACAATACGGTTACTCTCCCCATCACAGACTTAACCTCTATAATATTGCAGTATAGTTTACCACACCACTTGCGAAAGTCAAGGGGTAAACTGCAATTTTTGTGGTAAACTGCAATTTTCTTGAATAAGCTTACCTACAGCGGAATATTACCGTGCTTACGCATCAAACGCTGTTCACGCTTCTCCCCTATCATCTGCAGGCTGCGAATCAAATAATCCCTGGTCTGACGCGGGTCAATCACCTCATCAATCCAGCCCCGTGCAGCAGCAATGTACGGGTTGGCATACTTATCCCGGTAACGGTCGACCAGTTCCTGCCTCTTCTGGGCCTTGTCCTCTGCCTCTTCCAGCTCTTTACGGTTAACGATATTTACTGCCCCTTCAGGGCCCATAACAGCAATTTCTGCAGTAGGCCAGGCCAGGCAGATATCGGCGCCAAGAGACCTGGAATTCATAGCTATATATGCTCCTCCGTAAGCCTTGCGCAATATTACAGAAACCTGGGGCACAGTAGCTTCCGAATAAGCGTAAAGGACCTTGGCCCCGTGGCGGATTACACCGCCCCATTCCTGCTCGACCCCCGGAAGATAGCCAGGAACATCAACAAAAGTGATCAGGGGCAGGTTGAAAGAATCACAAAACCTGACAAACCGGGCAATTTTATCAGAAGAGTTTACATCCAGGCACCCTGATTTGAACTGGGGTTGGTTAGCAATAATTCCCACTGTTTGCCCGTTCAAGCGGGCGAACGCCACCACGGCATTGGGAGCATACCCTTCATGGACTTCAACCATTTCACTGCCGTCCACTATCCGCTTTATTACTTCCCTAACATCGTAAGATCGGTTCGGGTTATCAGGCATGATGGTAAGCAGTTCTTCCTCGCTCAGTTCAGGTTCCTTGCTTTCCATCAACGGGGCATCATCAACATTGTTAGAGGGCAGGTAAGCAATCAACTTCCTGATCTGCTCGAAACAATCTTCCTCATCTTCAGCAAAGAAATGGGCAACACCACTGGTTTCATTGTGGGTGGCAGCCCCGCCAAGCTCTTCTGGTGTAACTTTTTCGCCGGTCACCGCCTCTATAACCTGGGGGCCGGTGATAAACATATTGCTTGTTTTATCGACCATGAAGACAAAATCAGTAATGGCCGGAGAGTATACAGCACCACCGGCGCAAGGTCCCATAATCACAGAAATCTGGGGGATAACCCCCGAACAAAGGGTGTTGCGGAAAAATATATTTCCGTACCCATTCAAGGCATAAACCCCTTCCTGGATCCGCGCTCCGCCGGAATCGTTTAGCCCGATTACCGGGTTGCCGTTTTTCGCCGCCAGATCCAGGACCCTGCAGATCTTATTGGCATGGACTTCGCTAAGCGATCCTCCGGCCACAGTAAAATCCTGGGCATAAACATAAATCTGGCGTCCGGCTACAGTCCCGTAACCGGTAACTACTCCTTCGCCCGGGTTGGGATAATCAAGACTGCTGGCATCTTCCAGGCCAGTCTGGGAAAAGGTGCCCAGTTCTACAAAACTTCCTTCATCTAAAAGTTTTTCCAGCCGTTCACGGGCAGTAAGTTTGCCTTTTTCGTGCTGGGCTTCAATTCTTTTTTCCCCACCACCGGATAGTGTGCGTTTGCGCCTCTCTTCCAAATGTTTCAGTTTGTCATCCACTGCAATCACCGCTTTCTGCAAAATAATTTCTAACGCATACTTTTTCTCAAGTACAATGTTCACATAACTCTATCAAAATTCCTCCCGTAGACCGGGGATGTATAAAAGCAATTTTTGCACCTCCGGCACCATAACGGGGTTCATTATCAATTAATTCAACTCCCTGCTCCTGCAACTGTTTAAGCTTGTCTTCCAGGTTGGAAACACTAAAAGAAATATGATGAAATCCTTCGCCCTTTTTAGCTAAAAACTTACCCACCGGGCCGGAGGGATCAGTTGGCTCAAGCAGTTCCAGGTTGCTTTCACTGACCGGTACAAAAGCCACTTTTACTTTTTGTTCATCAACCTCCTCGATATCTTTTAATTCCAGGCCCAGTTGATCCCGGTAAAACCGGAGAGACTGCTCTAGATCCTTTACCGCAATACCGATATGATCAATCTTTTCAAACAAGATGCACTCTCCTTCTTACTGGTTTTCTCCCACTTTTTGCTTAATAAACTCGACAATTTGTTCAGTGGACGAGCCGGGAGAAAATACTTCCGCCACCCCGTTTTTCTTGAGATAAACAACGTCTTCCTTAGGGATGATACCACCAACAATAACAATTATATCATGGCTTTCCCGTTCGCGCAGCATTTCTAGCACCGGCGGCAAAAGCTGCATATGAGCACCTGAAAGGATGCTTAAGCCAATAACCTGAACATCCTCCTGAAGCGCGGTTTCCACGATCTGTTCCGGAGTCTGCCGCAACCCGGTATAAATTATTTCCATACCGGCATCACGCAGGGCCTGGGCCACAACCTTTGCTCCCCGGTCATGCCCGTCCAACCCCACTTTGCCAACCAGCACCCGCACCGGTTTTTCTGCCATATTTATATTCCCCCTTTTTTCAAAAAAAAGGCCTTAAAAAACCCATCTTCTATAAACTTGACCTTGATCTCATTGATTTATAACCCGGTTATAATATAACCTGCTGTTGGTACTCGCCAAAAACATCCCTCAGTGCTCCGCATATTTCACCCAGGGTTGCGTAAGCTTTTACGGCCGTTAGAATATAAGGCATCAGGTTAGCTTCGCCCTGGGCAGCTTTTCGCAGCTCCTGCAGGGCTGAAGCCACATCGCCCTGGTTCCGGCTCAAGCGCACTTCTTTTAACCTTTCAACCTGGCGCCGGCTGGTAGCCGGGTCCATCTTAAGCAAATCAATAGGCTGCTCACCACTTTCGATATAACGGTTGACTCCAACTACTATCCGCTCTTGCTCTTCAATCTCCTTCTGGTAACGGTAAGCGCTGGCCTGGATCTCCTGCTGGATAAACCCTTTATCAATCGCCTCTACCGCACCGCCGAGTTCATCAATCCGCTCAATGTAACGGTTGACTTCTTCCTCGATATGGTCAGTCAGTTCTTCAACATAGTAAGAGCCACCCAGTGGATCAACCGTGTCAGTAACCCCGGTTTCATGAGCTATTACCTGCTGAGTACGCAGGGCCAGAAGGACGGAATGCTCACTGGGCAAGGCCAAAGCCTCATCCCTGGAGTTGGTATGTAAAGACTGGGTACCGCCAAGAACCGCGCTCAAAGCCTGGAAAGCCACCCGCATCAGGTTAACGTCGGGTTGCTGTGCTGTTAAGGTGCACCCTGCAGTCTGGGTGTGGAAACGCAGCATCATCGAACGAGGGTTTTTGGCTCCAAAACGTTCTTTCATCAAGCGAGCCCAGATCCTCCTCGCCGCCCTGTACTTGGCTACTTCTTCAAAAAAATTGGAATGGGCATTGAAGAAAAAGGACAGGCGCGGCGCAAACTGATCCACTTCCAGTCCTGCTTCCAGGGCTGCTTCCACGTATGCGATGGCATTTCCCAGGGTGAAAGCTATTTCCTGAACGGCAGTTGAACCTGCTTCTCTGATGTGATAACCGCTAATGCTGATCGTGTTCCAGTTGGGGATTTTTTCGCCGGCAAAAGCAAATATGTCTATGACCAGGCGCATGGATTCCCTTGGCGGGAAAATATAAGTACCCCTGGCTACGTATTCTTTCAAGATGTCATTTTGGATTGTCCCTTTGATCTTGTCCAGCGGCAAGCCTTGCTTTTCGGCCACAGCCATATACATGGCCAGCAAAACAGCAGCCGGAGCGTTTATAGTCATTGAAGTGCTGACTTGATCCAGGGGGATCTTGTCCATCAAAATCTCCATATCGGCCAGTGAATCCACGGCCACCCCCACTTTTCCCACTTCACCACGAGCGAGGGGATGATCGGAATCATATCCGATTTGCGTCGGCAGATCAAAGGCTGCACTCAGGCCGGTCTGCCCCTGGTCTAACAGGTAGCGAAAACGCTCATTGGTTTCTTCTGCACTGCCAAACCCGGCGTACTGGCGCATCGTCCAGAGCCGGCCCCGGTACATTGTGGGTTGTATCCCCCTGGTAAAAGGATACTCACCGGGCCAGTTTAGCTGGTTCAGGTAATCAAACCCCTCCATGGTCAGAGGGTCATACACCTTTTCCACCTCAAGGCCCGAATCAAGCTTAAATTTTTTACGTTCCGGGTATTTTTCCATGGCCTTTCCTACTTTCTCTTCCCAGGCCTTTTTTGCCCGGATCATTTCTTCTTTGTTATTCTGATCGCTCAATCTGCCGACAACCTCCTCTCTAACCAACTAATAAAAGCAGGTTCACGCAGCTGTTCTTGCACGGTCTTTCTTTCAGGAATTATCCAGGACGGATTGAACCAGTGGGGAAATCTGGATCGGCAAATCCGCCACTTTGACTCCTGCTCCTGTTAGAGCATCCACTTTACTTTCAAAAGTGCCCCGGCCCCTTTCGATGATAGCCCCTGCATGGCCCATTCTTTTACCGGGAGGAGCACTTTTCCCGGCCAGGTAAGCTATAACCGGTTTGCTCACATGGGCTTTAATGTAAGCAGCTGCCTCCTCTTCTGCGCTACCGCCGATTTCACCAATCATGACCATTGCCTTTGTTTCAGGGTCTTCTTCAAATTTTTTCAGAACATCAATAAAGTGAAGCCCCACTACCCGGTCTCCGCCCATACCGACTACGGTGGTGGTCCCGATACCGCTATCGGTCAGGTGGCCAACAATTTCATAGCAAAGAGTTCCGCTTCGCGATACTACTCCCACCGGGCCGGGAACAAAATAACGATTAGGCATAATTCCAATCTTTGAGCTGCCCGAAGAAACAAGTCCAAAGGTATTTGGCCCTACAACAACAGCATTCTTCTGACGGGCATAAGTCATGATCTCCATGGCATCATGAAGAGGAATACTTTCAGGAATTAAAACTAATAGTTTTATCCCGGCATCGAGCGCCTCCATTGCAGCGTCCTTGACAAAAGGTGCCGGCATGAACAGGATACTCGCATCAGCTTCGTGGTTTTCCAGGGCTTCAAAAGTCGAATTGTAAACCGGGACTCCTTCCACTTCCTGGCCGCCTTTTCCAGGCGAAACACCGCCAACCAGCCTGGTCCCGTAAGCCAGCATTTGTCCGGTATGAAAAGAACCCTGCCGGCCAGTTATGCCCTGAACCAAAACCCGGGTATTGTCATCAATATATATTGACATATCATAAACTCCTTTCCTTTTAAACATAATCAATTGAAATGAATTAGCATAGAAAGAATACTACTGCGCATTTCCCAACCGGGAAGGCTTAACCGGTCAAATCCACAGCATGGCGCACCGCTTCATCCATGGATTCAAAGGTCTTGATACCCTCTTTTTCCAGGATAGCCCGGCCTTCCTCTTCGTTGGTTCCTACCAGGCGGAAAGATACCGGCAAGTCAATACCCTTGCTCTGTTTAACCCCGACAAAGGCTTCTGCTACAACATCACAGCGGGTAATTCCCCCAAAGATATTGATTAGCAACACCCTGGGATCGGTGCCAAGAAGCAGTTCCAGAGATTTGGAAGTCTTTTCAACATCGGCTCCACCACCAAAATCCAGGAAATTGGCCGGTTCTCCGCCGTAATGCTGGACCATATCCAAAGTAGCCATGGTAATTCCGGCTCCATTGGCCATAACAGCAATGTCTCCTCCAAGCTCAACGTAAGCCAGATCCAGTTCTTCCGCCTTCTTTTCAAGGTCTGTTTTTTCTGAAATGCGGGGCAGATCCTGGTGCCGATACAGGGCGTCATCATCGATAGTTACCTTGGCATCGGCGGCAATCAGCCCGTCCGGGGTCAAAGCCAGGGGATTAATTTCAGCCAGCTCGGCATCGAGCTCTTTAAACATTCGGTATAACTTCGGTAAAAGCTTGAGGAATTCTTTCTGCAAGTTTCCAGAAACTCCCATTCGGCGGCATATTTCCCTGATCATGTAAGGCTGCATTCCAGCACTAACATCGACCGGCCACCTGATCATTCGTTCTTCAGGTACATCTTCAACGTCCATACCCCCGTCCAGGGAAGCCAGCACTACCGGCCTCTGGGCGGACCCATCGATTGTAATAGCCAGGTACAACTCCTGCTCAATAGCTACTTTTTCTTCAACCAGCAATTTTTCTGCGGCATAACCGCTGAAGCTCATATCAAAAATGCGGGACGCCTCTTTTTTTGCTTCTTCCGAATCGGAAGCAAAAGCTATCCCGCCTGACTTACCTCTCTTGCCGGTTAAGACCTGTGTTTTGATAACCACATCGCCCAGTTCAGCAGCAGCTTCTCCAGCCTGCTCGGCATTTTCAACCAGCCTGCTACGTGGCACCGGGATGTCGAAGCGATCAAAAAGTTCTTTTCCCAAATATTCATATAGCTTCATAAAAGTACCTCCATTCTTTTTTTTATCCGGCCACTAAATTTTTTTCAACTTATTATACAAAGTTGCCAGCGAAATGTTCAAGGCTTGAGCCGCCTTTTTTTTGCCTTCCAGGGTTTCACCGTACCTGGTTAAGGCCAATTTGAGCATCTTCTGCTCCATCTTATCAAGGGGGATGATTTCATCAAAAGCCTGTGGTTCTTTGCTCCCCAGCCGGCCGATATAAGGAGAGAGTTGATGATGTTCGATAACCGGACCATCGGCCAAAACCATAGCCCGCTCGATGGCACTTTTCAGTTCACTAATATTCCCCGGCCATTCATATTCAACCATTTCCTGCATGGCCCTTGGGGATATCTCCCTGATTTTTTTACCCAGTTTCCGGTTTAAGCGATTGATCAGTTCTTCGGCAAGCAGGGGAATATCTTCGGGGCGTTTGCGCAGCGGTGGCAGACTTATAGAAGCCTTGCTCAACTGCCGGTAAAGGTCTTCGGAAAAACTGCCCTGCAAAGAAGCATTAATCAAATCGTCGCTGGCTGAAGCTATAACCCGCACATCGATTTTAATAGGCTTTTCTCCACCGATGCGATAAAACCTTTGTTCCTCCAGGACCCTGGCTAACTGGTTCTGGAGATCCGGGTTAAGAGAATTGACCTCTTTAATAAATAAGGTGCTTCCCTGGGCAAGCTCTATTTTCCCCAACCTGGTTCGCAAAATTCCAGGCATAGCACCCTTCTCACAGCCAAACAGCTCAATTTCCTGGACAGAGTCAGGTACCGCCGAACAGTCAATAATGATCAGGGGGCGCTTTTTGCGCGGGCTGTTGTTGTGAATGGCCTGTGCAAACAGGCTTTTTCCTGTACCGCTTTCGCCACTGATCAAGGCTGCAGCTTCGCTGCGGGCAGCTTTACGGGCATTATCTAATGTAGCTAAAAATATTTTACTCTGTCCAGTCAAAGAATTAAAAGACAGGCGGCTGCCGGATAATTGATCGATCTGTGCATACAGGTTATCTATTATAGTATTCGAATGCTGCAGTTCGTCCATCAACTTTAAAATATCGCCCACAGGTTGAAACACTACCACTGCACCCATTAATTCACCGTCAACAATAATCGGTGAAGCATTAGAAATGACATCAGCATCAGAGCCTCCAACATAAGTGCGATAACCGGTGACAGGCTTTTGCTGGATCAAGGATTGGGCCAGGGCCCCGTGCGGGGATACATCAAAAATATTGCGGTTAACCCGTTCTTCTTCAGGGATACCGGTAACCCTGGTAAAAGCCGGGTTGATATACTTGACAATCCCCCTGGCATCAACAACTTCGATCGCATCCTGCACAGCATTTAGTATAGTCTGCAGTTCACCTTTGACCAGGCGTGTTTCCAGCAACTGCTCCTGCGATTTAATTATCGCGTTAAGGATTGAGCGCGAGGTCAACTCTTCAATTCTAACCCTGGGAGAAAGGTTTTTTTTCAGGTTCTCGTTGACATGGGTGTAACCGGTAGCATCCACAACGGTTTCAAGCCCGGAAAGCCCTGTGATTTTATCCAGATCTGCAGTAATGAATGTATGCTTCCGCTCCCCTTCCGGCAACCAGTCGATCTCACCGTCCATGCAGGCTACCCCTACGAGATCAACTTCACTGCATTCTTTTAACAGCCTGAACAATTCAACGCCGCGCTCTTTGTTAACTACTAAAGCTGTTTTAATCAAAAGCCTTAACCGCCCCTTTCTTCACCTTAGAATATTCGTAAATATTAGAAGAACTCCTGCTTTAAAACACGGTTTTTATTATAAATCTTAAAATCTGAACAAAAAACGTAAAGGGAATATTTATTTTTTATAGAATACATTAACTGCTTTGAAAAGTACTGCGTTATTAACGGGGAGGTTTCAACCATGCCACAGTCCGGCAAGCTGCTTATTGTCGATGATTCTCCACTCTTTCGGACTCGCATAACCGACTTTTTAAAAACTCATTACTCTTTTAAGATTGAAGAGTTCAATTCTGTCCGCGAACTTGATGATTACTTTAATAATACATCAATAAAAGAGGTCTTGTTAATAGTATTAGATTTATACCTTCCCGACGGCAATGGTTTGTCCGCTATACAGAAACTGAAGCAAAAAAACGGTTTTCCCGAGATACCCTTCCTGCTGGTCAGCGCACGCATTGACAAAAATACTGTAGCCCTGGCCTACAATGAGGGAGCCAAAGATGTAATAGCAAAACCTATAAATTACGAAAAATTAAAACAGAGGATAGATAGTATTATTTCTCCCGAGTATAAAATCAAAGAAAAAAAATCAATTATGGACTACCACCACCAGATTACAAACGAGCTTAAAAGAGCCCAACGCGGCAATTACCACCTGAGCATAATTTTGGCCGGTATTTTTCAAAAAGTGGACTTTAAATCTGCCCACAAAGACAGTAGCTACCACAAGGTAATCGATCTTGAAAAGAAATACCCTGAAGAACTGCATAAGGTAATGAGGGATACCGATACCATCGTCAGCCTCTCTCCAAGTGAGTACTTGTTTATATTACCCTTCACCGATAAAAACGGAACCACAACAATACGCAAAAAAATTCATCAACTATTCAACGCTTTGATAACAAACAATGAAAAAGAAAACTTGTTAATGGTCGTGGGAGCATCAACATATCCCGTTGAAGGGGAAACAACTGATGAATTAATCCTCAAGCTCGAAGAAAATTTTAAAAAGCAATTTGCTAACCAGGGTGAGGAAGCAGATAATTAAAACTCAATCACAAAAAACAAGACCTGCAATCTGGCAGTTGAATTACATAAAAAAAGCGATTATAATACGTACGGAAAAGAAAATAGTTAAGCTCAAACCTGCGGGCGTGGCGGAACTGGCAGACGCGCTGGACTTAGGATCCAGTGGGAGTCATCCCTTGGAGGTTCAAATCCTCTCGCCCGCACCATTTATTTTATGGGGGTTTTTTAACTTTTCCTATTATGCAAAGCTGTGATGATTTAACAAATACTTGTACATGCTTTAAGCCTGAGCTCATACAGGTGATACAATCAATCCACTCATCCTGGTATCTTAACCAAGCTCAGGCTTAAAGATAAAAAGTTTTAGCAGCCTTTGCAGGCAACAACTCCTCCATCGATGACGAGTTCTGAACCTGTCATGAAAGAGGCTTCATCAGAGGCCATGTACAGGGCGCCATAAGCTATGTCTATAGGTTCGCCCAGCCGGGGAAGTGGAGTCATATCTTCAAGGTTTTTCCGTGATTCAGGAACATCCAGCAAATTGTTGGTCATCGGGCTAACCACCACTCCCGGATGAATGGAATTAACCCTGATGTTCTCCTTGGCATAATCTGCAGCTACGTTCTTGGTCAAGGTTCTAATAGCGCCCTTAGAAGCATTATAGGCAGCCGCACCGAATCCCAGTATACCGGATACAGAAGATATATTCACTATAGATCCTCCACCAGCTTTGCGCATTTCCGGAATAGCATACTTAATCCCCAAAAATACCCCGGTAGCATTAATATCCATAATCTTGTTCCAATCATCCAGTTTTGTTTCCTCAGCCTTGCCAGGTGAAAAAACACCGGCATTATTGATCAAGATATCAAGAGAACCGTATGTTTCCACTGTTTTTTTAATAACTTCCTTCCACTCCTGCTCTGATGAAACATTGTGCTTTATAGAGATCGCCTCACCACCATCTTGCTTAACCTCTTCTACTACCTTTTTCACCTTATCTTCCTGGATATCGGTAGCTACTACCTTTGCTCCTTCCTTTGCAAAAAGCCTTGTTTCTTCAGCACCCTGCCCGGATGCAGCACCGGTAATTATGGCTACTTTTCCTTTTAAACGTTCCATACTTAAACACTCCTTTGTTAGTATTTCTATAGACAAGATAGTCATATCCATAATAGACGATGCCTGTGAAAATGTCAAATCGCTGGAAATTGTTGGGCAAAAGGAAGGTATTTAACCCTTAAATGGACTGCTTTCTAATTAACTGGCAGACTAATGCTCATCAAGCTTTAAATCTTTAACGAGGTCTAATACAAGGAAACTGGCATTCTCGTCATAGATGTGCCCGGTTAATTCATCATTATCAAACCAGAGATATAAATCAATCAGGAATAGATCATTTCCCAGGCGTTTCATGTTCTGAATACGGCGCATTTTACCGGTTGGAGTAATGAAGTGGCCGGTTAATGTAGTAAATAAATCATTTACACTGTGAGCTGGATCCATATTGGTTAAAGACAAAACATTGGGCACTAAATGGCCCGGGTTTACACTTTTAAACTGTTTGATGGCTTCATACATATGTTTGGCAATCGAGTTGTAAATGGAATCATTATTTTTCCAGGCCATAGGGGCAAGTTCGATTGTCTTTTCTTCAAGGTAACAGGTCAAACTAAAACCGGAGTAAACTTCAAAGTCAACAGTTTTGGTTTCACCTTCGGGAATTTTTACCGCCTCTAGCCCTTTGCTTTCTAAAAACTCTTTTACCGCTTTTTCACCGGATTTTGCCATTATTTCCCCTCTAAATCTTTTACTGCTTCTAAAATAACATATAATATAGCACTCTGCCGACATATTTATTCCCGTATCCAATATAAAAACATGAAACAGGCATCACGGCTTTGTAATATTCCTGTAACAATAAACCCTTACAATTAGAGGAAACGTATTTCCCGTCATGCGTGAAAATGGCTATTTCAGCAAGGATAATCTGATATCATGACACCTGAGAGACAAAAGCGCTGTTTTACAATCATGGTTATACCCCATTCTGAGGAAGCTACTTTCAGCCTGCGGCTTCCCCTTTTTAAGATCCAGCTGTTTGTACTTTTTTTAGCTATCATTATTGCCGCTGTAGGCATCCTGGGGTACTCTTACCTTAAAGTTTCTGCTGAAGCAGGGCAAGTTGAAGAACTAAGGCAGATAAACCGGGCCCAGCAAGAAGAAATAGACACCCTTGCTGTTGAAACCAAGCAGGCGATGAACCAGGTTGACGAGCTGGATATGTTAATTAAAGATGTTACAGAAAAAATTGATGACGTGGAAATCCTTGAAGATGTGGAAAGCCTTCAAGCCCGGGTTGAAGAAACCCGTAAAGAGTACAATTCATCCAAACCAACAAGCCCTTATTTCGAGTCCCTGGCTTCTAATTCATTCGGCAACCCTGCTCCTTATGCCTACAACAGCATTTCTGAGCAAACTGGAACGAGTTTTGCAACCTTCAATCACCATTATACAGGCTCCTCTACATCAGGTATGGTCCTCGACCGGGCCATTGAAAATATTGTAACACTGCACGATACCATTCCCGAACAGCTCGATACTTTAGATGAAGTTGAAACCTATATCGGCAAGATCGAAGCTAAGGTTGACCAAATGGAGGCTAAGCCCTCACTATGGCCGGCCCGGGGACGAATTACTTCAGGATTCGGAACCAGGAAAGTTCCTTACACAGGTGGCTATCAGTTTCATACCGGCGTTGATATTGCCGGTTCCCATGGCTCCCAAATTAGGGCTGCTGCCAGCGGGAAAGTGGCTTTTTCAGGTTACCGGGGCAGCCTGGGCAACCTTTTAATAATTGATCATGGACATGGTTATGAAACCTACTACGCTCACCTGGCCAGCTTTGCAGTTAGAAAAGGAGACAAGATAGAAAAGGGGCAAACCATCGGCTCTATGGGTGCTTCCGGGCGCACCACGGGAACTCACCTCCATTATGAGGTGCATTACAAAGGTTCACCGGTAAACCCCATTCGCTACATGGAAGAACACTGAGCAGAAACAACCTGATCCTTTATTAGAAACTCTTAAGTTGGTCTAAAACAAGCTAGCTACTAATCCTTAAAAAAATTCCTGACAAAAAGAAGGTAGATCCCAACAAAGGCAAATAAAACTATACCAATAAATATGATTGCGTTAATATACATCCCAATATTGATCAATAGCTTCACTCCTCTTTTAAAAAAACCACGGATAAAGTGAACTTTCCAATTCGCAGCTGCATCCAATCCAGGAGTATTCTTAGTCTTAAACTTTGATACTCTTAACTTAGCCGCATATTCTGATTTCATCTTCCAGGGCCATTATTAATAAATATATTAACGCTAAAGTTAATACTTCGTCATACTTTTCAGAATTCCTTGTAAATACTTTATTATATAATTATTGATTTTACAACCCACAATTTCAATTCAAAGGGAATAGTTAACTAAGCTTAATTTGCCCTGCCTGATCGACATCAGGCAGATCTCAATACCTTCCTTGAGTGAATTAGTCGAACTTGATGAAACTGAAACACATGCTACGCTTCGGCACAGTAAAATTCCGAGGGCGACCTGGACAGTGTTATGATTCAACCGCCGGTTTTAAGCGATCCCTCATCAAGCATAGCCTGCAGGGATTCGTCTAATGCATAAAGGGTTTGATCAACCACATCTTCGGTATGGTAAAGAGAAAAAATAAAAATCGAACCCATCAAGTTGGAAACGCCTCGCTGGATTAAGTGTAGCAGGAGACGGTTAAAAACTGGAAGCATGGCCGGATCAGTTAGCCTGGCCGGATTGGTAACTGGAGGCAGGGTATCATCTGCAGGCTCAAAATCAACAGGTCCAAGGTATAAATAATTAATAGAAGATTTTCCGTAAAAAGCACCGCTTATACCCTTTTCTTTAAGAATCTTATTACCTTCCCGGCGCAGGTGTGCAGCGGCTCTCTCCGCTTTTTGTTGGGGTTCTCCTGTTCTTAACAACTTACAAGCTGCAACACCCGCTGCAGCTGTCAGGGCGTTGGCGTTCCAGGTTCCACCATGCATTACCTGGCGGCCGGGAACACCGCCCGGCCTCATTGGTTCAAAAATATCGGACTTGCCCACTAAGGCGCCGGCGCTTAATCCTCCACCTATACATTTGCCCAGGGACGTCAGGTCGGGTTCGACTCCTATAATTGACTGCCAACCCCCGGGAGCCACCCTGAAGCCGGTTACAACTTCATCAAGGACCCACACTGTCCCGTACTTTTTGGCCATTTCAGGGATCTGCCTTACAAAGTCTGGATCTATCGGGGTTTTACCGCCCAGGAATGCACCGCCTGCCTCGGTAAAAAGTACAGCGTACTTTTCACTGGAAAGTTCCTTCTCAAGCCTGTCAAGATCGTTTTGCGGAATTATAGTTACCTGGTCATGATTGACTCCTGATTCTGCAGGGGAGGCCAGTTCGTCCGACCAGCCATGATAATGTTTCTCAAAACGCAGGACCCTGCTTCGACCGGTATAAACCCGGGCCAGCCGCACAGCCATCATATTGGCCTCATTGCCGCATGGAAAAAAGAGCACCCTTTCAGCACCTGGCATCATTTCCTGGACCAATTCCGCCCATTCCACTTCAAGAGTATGATTTTCTCCATAAAGGACTCCCCTGGCAATCTGTTCCTGTACAGCACTTACCACATCTTGATGGTTATGACCCAAAAGCAAGGCCCCATGTCCGAGAACATAATCGATATACTCATTACCGTCCAGATCCCATTTTTTGACCCCGTCAGCATGGGTAACGTACGGCCGGTAGGGGTCAAAAATGCGGGCGAAATGAGTAGCGCCTTCCGAAGTGAATACTTTCCGGGCCCGCTGATGCCATTGTGCCGACTGCTGGCGCTGCGCTTTGTATTGTTCTATCAGGTCCTTTTTGCTATCCATCATCTTCACCTCATCAATTTTGGTTTAATGTGTAACCGGTCATGTTTCTTCAGGATCAATTCTGGGACCCGCACAGCTGTAAATAAGGCCTTCTTCCAGTATCCCAGGGTAGTGCTCTTTTCTTTTTAATTTGCTTCCTGCCACTTCAGTATTTTCTCCGCTATCCTGAAATACCGACGTTTCACTTTGCAGGTAATGATTGTTATGTTTTTTGCTTTCCACTTCTATGTAAACCTCCGTTTACCGGACTGCAAAAGTTATTTCAAGGTAAACAGGCAAATCCCCTGCATGAAAGTATAAATCATTTATGGCGTGATTATAAAAAACATACAAAAAAACAGGGTTATAGAAACCCTGCCAGGTGCTGTTTTACTTTATAGAAACCCGTGATTTTAATAGCGGGTAATTACTCTAAATTCTTCCCCTGCGTATACTTTCTCCATATTCTGGAGGTAAATCCAGAGCTTCTACCAGTTCCAGGTAAGCCCTGGTAAGGCGATCCTTTTCCTGGCCTTCGGGCATGACACTGATGTAGCTTTCCAGTTTGATCAATTTTCGGAGCGCGCGATCTGTTAACTTGCCCTGTTCTTCTTCTGTCATATAATTAACCTCCTCATCTTTATTGTAAAACTTTAAAAGTGTTAAAGCAAACTTACCTAACCAGCAGTTTCAGCATTAAGATCCTCAAAGAAATGACAGGCTGCCTGGTGCCCTCCTTTCATATCTCCTGATGACCTCAACTCTGGCATCTCTGTCTTGCAACGGTCTTGCACGTAAGGGCAGCGGGTATGGAAACGGCATCCCTCGGGTGGGTCTATGGAAGAAGGGACATCACCTGTAAGCACTATTCTTTCCCTTTTCTGGCTCGGCTTGAGTACCGGCATTGCAGATAACAGGGCCTTCGTATAAGGATGCCGGGCCTGCTCAAAAAGTGACTTTTTATCGGCTACCTCCATAATCCGCCCCAGGTACATGACAATAACCCGGTCAGAAATGTGGCGGACCACGCCCAGGTCATGAGATATGAACAGGTATGTGAGTTGAAACTTTTCCTGAAGCCTCTTTAAAAGGTTTAAAATTTGGGCTCTGATCGATACATCAAGGGCTGATACCGCTTCATCACAGACGATCAGCCTGGGATCCAAGCATAAAGCCCTGGCGATACCGATCCTCTGGCGCTGCCCGCCGCTGAATTCATGCGGATAACGGTCGGCCTGATGCTCTTTCAAACCCACTGTCTCAAGTAGCTCCAGGGCCTTCTGCCGCCTCTGCCCGGAGGGCACTATATTTTGAATCAACAGCGCTTCTTCTAGAACCTGGATCACTGTTTGCCGGGGGTTTATAGAAGCAAAGGGGTCCTGAAAAATGATCTGCAGATCTTTACGAATGCTTCTTAGCTCTTTTTTGTTCAATGTAGTCATGTTAACACCGTTGAAAAATACTTCCCCGGCTGTGGGTTTTTCCAGGCGCAATATGGCCCTGCCGGCTGTAGATTTACCGCAGCCGGATTCACCGACCAGGCTTACCGTTTCCCCTTCAAAAACGGAAAAAGAGATGCCGTCGACAGCCTTGACATGGTTGACCGTCCGGCCCAGGAAACCGCCCTTGATCGGAAAATATAGTTTAAGATCTTCTACTCTTAACAGTTCTTTATTCTCCATTCTATTCATGCTATCCATAGTAGGCCACCTGTTTAGCGCCCTTCCAGCCGTCAGAATAAATCCAGCACCGCACCGCCCTGCCATTTCCCAGCGGTTTAAGTTCAGGGTTCTGCTGCCGGCAAATATCCTCGGCATAGGAACAGCGTGGAGAAAAGCGGCAGCCCTGCGGCATTTCAATTGGGCTGGGCACGTAACCCAGGATTGCCTCCAGCTCTTCCTTTTCCTGGTCATGCCGGGGCAGGGAATTAAACAGTCCTGCTGTATATGGGTGCCTTGGCCTTTCAAATAATTCTTCCGCTTCGGCCTGTTCCACAATGTTGCCGCAGTACATCACGGCTACCCGGTCGCAGGTTTCGGCAACAATGCCCAGGTCATGGGTAATTATAATCACAGACATGTGCAACCTGGCCTGCAGCTCCTTAATCAGCTCCAGGATCTGGGCCTGGATGGTTACATCCAGGGCTGTGGTCGGTTCATCGGCAATGAGCAGATCGGGCCGGCAGGCCAGGGCCATGGCAATCATTACCCTTTGCCGCATACCACCGGATAGCTCGTAAGGATACTGGTACAGCCTTTTCTCAGGAGAAGGGATCCCGACCAGCCGCAGCATTTCCAGGGATTTCTGGTAAGCCTCTTTTTTGCCCATGTTCTGGTGCACCCGGTAAGACTCGCTGATTTGCTCACCGATCGTATAAACAGGGTTTAATGAAGTCATCGGCTCTTGAAATATCATGGAAATATTATTGCCCCTGATATCGCGCATTTCTTTTTCGCTTTTTTGGAGCAGGTTTTCATTGTTGAAGAGTATTTCTCCGCCCACGATTTTACCGGGTTCCTCCAGCAGCTGCAGTATCGACAGGGCCATGACGCTCTTACCGCACCCTGATTCGCCTACAACCCCCAGGGTTTCCCCTTTCGGCACATCGAGCGTAACCCCGTCCACAGCCTTTACTTCCCCTGCGTCAACAAAAAACGAGGTCTGGAGTTCTTTAATTTGCAGGATAGGTTCATCCGAACTCAAAGCTTTACACCTCTTTAAAAACGATTAATTTAATTCAATCCTCTTATTCAGATAACGGTAAGATATATCCACCAGTAAATTCACAACCACAAAGATCAGGGCAAAAATCAGCACGATCCCCTGGACCACGGGAAAGTCACGGGCCCTGATGGCGTCAATAGCCAGCCTGCCCATACCGTTGATGGCAAAAACAGTTTCCGCCAAGACTGTGCCTGAAAGCAGCATTCCCATCTCGATCCCCACTACCGTTACCACGGGGATCAGGGCATTTTTCAGGCCGTGCTTGTAAATGACCACCCTTTCCTTCAGGCCTTTGGCCCGGGCCGTCCGGATATAGTCCTGGTTGATCACGTCAAGCATACTGGAACGGGTCATCCTGGCAATAATGGCCGCCCCGCCGGTGCCAAGGGTGATAATCGGTAAAATAGCCTGCTGCCAGGTCCCCCACCCCGATGGCGGGAGCAGGGCCAGATCAATGGAAACCAGCTTGATCAGCATCAAACCCAGCCAGAAATTGGGCATAGAAAAACCAAACAAGGCCGCCAGCATTAATGTGGCATCAAGTAAACCGTAACGACGAACAGCCGAAACTACTCCTGCCACCAGCCCAAGAATTATGCTTACGATCATACTGTAAATCGCCAGCCGGATAGTAATCATAATGCGGGGCTGGATCTCGTCCACAACCGGACGGCTGGTGCGGACCGATTGGCCCAGGTCACCCTGAAGCAGGTTGCTCATGTAACGGCCGTACTGGACGTGGAGGGGATCGTTTAACCCCAGTCTCTCCCGCATCGCTTCAACCGTAGCTTCAGGCGCGGCTTCACCGGCCATGATCTGGGCCGGATCACCGGGGATCAAATGAATCAGGGAAAAAACCAGCAGGGTAACCCCGAGGATGACGGGGATGGTTTGAATAAACCTTCTAACAATAAACTGCAGCAAAAAGCGGCACTCCTTTTTTTAAACTCTGGTCCTGGGATCAAAAGCATCCCTTAAGCCGTCACCAAAAAGGTTAAAAGCCAGAACTACCGTAACAATGGCCAGCCCCGGGAAAAGCGCTACATGGGGATGATCAAACATGTAACTGCGCCCCTGGCTTAACATGGCTCCCCATTCTGGAAGCGGCGGTTGAGCGCCAAGCCCCAGGAAAGAAAGCCCGCTGGCGATCAGGATGGCAATGGCAATCCTGATCGTGGCCTGGACAATTATCGGTGAAACTATATTCGGCAGGATATGTAAAAATATAATACGCAGGTCGCTTGCCCCCAGGGCCCGGACTGCTTCAATATATTCAAGCTTGCTCACTGCCAGGGTGGTTCCCCTGACAATCCTGGCAAAACCGGGAATCGAAAATATGCCCACTGCAATAATGACATTGTTAATACTGCCCCCCAGCACACTGACCAGCGCAATGGCAAGCAAAATCCCCGGAAAAGCCAGCAGGACATCGACAATGCGCATAATAAACGTATCGAGCAGTTTACCGTAATAACCGGACAGAATTCCCATGGGCACCCCGATCGCCATCCCCACGAAAACAGAAAGGAAGCCGATGTAAAGAGTAATCGACATCCCGTGGATTAGCCGGGTAAAAATGTCCCGGCCGTTGTGATCGGTACCCAGCCAGAAGTCGGAGGAGGGAGGAAGCAACTTGGTGGAATAATCGACCCTGAGCGGATCATGGACAGTAAGAAGGGGGCCGATAATGGCTACAATTATGAAGAATAAAATCAGGTAGCCGCCGACCAGGGCGGTTTTATTCTTTTTAAGCCGCTTATAGATCAGGTGCCAGCTGGAAGATCCTTTTACTGCCTGTTCTTGCGTTCCCTCTGTGCCGTGGGCCAGATCGCTCATTGCTGTAAATCTGCTCCTTCAACGCTTACCAGAATAGTGCTTGCACAATAATTTAATGGAACCTAAAACATTTTATAAATATAGCTTGTTTTTTCTAACAACAATATGTATAGTATAAGCAATTATGCTGAATAAATACAGTCTATAATTTACATTTTAAAAAATTTTTTTAAGGTGTTTCTAACTGTTATTTACCGGCATAATCACATATACTCTCTAAGGGGGAAGACATAAGTATGAGCTTCAAAAACAAATCGTTACTGTTTGTTTTTGTCCTCCTGCTCCTGCCGCTGTTTTTTGTCGGCTGCGACACAGCTGAAGAAACAGCCGAAGGAGAAGGAGACCTGGTTATTGCCACTCTTTCAGACGCCGTATCGCTGGATCCCCATGGGTCCAATGACGTCCCGTCGTCAAAAGTGGCCTACAATATCTACGAGTCGCTGGTTTATTTTGATGAAAACAGCGAGCTGCAGCCTTTGCTGGCCACCGACTGGGAAGCACTCGATGATCTAACCTGGGAATTTACCCTGCGTGAAGAGGTTCAGTTTATTGACGGCACCGACTTTACCGCTGAGGCAGTTAAAGCTTCCTTTGAGCGCCTGCTCGATCCGGACATCGGTTCACCACGGCTGTTCCTATTTGAGATGATCGAAGATGTAGTAGTGGTAGATGACTACACAGTCCAGTTTGTAACTGAGTTTCCCTTTGCTCCACTGCCTGCTCACCTGGCCCACAGCGGCGGCGCCATCATCAGCCCGGCTGCGATAGAAGCCGACTACGAAGAAATGGAAGCGGGCAACGAGCCCGGTTCATACCTCTCCAGCAACCCGGCCGGCACCGGTTTCTTCGAGCTGGAAAGCTGGGTTCCTGGCGATCAAATCAAGCTGGTCCGCAATGACAACTACTGGGGAGAAAACGCGAAACTTGACAGTGTCACTTTTAAAGTGGTCCCCGAAAGCCTTACCCGTATTTCCGAACTGGAAACAGAAGTAGCCCATATTGCAGATCCGGTTGAACCCAGCGACATGAGCCGGGTCGAAAACATGCCTCACGCTTCCATGGAAATTACCTCGGTCACAGTTATGGCTTACGTTGGCTACAATTGCGAAAAAGAGCCTTTCGACGATGTCCGCGTCCGCCAGGCTATTTCGATGGCTATCAACAAGGAAGAAATCATTGAAGGAGCTTACGAAGGCACTGCCATTCCCGCCGAAGGCCCAATAGCACCGGGTGTATTTGGACATGATGAAGACATTCAAGGGCTGCCTTACGATGTCGACAAAGCCCGGGAATTGCTCGCTGATGCAGGATATGAAGACGGCTTCTCCACCACGATCTGGACCAACGACAACCCCGTCCGGATCATGGCCGCCGAATATATCCAGTCAGAACTGGCAGACCTTAATGTCGAAGTGGAAATAGAAGTTCTCGAGTGGGGCGCCTACCTGGAAAACACCGCTGCCGGTGAACACGACATGTTCATTCTCGGCTGGTCCACCCCAACCCTGGATGCAGACTACGCCGTCTACGCGCTTTTCCATACCAACAACATCGGCGATCCCGGCAACCGTTCTTACTACTCCAACAAAGAAGTTGACGAGCTCCTCGACAGGGGCCGCCAGGAACCTGATCCTGACGCGCGCCTGGAAATATACAGCGAGCTTCAGGAGATCCTTATCGACGAAGCACCGATGCTCTACCTCGTATACAACGAGGACTTAGTCGGTGTAAACGACAGCGTTAAAAACTTCTGGGTAACCCCGGCCAGCATGTTTATGCTCCAGGATGTTTACATCGAAGAGTAAAATACCCTCAAGTGGTTTTTTTAAAGAGGCTGCCTTAAAGGCAGCCTCTTTCATTGCCAGCTACACTACCTCCCCCTCTACCCGGGTTGCCATGCCCCGGTAAAGCCAGTCCCTTTTCCTGTACCATAAAAACAGAATACCCAGCTCGGCAAAAATAGACAGGGTAATGGCCATCCAGACCCCGTCTGTTTCCAGGTTCATAAACAGGGAAAATAACATAGCCAGGGGGATCTTGATCAGCCAGTTGGCTACCAGGGCGCTGAGCATATGGGGCACAGTGTTTCCAGCTCCTTTAAAGACAGCAGCAATGACATGAAGCGGCCCCATGGCCACCAGGGCCGGCGTAATCATCCGGATATAAGAAATACCCATCTCTATCACCAGGGGATCGTCGGCAAATATGCCCATAATTGTCGGTGCTGCTGCAAAAGCAATAAAGCCCATGACAGTTTGGATAGTCATGGCCAGCTTCATGGCCCTGCCAATCACCTCTTCAGTAAGATCCTTCAGGCGAGCCCCGAGGCTCTGGCCCACCATGGTGGCAGTACCCATATTTAAGCCGGCAATAAGAATGAAACAAAAACTGAGCAAGCGCAAGCCGATGCCGAAAGAAGCAACAGCTTCTGTGCCAAACAGGGCTACGACCCACATCATTATCGCCCCGGTTAATGGCCTGGTCATGCCCTGCAGGCTGGCCGGCAGGCCAATAACAAGCATTTTTTTGAACATATCTCCCGACAGGCGCATGCTAAACAGCCCGGGAACCTTTAAACCGCTGGGTGAAATACGCCCGGTTAAAACCACGAACAGGATCAGGAAAAAACCTATAGCCCGGGCTAAAAGCGATGCCAGGGCCGCTCCCAGTATGCCCAGGGACGGGAAAAACAACCATCCAAAAATCAGGAAAGGATCGAGCACAATATTGATGATATTGGTGAATACCAGGATTCCCATGGAAGTAAAAGAATCGCCTACTCCCTGCAGGCAAAAAGCCAGTCCCACCCCGGCATAAAGAAACAGGAAACTCCCCCCTGCTACCTGGAGGTAAATCAAGGCCTGGCGGTGCACTTCCGGTTCCACCTGGTACAGTGAAAGCACGTAGTCACCGAGGGTAAAAATAAAGGTTATTACCAGGACAGACACCAGTATCGCCATCCAAAAAGTATGGCGGGCTACCAGGCAAACTCCCTCTATATCGCCGCTTCCCCGGTAACGGGAGGTTAGAGAAAGCGTAGAAACCGTAATCAACTGGGAAAGGGTAAAGAGCAGCCAAAAGATATTATGGGAAAGGGATAGAGCAGCAAGGGCATCGGTTCCAAGCATGCCAACCCAGAAAAAATCGACCAGTTCCAAAGATGTCTGAAAGATCATGAACATCATGACCGGCCATGACAGGTGCCACAAATCGCGGTAGATATTTTCTTTTTCCAGGGATACGAGCTTTTTCACGTTCAACTTCTTCCTTTCCCCTGTGCATATACTTCAATAACCAGCTTTTTGTTCCAGTATGCTCATTACCGCTTCTACTGCCGCTTGGAAACAAAGCAAAGCAGGCAACTTTGAAGAAGGTACCGATAACCGTATGTACAAAATGTGAGGGCCTGTTTGCCGGCTTAAGCAGCAAACACGCCCTTTTTTCTGAGACATTGAAGCACGGCCGCTTAACATCTCGCCAGATTCATGCCAACCTGGCCGTTGTGCCCGGGTAGGGCTAAATCGATTTTAGTGCAGTTCTTCATCGCCGCCATCACGGGCTATAATATCCTGGTAATCATAAGTAAACTCTACCAGCCTGGTAGCCATATAAATCGGCGCCTCAAATCGCAAGGCCAGGGCAATGGCATCACTTGGCCTGGAATCTATCACAAGGGTTTCGCTGTTCTGGTTCAAGTATACTTCAGCATAAAAAGTACTCTCTTTAATATCAGTAATGACAACTTTCTCCATTGCGCCACCAAGGTTCTCACAGACAGTTTTTAAAAGGTCATGAGTCAACGGACGGGGAGGAGTTTCACCTTGTAAAACAATGGCAATAGCCTGCGCTTCCAGGGGGCCGATTGATATGGGTAAAACTTTTTTCTCTTCATCATCCATCAACAATACCAAAAAATTACCACCCTGATCGGCCGTTACTGTTTTTACCTCCATCTTGATCACAAATAACATCCCCTCTCAACTCACTTTTCTGTATTCTATCATAGATCCACCAATCATTAAACAGGGGTAAAAAATCGGCATTTTCCTCTGAACGATAACACCATACCTCTTTTCACCCCGGGCATATGATACAGAGGGGGTATATTAAAAAATCAATTTCTTCCACAAAACAGTATAAATATGTTATATTATTCGTAACTATTCAACAGGGGCAAGTAAACTTTAATAGTTATAATTATTCTTCAAAATCACGCTGCTCGTTAACTAAACTATAAAGGAGAATCACAAATGGGTAATATTAAAATTGTTACCGATAGTACGGCCGATCTCTCGAAGGAGCAAATCGAAAAATATGGAATCAAGGTTATTCCCCTTATTGTCACCTTCGGCTCAGAATCTTTTGCCGACGGTGTAGACCTGTCAGCGAAAGAGTTCTACCGCAAATTAACTTCTGAAAGCCAGTTGCCCAAAACGACCCAGCCTTCGCCGGAAATATTCCGCCAGACTTATGAAGAAGTCGGGTCCGCTGAGGACGTAATTATCAGTGCCCACATTTCAGGCAAGTTGAGTGGGACCCTGAATTCGGCCGAAATTGCTTCCAAAATGGTCGATCCTCAAGTGGTTTTAGTAGATACCAAAACCGCCTCTCAGGGTGTGGGCCGATCGGTCCTGGTAGCGGCAGAAGCTGCCCGCAGGGGGATGAGCGTTGATGAATTAAACGCGGTAGTTAACAAATCCATTTCCCAGACCTTCAGTGTCTTTGCTGTAGATACCCTGGAATTCTTGCAGCGCAACGGGCGGATCGGTAAAGCCGCCTCCCTGCTCGGATCACTGCTTCAGATCAGACCTATCCTTTATGCAGACCCGGAAGGGATGGTCGCTCCCTACGATAAAGTGCGCGGGCGCTCCCAGGTCATCCCAAGCCTGGTCAATGCCGCTTTAAAAAATGTTACCGCTAATCAACCGGTTAACCTGTCCGTAGTCCATACAGGGGCAGAAGATAAAGCTCAAAAACTGCTTGATGAGCTTAAAAAACATTATCAAGTTGAAGATCTTCATGTTGGCATGGTCGGTCCAGCTATCGGGGCCCATATTGGCCCCGGAGCAGTAGGCTTAATGATCCAGCCTTCTTTTGACACCCTGCTGCATGCTTAAAAGTTAACATAACTACTCGAGTATAGCCCTCTAATCCACAGGGGCCGCTTATCATTTATCAAGGCAACAGGCTGATTAGTTACCAGTTATTACGGAATTAACTTCAGTAAATAGAACCAGCAAAATAAACCGGGCCTGCCAGCACAGCAGGCCTGGTTTTTTATGTGGATTTATTTTTGCTAAATTGAGGCAATATTGACATATATATTAATAATATATATAATATTTAAAAAGGGATTATTCAGTGAAAGGAGGAGCGCTGTGGAAAGCGTTTACAAAGTTATCGAGTTAGTCGGGACCAGTGAAAAATCCTGGGAGGACGCTGCAAGAGTAGCAGTGAACACCGCCTCTAAATCGCTTCGTGATTTACGGGTGGCCGAAGTAAAGGAAATGGATTGCAAGATAGAGGAAGGTAACCTCGTCTTCAGAGTCAAGATGAACGTTTCCTTCAAGTACAAGGGGGAATAGCCTGCCCGAGATCTACAGGCCTGGCTCTTAAAGTAGCTTCAATTGAAGGTGGTATCATTTAGATGGTACCACCTTCAATTTTTCTATCTTCTTAAACTTAGTTTTATTGTAAGCATTACAAGCCCTTTCAAACATAGGTTGATTGTTAGTAACAAGGATTTAGTCTTAGTATTATAGAAATAATGAGGCACAATTATAAATATGCTAATAGTTTTTTTGACAAATTGGATTTATAAGGTTAAAATGTTTGTAGTATAGCTATAATTAAAATAGATAAACTATTATTACTTTGGCAGGAGGTTGAGGAAACTGCAATTATCAACTAAAGTGCGTTACGCGGCGCGGGCAATGATCGAGCTGGCTATGTGTTACGAGTCTGAGCCGGTCCAGCTCAATGATATCGCCTGCAGGCAGGATATTTCTGTTAAGTACCTGGAGCAGATTATGGCCCCTCTGCGGGCCCGGGGCTATGTCCGGACTCAAAAAGGAAGCCGGGGCGGCTACCACATGGCTGTTAAACCGGAAACAATCACCCTGTACGATATCGTTGAAAGCGTGGAAGGATCAATCGCTCCCGTATCCTGTGTCGATGATGAAGACTGTGACAGGTGGGATAAATGCGTTACCCGAACGGTATGGGGGCGGGTAAAAGAAGCGATGAAAAATGAATTGCAGGCCCAAACCCTGGCAGAGCTGGCCAAAGAACAGGAAAAATTCTACCACGAGAATTAAAGACAAATCCGGCTTAAAAAAGGCTATTTCGTCCTCTTTGTGTGTTCATTCCTGTTATTTGCTGTGGGCGGGGTAGCCTTTTTCATTTAGCAGTTCCAGGGCCTGCTGCCGGTGTTCATGGTCCCTGAATCCGAGACGGATACTGCCGCCCGCCAGTTCACGGACATGCAGGATCTCGATGGCATCGATATTGATACCCGCATTCCCCAGCACCCCGGCCAGGTGGCCGATAGCACCGGGGGCATCCCTGATTAAAACAATGATTTCATAGAGCTCGGGCAGGATGCCACGGCCGCGGTAAGGAATGTTGCGCCTGTAATCGCGGGCATCCCGAAAAAATTCTTCAACAGCTTGCGCATCGTATTCAGCCAGGTGCTTTTCAATCGCCTCGATACTGCTTTTAAAGAAAGCAAGGTTTTTAAGCAGGGCCCGGCGGTTGCTGAGGCAGATGTCCCGCCAGAGGGCGGGATCGCTCAGGGCGATCCTGGTACTATCCCTGAAGCCACCTGCAGCCAGGGTCCGGACCAGTTCCATATCTTCCGTGCCGGCCACGCTCTGTACCAGCGCCGCCGCCGCTACCTGCGGCAGGTGGCTTACCGAAGCCACCACCCGGTCATGGACATCCGGATCGAGGAGCAGGGGCTGAGCGCCCGTTTCCTGAAGCATATGTTTTAATTTCTCAACAACCGCTTCCGGGCAGGCAGGACCGGGAGTAAGGACATAGATGGCATTTTCGAGCAGTCCCGGGTCGGCACCGCTGATACCGCTTTCTTCAGAGCCAGCCATGGGATGGCCGCCGATATAATAAACTGAAGGGGGAACTAGCCCTTCAGTATTTTTCATAATCTCGCTTTTGGTACTGCCCACATCGGTAATTACCGTTTCTTCGTTAACAAAGGGCAGTATTTCCTGGAGCAGTGCAAAAGTGTTTGAAACAGGGACGGCCAGGATCACCAAATCTGCCCCCCTGACAGCACCGGCAGGGCTAGCGGATGTCAAATCGACAGCACCTTTTTTGAGGGCTTCCTGCAGTGAAGAGGGGTCCCGGTCATAACCGATTATTTCTTTGACCAGTCGCCGCTCCCGCAGGGTAATGCCGATGCTGCCGCCAATTAAACCGGTCCCAATCAGGGCAGCCCGGTCATAGAAAAAGCCACTGTTAGAGAAGCCTGCCGGCACTTAGAGCCACTCCTTTTAAATCTTTGATCAATGACAGGAACTGATCCGGGTTTAAGGACTGGGGCCCGTCTGAAAGCGCCTCTTCCGGCTTGGGGTGAACTTCAATCATCAGACCATCTGCCCCGGCTGCCAGGGCCGCTTTGCTCATGGCCGGCACCAGTGTTGAATGCCCTGTGCCATGGCTGGGATCGACGATCACCGGCAGGTGGCTTAGCTGTTTAACCAGGGGCACGGCGCTTAAATCAAGGGTATTCCTGGTGTAGGGCTCGAAGGTGCGGATCCCTCGTTCACACAAAATAACCTCGTAATTACCACCACTTAGAATGTATTCCGCCGCCATTAACCATTCCTCGATGGTGGCTGAAAGCCCTCTCTTTAACAGCACCGGCTTGCGAATTTTTCCCAGCTCTCTAAGCAGGAAATAATTTTGCATGTTGCGGGCTCCTACTTGAAGGATATCGGCGGACTCAGCAACCTCATTTACGCTGAACTGATCCATAATTTCGGTAACAATTAAAAGCCCGGTTTCGGATCGAACCCTGTCCAGGTATTTAAGGCCTTCATATTCGAGACCCTGAAAACTGTACGGGGAGGTGCGGGGTTTAAAAGCGCCTCCTCGAAAAACGTGACCCCCCGCCTTTTTAACCGCTTCAGCCGCCTCCATCAACTGTCCTTCGCTTTCCACGGCACAGGGGCCGGCCATGATCACCAGTTCTGTGCCTCCGACAGCCGTATCTCCCAGCTTGATCACCGTATCATCAGGATGAAACTCCCGGCCTGCCAGCTTAAATGGCCGGGTGATAAAAACAACCTGTTCTACCTGGGGCATTGCCTCAAGCGTCTGGGCTGCCTCTTCACGGCGCTGGCCGATAACACCAATAATAGTTCTCCTTTCCCCACTGGAAAGATGAACCCCGTATCCCATCTGTTTCAATTTTTCTGTAATCCTGTTGACATCTTCTTCATTAGCACCAGGATTCATGACAACAATCATTGCTTGGTTTTCCCCTTTCTGTCAAACAGATCTCGTTATAGTAATAGTTCTGCAATTTGGATTGAATTAGTGGCCGCTCCTTTGCGAATATTGTCCGCCACAACCCAGAGGTTGAGCCCGTGTTTAACCGAGTAATCGGGCCGGATGCGGCCGACATAAACGGCATCATCACCATCTGAATAAAGAGGCATGGGGTATTCCAAATTTTCGGGGTTGTCCACTACTTTAATCCCGGGGGCTTTTTCTAGAACCTCACGCGCTTCTGCAGCAGTAATGTTTCTTTCAAATTCTACGTTAAGGGCTATGGAATGCCCGTTCATAACCGGAACCCGCACCGTGGTTGCTGTAACAGCCAGATCCGGTAATCCCATGATTTTCCTGCTTTCGTTGACCATTTTAACTTCTTCCTTGCAGTAACCATCTTCACCAAAAACATCCAACTGAGGGACCATGTTAAAGGCTAGCTGGTACTTGCGGCTGGCACCCTTGCCCGGTATATATTCAGACTTCACCTCTTTGCCTTCGAGAAAATCACGGCTTTGTTGTTTAAGCTCATCAACAGCCTCTTTGCCCGCCCCAGAAACTGCCTGGTAAGTGGAGGCAACAATCCGTTTCAGGGGCACCTTATCCTGCAAGGGCTTCAAAGCTACCACCATCTGGATTGTGGAGCAGTTTGGATTGGCAATAATTCCTTTATGCTCGTTGGCAGCAGCGGGGTTAACCTCAGGAACGACCAGGGGCACACCTTCGTCCATGCGGAAAGCATTGCTGTTGTCAATTACCACCGCTCCCCTCCTGGCTGCTTCCAGGGCGAATTCCTTGCTGATCTCTCCCCCGGCGCTAAAAAAGGCAAAGTCTATGCCATCAAAGGCGGTGGGACTTATTTCTTCCACCTGGTATTCTTTTCCCCCCACCAGCAAAACCTGTCCGGCAGACCTGGAAGAAGCAAGCAGTTTAAGGTTTCCGAAGGGGAATTTTCGCTCGGCCAAAACCTCGACCATCTTTTGACCAACCATACCGGTTGCCCCAACAACAGCTACATTAACATTATTTGTCATAGTACACCTCCTGGTAAAATCATACTGGTATCGTATCGATAAAAGCACCTAACTTTGATCAGGCGGTTCGCAATCCGCTTCTGCAGTAAAGTCTTCTATTACTTCAGTGATAACCGGCCTATAGCTAGGATTATCCTTGGCCCTTTTATCCCAATTGCGGATAAAAAGGAAAATGACAGACATTACAATAAAACCGGTTCCAACCGCGTAAAGTTCCTGGTTGGCGGTAAAACCCAGGTAATCCGAAATAGAAAGCCAGGAAAAAATTCCGGCTATAAGCCCCCCCAGGGGCACCATGTAAAGCATAAACGAAACAAAAAGCATCCGGCGGTCATCTGTTTCCAGGAGCACCCGCTGCCCTTCTTTAGCCTGGATCGGATTGGAAGCTTCGATCTCCGCATCACGTTTGCCGGCTCCGCTTAAAATCCCGCAGCGTCCGCATTTTTCACAGGCTAAATGCTTCTGCAGGGTTACTGTGGCAGTTTCACCCGTTGCTTCTGTAATCAGCCCGTACTGTTCCATAAACAGAACCTCCCGGTCGAATCTAGCCGATTAACCGGCCGGTAATCGGCCGGAGTGGTTTACTTATAAATCTTAGCACAACACAGGACCTCTAACAAGGGACCCGGCAAGTAAAACCAAACGTAAAAAACGAGGGGCTTGCGGCCTGAGATGGCCTGCCCCTCGTTTTATTATTAAGCATTAAGGTTAACAGGAGCGATCAGGCAAAGGCTTCCGGGATCTCCTTCAGGGTGGCGTAATTAAATACCGGCCCGTCCTTGCAGACATACATATTCCCGGCATTACATCGCCCGCATTTGCCGACACCGCATTTCATCCTGTTTTCCAGGGTGGTATATATTTGGTCGTCTTCAAACCCGAGTTTTTTCAGGTTTTCCAGGACAAACCGAATCATGATCGGAGGCCCGCAGGTTACAGCAATTGCATTCTCCGGCGACGGATTCACGTCCATCAAAACCTGGGGGACAAATCCAACATTATGGTCCCACTGCTCTTCCTCGATATCAATGGTCAGGTGGCATGAAAGCTCATCATCCTGGGCCATATCCTCGAACTCTTCTTTGAAGCAGAGGTCACCGGAAGTCCTGGCGCCGTAGATCATAGTCAGGCCACCGTACTTTTCATAGTTGGCCTTGACATATTCCACTACCGGGCGCATCGGGGCCTGGCCGATACCCCCGCCGATGGTCAGGACATGCTTGCCTTCCCACTCTTCCAGCGGGAAACTGTTGCCGTACGGGCCCCGGACAGTCATCTTGTCTCCCGCCTCCAGCTGGTGCAGGGCCTGGGTTACTTTACCCATCCTCATTACCGAAAAACGCAGGAATTCTCCTTCGGTAGGAGAGCAGGAAATGGAAATCATGCTTTCACCGACGCCCAGTACGCCAATCATGGCACACTGCCCCGGCTGGTGGCTCCAGTTCTTGCGCACCTCTTCGTCATCGAAAACGACCTTGAAAGTTTTGATCGCCCGTTCACCGCCGGTTTCAAACCAGGTGTCCTCTACTGTCGCATGATACGGGATGTAGGGGTTTTCGTTGGTTTTCATAGCGCCTCCTTCACCTGCCTCAAAATTTCAACAATGTCGATATTTACCGGGCAAAGGTTGATACAGCGGCCACACCCGACGCAGGCTATCACATCAAACTTATCGACAAAGTAACTGTATT
>CAYWIY010000017.1:0-30702 GCA_964458455.1 uncultured Syntrophomonadaceae bacterium | reverse complement strand
GGATCAGCATGCCGTGAGCTGCTTCACCGCCGGGCACTTTTTGCCAGGAAAAAGTAGCTGCGTCGAGTGTTTGCCACGGCAAGTCCATGGCAAACACGGCGGAGGTGGCATCGCACAGGGTCAGGCCTTTGCGGTTATCAGGTATAAATCCGCCTCCAGGAATCCTAACCCCGCTGGTGGTGCCGTTCCAGGTAAAAACAAGATCATGCTTAAAATTAATGCCGGTCAGGTCCGGCAGGTGTCCATAGTCGGCGGCATGGTAGCGGGTTTTTTCCAACCTTAACTGCCACCTGATATCGTCCGCCCAGGTTTTACCAAATGACTCGAAATGCACCACTTCTACCGGCCTTTCACCCAGCAGGTTCCACATGGCCATTTCAAATGCTCCCGTATCCGAGGCAGGGACGATTCCCACGAGATAATCTTCCGGCAGGCCCAGGATTTCTTTTGTCTTGTCGATCGCCTTTTTCAATTTAGCTTTCCCACTGCTGCTGCGGTGCGAGCGGCCAAGGGGGGCATCGCGGAGCGCTTCAAGGTTATATCCGGGCCTCTTGGCGCAGGGGCCAGAAGAAAAGTGGGGGTTCAAGGGTTTTTTATCGGGTTTTGGGTACATCAAGTGAAACCTCCGTTAGCTATAAAATAATAATGGCATCTTTCCAGCCATTGCAACCGCTCTGGCGCAATGTCGACTCTCCAAAATAAGGCACGGCTGAGACAGAAACTAACAATGTTATTATTATCAAATCATATCTTAGCAGCCTGAATAAGTAAACACCGCTTTCATGTCCGGCAAAATATGTTATAATCCTGATATGAATAATTGATAATTGTTCTCAAATAGATGCGCCCCGGTTCAAGGGGCCGGGCGATCATTTGAAAAGGGATTGAGTTCTTCCTTAGTTAAAATAAGCAGGGAAAAGAATCAGCCGGTGCAAACTGGTGATAAGGGGAGTGGACAGATAGTGAAACGATTTTATAAAGTTTTTTTATTTGCAGCTGCATTGCTGGTGATATTACTGGGAGCAGGTTGCGCTCCCGAAGAAGCCGCGGTCGAAGAGGAAGAAGCGGTCCTAAAAATTGTAACTACCATATATCCCCTGGCCGATATAGCCGACCAGGTAGGCGGTGACAAGGTGGAGGTATCTCACCTTTTACCTGCCGGAGCCAGTCCCCATACATATGAGCCAACGGTTGAACAGGCCCGAATGGTGGAGCGTGCGGATGTGTTTTTATACGTGGGGGCCGACCTGGATAACTGGGCCGTAAACATGACTGAAGCAGCCGGCCCGGAACTGGCGGTTATCAACATGTCTGAACAGGTGGAAATAATTGAGGCTACACGTTATCTTGAAGTTGAAGATAACGGGCCTGAGAGGGATGGCCATGATCTTCATAACGGTTGGGAGGAAAACCATGATGATCATGATCACCACGAACACGGCGATTGTGATCACGATCACGGCCCTGAAGACCCTCACTTCTGGCTGGATCCATTAATTGTACGGGATGCAATTGTTCCCGCAATCTTTAATAAACTGGTGGAGCTGGCCCCTGAAGATGAAGATTACCTTACCCGCAGGCATGAAGAGTACCAAAGTGAACTAACCGTGCTGCATGAAGAAATTGAAGCAGCCACGGCCGGTTTTTCCAGGCACAGCTTTATTGCTTTTCATTCTGCCTGGCAGTATTTTGCCGAGCGGTACGGGCTGGAAGAAGTGGCCGTAATTGCCCGGTTTCCGGGGCAGGAACCGTCGGCCGGCTGGATTGCCGATCTTGTGGAATTGATCAAGGAAAAAGAAATTGGCGCTATTTTTACAGAACCCCAGTTTTCGCCCGAATTGGCCGAAAGAATTGCCGAGGAAAGCGGGACGGAAGTCATGGTGATTGATCCCCTGGGAGGAGAAGAAATCCCAGGGCGGGAGTCATACCTGGACATGATGCGTTTTAACCTTTCTGTGTTCAAAGAAGCACTGGAATGAAGGCGCAACCAAAGTGAGGCGAGAAATAGCCGTGCAGGAAGTAATCAAAACAGATCAATTAACTATTAACCTGGGTGGAAAGACGGTCCTTGAAGACATAACGTTTTCTGCTGCAACCGGTGAACTAACCGGGGTGATCGGGCCAAACGGCGCTGGCAAAACAACCCTGCTGCGGGCTTTGCTCGGGTTGGTGCCCGTTCAAAAGGGCACTTTGACTGTTTTAGATAAAAGAGGAAATCATTTAAAAGAAGTCAGGCCCATGATTGGCTACATGCCTCAGCGCCAGTCTTTTGAACGGCGCTTTCCCCTATCTGCCGCCGATGTGGTGGCTACAGGGTTGCTTTCTCCCCGCACAATTTTCCGCCGGGTCCCGGAAAAGAATAAGCAGGTTAGTCAGGCCCTGGGGGCGGTGGGGATGGAAAGTTATTATAACTCTCCTTTTCAGGGCTTATCCGGTGGGGAGCAGCAGCGCGTCCTGCTGGCCAGGGCCCTTGCCAAAAGGCCGGGCCTTCTTCTGCTGGATGAACCGAATAGCGGTCTTGACTTTCCGGCCCAGCAGAGTTTTGTCGAATTACTGCGTGAGTTAAAAGAAAAAGATAACCTGACCATCATCCTGGTTTCACATGACCTGGTCTCTATAGCCCCTGCGGCAGACAAATTACTGTGTATTAACCGGACTATGCATATCCACGGACACCCTGCAGAAGTCCTGCGCAGCCCTCACCTTGATGAAGCCTACCGCTGTCAGTTTGATTTTTTGACTACCGGTGGTGGTGTTGGGAGGTGCTGGCATTGAGCGAGATTTTATCTTATAGTTTTATGCAAAGGGCCCTGCTTGCAGCTCTCCTTGTAGGTGTTCTCTGCCCGACCATATCGTTTTTCGTCGTCTTGAAAAGGCTGTCTTTCCTGGGGGCAGGTATATCTCATACCGCACTGGGAGGGATTGCTATTGGCCTGGCCTCAGGGCTCGATCCTGTCCTGACCGGAAGTGTTTTCGCTGTGGGGACCGCAATGAGCACCGGCCACATCAGCCGCCTGGGCAAAATCAGCGAAGATACTGTGATCGGCATTTTTTATGCGTCCGGCATGGCCCTGGGTATAGCTTTAATCAGCACTTTTAAAGGTTATTATCCTGAACTGTTCTCCCTGCTTTTTGGTAATATCCTTGCCGTTTCTATCAGGGACTTACAATTAATGGCAGCAGCTCTGGCAGTGATCATGTTCTTTGTTATGGCTTTTTTTAAAGAACTACTGGCTATATGTTTTGACGAAGAAATGGCTGTTGCCGGAGGGCTTCCGGTTGGTCCTTTATATATGGGCCTCCTCGCGGCTACTGGTTTAACAGTAATGGTTTCTATTCAGCTGGTCGGAGTGGTTCTCGTGGCGGCATTGCTGGTTATTCCAGGAGCTGCAGCCTACCGTCTTAGCAGCAACTACCGTAGCATGTTTGCTTATTCGCTGGCTATTGGACTGGCCGGGAGTTTCGGGGGACTTTTTGTTTCTTATTATTTTCCGGTTCCACCGGGTGCGGCAATTGTTTTGATCTTAGCTGCTATATTTGCCCTTGTTGTTGCGGTTAAATATTACCTGGAAAAACTTAATTGACCGGGCAATACCAGGCGACGCAGGCTAAATAGTTAAATGGAGGTTATTGGAGGTTAATTTATGAGTGATTCGTTCTTGGAAAAAGCGAAAAATGTGCTTCGTGAAAAAGGTTACAAGTTGACCGGCCCGCGTATGGCAATTCTTAATTACTTGGTCAGGGAAGAAGGGCATCCTAATGTACAGGAGATTTATGATGGGATTCGCTCCAAATACCCCGGCATCGGCATAGCTACTGTTTACCGGACCGTTGAGCTCTTACTAAAGGCCGGGCTTATGCGGGAACTGGTTTTAATAAACAACCAGGTCCGCTATGAACTAAAGCGGCCCGGTGACCATCACCATCACCTGGTCTGCAAGGGATGCGGAGAAATAGCGGAGTTTGGCAGCTGTAATTTTAAATCGATATCTGAAGAGATTGAAGGTATAACCCGTTTCAAGATTGAAGAACACACCCTGGAGGTTTACGGCCGCTGCCCTGATTGCTTGGTTGAAGGCAGAGGCTATTCCACGGAGAATATGTAGTAGTATATGGGTTGGCCGCCGTACTGCAGTTCAACTTCAAGGTCCGGTTTTTTTTCTGCTACTGCGTTAGCCAGCAGTGATGCTTCCGAACGGGCGATATCATGCCCGTAAAAAATGGTTAGGATATCGTTGTCCTCGGCAATTATTTCATCCGCCAGATCCAGGGCGACCTGGTTCAATCCTTCTCCGGCAGATACTATTTCATCTCCAGAGAGCCCCAGGTACTGACCGGTTTTAATTTCCACTTCCATGAAGGTGGTGTCCCTGGTAGCGTAGGTAACCAGCCCTGTTTTTACCCTGCTCATGCTTTCCACCATGGCCTGCACATTCTCTTCAACAGGCTGGTGGAGGTTATATGAAAGCAGGGCTGCCAGGCCTTCGGGTAGAGAACTCGTCTCTATTACCTCAACATGTTTATCTGCCAGGGCCTTGACCTGTTCGGCAACCATAATTATATTTTTGTTATTCGGCAATATAATTGCTGCTTCCTGGGGTAGTTTCCGGACGGCGCTTAAAAGATCTTCCACCTTGGGATTCATGGTTTGTCCGCCAAAAACAATTTCATCTGCACCCAGGCTAAGAAAAATTTCCCGGAATCCTTCTCCAAAAGAAACCGAAATTACACCGGCTTCACCCTGTTCATTGCGCCCGGTATTGGGAAGGATTAGTGGTGTTTCCACCGTTGTGGTTGTTAAGTGCGGTTCGCTTTGCTGATCTTCCAGTTGATCTTCCATATTTTCAATCTTTATATTATGCAGTGTTCCATAATTAAGGGCTGTTTGCAGGATTACCCCGGGTGATGCTGTATGGATGTGTATTTTGGCTATACTTTTGTCTGTGGCGACAACCAGTGAATCTCCATATGTGGAAAGTTCATCTTCAAGGCCTGAAAAATCGCCGCATTCTGATTTGACAATTGCTTCGGTGCAATAAGGGTAGAGGAGGTAAGGTGTATCGGGAGTGAGATGAGCCAGGTTTTGTTCGGTAGAACTGCTGTCGCCAGCTGCACTATCCCCGGGGGGACTTTTTTCGTTTTTATAAAGCAGATCGTTTAGGGACTGCTGCATGGCATACAGGCACCCTTCGAGAAAAACCAGCAGACCGAGCCCCCCGGCATCGACAACACCGGCTTCTTTAAGGGCCGGAAGCATTTCCGTGGTTTTTTCCAGGGCCGCCTTGCCGCTTTTCACCGCTTCTTCCATGCTCTTGTGCACATTTTCACCCTGGCGAACGGCATTCCTGATTCCGCGGGCCATTTCCCTGGCTACAGTCAGGATAGTTCCTTCTACAGGAGTAGATACTGCTTTGTAAGCATAAACCACAGCGTACTGGAAGGCTTTGCTGAATTCGCCCGGTGAGATGCTGTCTTTTTTCTGGAGGCCGTGGGCGATACCCCGCAGGATCTGGGATAAGATGACACCCGAATTGCCGCGGGCACCCATCAAGGCATGCGAAGCGACAATCTCAGACAACTCCCCTATAGATTCCCCTTTATAGGACATAGATCCCTTTACGGCAGCGCCAAGGGTCATGCTCATATTTGTTCCCGTATCACCATCGGGAACTGGAAAAACATTGAGGGCGTCAATTTTGTCTTTTTCTTTTTCGAAGAAATAACTGGCACCCAGGATCATTTTTTTAAAATCGTTCACGGACAACAAATAATTTTGTTGAATTCTTGCTTCACTTCCCATAGTGATGCTCCTTAAATAATAATGCATATAACTAATCAGAATAATATCATAAAATCAATGTTTATGCACGTCAGTGCTTGCTGCTCCTCTTTCATGCCACACCAGGTCCTGAGAGTCCCCGGCCTTATCTAAACATGGTTGCGAAGCATCAATTCAGCCGGGTGGGGTTCTAAATAAACCTGGTCCTGCAGGTATGATACTTCGTATTTGCGCACGTAGTGGTTGACCAATGTCAAAGGCACTACCAGAGGAACCAATGAGCAGGAGTACCTTTCTATGATTTCCAGGAGCTCTGCTTTTTCGTCTTTGCTAAGATAGGTTTTGAAATGGCCCATGATATGGTAGAGCACATTGACATTTTTTTTAATGGTAGCCTTTAAAGCCATCGCTTCCATTAATAAAGCCTGGTATTGTTCCAACAATTGCTGCCGGGGCATGGTTTTACCGGCTGCGACCAGTTTGCCCATTTTTGAAAGGTGCTTGGGGCTGTGAGCCATCACCTGCAGCTTATGCCGGGTATGAAACTGGATCAACTTCTTATGGTCCGGTTCGTTTTCCAAAAAGGTCTGCCAGCGGTGGTAACAGTAGACTCGTTCAATAAAATTTTCTCGTAGTTTGGCATCATGGAGGCGGCCTTCTTCTTCCACAGGTAGAAGAGGAAACCTTTTTACTAAGGCAGCTGCAAATAGTCCCCGCCCCTTTTTTTGTGCCTGCCCTGAACTGCCAAAAACCTTAACCCGGTGCAAGCCGGAACTGGGAGAGTCTTTTTTAAAAATGAAAGCGCTGAGCTTTTCTTTTTCCAGTTCGCCTACTTTTTCTTCACAATAATCCTGCATCCTGGCAGTGTAATCGACATTGCTTTTGGTAGTGACAAGGCGGGGGCTTTCGATATCGCCTGCCAGGTGCATGGTTTCGCGGGGGACGGGAAGGCCGCATTCAACCTCAGGGCAAACGGGGACGAATTGAAAAAAATTGGCCAGTACACCGGTGATATAAGGATCACGTTTGTGGCCGCCATTGTACCGGACCCGGTTGCCGAGCAGGCAAGAACTTGCTCCCACTTTTATGCTTTCTTCCATCTTTCTATGAATCCCCTTCATTTGAAAAAACGGGTGTAGCATAAATTTATATTATGCTTTATATTTATTTTAAACGAAGATGGCATGCTTGTGCAAAGAAATATAGTTTAATTCTGATTCCTGGAACCTGTTCCAGTGCCCGGTGGTCATTCAGGTAGAACATAAAGAAGGGGTGAGGGTTGTGGACAAAAAAAAGGGTTTTTTCCTTGCGGTATTGACAATAATCATGGTGGCCGGTCTTACGGCCGGGGGATGCCAACCAGAAACTGATGATATTGATACCGGGGTGGAGGACGAACAAAAGATTTCCATCCAGGCTGAAGGCGAATATGTGGGCCAGATTGATAGCCAGTCTGTAGAGATTGAGGTGGACGGCAGCGCAAAAGCTTTTGGCCTTGCCGAAGGGATGGAGGTTTCTGATATTAAAAGCGGTTCTACGGTGGCCATAACCTACGTGGAGCAGGAAACACGTCCTTTACTGCAGGCAATTGAGGTAATCGATGAACCGGTGGAAGAAGTGTTTCAAGAAGAAGGTATGTACGTGGGGCGGATTGATAGCCGTTCTGTAGAAATAGAGGTTAACGGCAAATACAGGGCTTTTGCAATTGACCGGGAAGAAGTGGTCGAAGGCTTGATAGATGGTTCCATAATTGCTTTTACTTACAAAGAAGGTGAGCACAGGCCTGTTTTGACTTCGGCCGAAGTTATTGAGGAACCTGATCACGAAGAAGCAGAAGAGCGTGAGAAAATTGAAGGCGAAGGGGTGTTTGTCGGCCAGATTGACAGCCAGTCCATTGAGGTGGCCAGGAGCCGTGCATTTGCCCTTGCCGAAGGGGTTAGTGTAGAAAACATTGCTGATGGCGCAAAAGTGGCTTTTACATACACTGAGAGCGCAGATCGCCCACTCCTTGATTATATAGAAGAGGTAGACAGTCCTCCGGAAGGTGCGATTATGCCGGGTCAGTTTATCGGCCAGATTGACAGTCATTCAGTGGAAATAGAATATGCGCAGGCCTTTACACTTGGTGAGGGAGTGGATGTCGAAGGAATCGAAGAAGGATCGGAGATTGTTTTTACTTACCGGGAGGGACCAGCCAGGCCGGTGATAATTTGGATCTCTACCCTTTAAAACACGGTAAAAAGTATAAAGCATATGGTCTTCTTCGCTTAGGGTACAGGAGGTTTTATTCCTTCCTTTCAGAGACAGCAAGCCCCTTTTTTTATTGACAAGAAAGGTTTATGCCTTGAATTTTAAACTTTGAGTAAATGAATGGTTTATTCTTGTTTGCAAAAGAATGACGTGGTAATATAAGGCACGGTAAAAAAGGCCCTCTCCAGGGAAAATAAATTGAGGCTTAGTTGTTTTCTGGAGAAACGGTGGGCTTACAGGAAAGGGAATATCATGAGGTATTTATTGTTGCCGGTATTGGCGGCTTTGTTGACCTGTGTTTATGGGTGTGCAGAAAATGGGGAGAAGGAGCCAGGTGAGGAAACCCTCCATGAGCCCGAGGCTGAAGAATATGAGCCGGCGGCAGAAGAAGACCCTGATAAAACAGGGGCAATAGATATAAAGTTAGGCAAGTATATTTCTGAAGACGGTAAGATAGCTGTTGAAATATATGATTATATGCATGCTGAGCATATTCCGGAAAAAGTGGGCGCTTTTTTTGCACAGGATAATGGCGGAGATAATAAGCAGGGTGAAAACGGAAAGGAAAATAAAAGAGGAGTCTTCTTTGAAAGCTCCCGGATCAGCCTGCAGCAGGACGATGTTTATTACCTGGCCTTGTTTATGGTCATTAATGATATCGAGGAAGGGTTTTTAAAAGTTCCGCACAGTTTTAACGGTGAGCAACCGGTACTGCTAACCGCAGAAGGCACTGCACACGAAAGGATTATTACACAATTTAAATATACAGGGACACTTGAAGCTTACTTTGGATCAAGCAACTTCCCACCAGGTTCCGAAGGGGTCGTTGTTTTTGCCTATCCGACCGCAAAAACACCTGAAGAGGTACATTATGTATATTCCCTGGAAAGAAGTGATAGCACGGAGGCTGAGAAAGGTACTATAGTTGTATCTTTGCCTTAATAAATAATTATATAATCCGGTTGATTTTAAGCAGGAAAAAAGCTGCCGGTATAGAATAACTCCTGATGCTGAAATTATGAGAGGTCTTAATATTGTTAGCAGGCTGTTTCATCCGAATTTCCGGTTTTGGAACAGCTTATCTATGGCCCGGCAAATATGACTTAATATGGGGATGACTGAACCGGGTCAGCTCAACAGAAATTGAGAGGGGTATTGTATGATAGATTGCAAAAATTGCGGCATGGGTTACGATGAAAAGGAATATGAATTTTGCCCCTACTGTGGGGAGCAAACTTTAGAAAGCCAGGGGCCGGTTGAGAAAACTGCACCTGAAAAAGAGAAAGAACCTCAAAAGGGTGCAGAGCCTGTTGAGCATAAAAAACCCAAACAGGCAGGCGGCCCCTTCAAGTTTATTATCATCGGCATAGCTGCTGTTGCCGTGATCGGCGTAGCTATTTCGGCGATATTTGCCCTGGGCAGTGGAGATGTAAACGTTCCGGATAAGTATCCGACAATTCAGGAAGCTATTGATGCTGCCGATGATGGAGATGAAATTGTTGTTGATGTGGGTGTCTACAGGGAGAACATAGATTTTAGGGGTAAAAATATTACCCTGCGCAGCACAGACCCCGATGATACAGAGATTGTGGACTCAACCATTATAGATGGGGGCAATGCCGGCGCAGTAGTTTCTTTTAGAAGTGGCGAAACCGAAGAAGCTGTTTTAAGCGGATTTACCATTACCCGGGGCGGAGGCCTGCTGATCTCAGGTGGAAGTTCCCCGCTGGTTACGAAGAACATTATTGAAGATAATTCTGCTGAGGTCGGAGCAGGTATCGCAATCTTCGATTCTTCCCCCACGATCCTGGAAAACACGATTACCGGCAATTCAGGATTCTGGGGCGGTGGTTTACATGTTGAAGAATCTTCACCCCTGATCGAAGGCAATACTATTGAGCGCAACAGCGCAGAGTACGGCAGCGGAATTGTCATTTACTCCAACGCTGCACCCACGTTGATCAATAACACCATTTCTGAAAACTCGGCTGACCAGCTCGGTGGGGGCGTGGCTATAGCCGGGCAATCAACACCTACCCTGGAAGGAAACATGATTCTAGATAATTCTGCCGAGCGAGGCGGCGGGTTATACATCGAAGATTCTGAACCTGTTGTAGAGAACAATACCATATCCAACAACCAGGCTGCCAATGGAGGTGGTTTGTTCCTGGTTAACTGCTTGAGCACTGCCCTGGTGATAGTTGGTAATGAGATTGCCGACAACCTGGCTTCTTTTGCCGGGGCCGGCCTCTACATGGAAGGTTCTTCCCCGACCATCGAAGATAATATGTTTATGGATAACCTGGCAGAACGACTGGGTGGAGGACTTGCTGTTTACAACTCTACACCGGTATTGCTCAGGAATGCATTTGAAAACAATACAGCTGAAAATGAGGAAGGTGGAGGGGCAATCTGGGTTTCTACTGATTCAGAACTGGATCTGGAAGACCCGGATGATAATGTTTATACAAACAATAATCCAGATGACATATTTGAAGAGCAAGATTAGTAAGGTTTAATGTATAACCGAAAGGAGAATGATTAACGAATGGAACAAAATGAAAATATACAAAACGAAAACATAGAGCAGCAGGCAAAAGGCAACTCTTCCAGGGTGAAAATGATCGGCATTGCCGTGGGAGTTGTAGCATTAGCGGCTATAGTAATACTGGCTGTAGTGTTCCTGCACAACCCCTACATTTCTGTTCCCGGTGATTACCGGAGTATCCAGGCAGCGATTGAAGCTGCCGAGGACGGTGATGAAATCGTTGTGCAGCCGGGCCTTTATTACGAGCAGCTGGATTATCTCGGAAAGGATATTACTTTGCGGAGCACCGATCCCGAAGATCCGGAGGTTGTTGCTGAAACTGTAATCGATGGGCGCAGAAGGGGATCAGTGATCACCTTCCAAAACGGCGAAAGCGAGAATGCAGTTTTAAAAGGTTTTACCATTGCCGGCGGTACCGGGACCAGGGACACCCTTACTCATGAATATGAGGGTGAGGATTATACAGAGGATTCATATTTTGGCGGCGGGATTTACATTAGCGGAAACAGTTCACCGACAATAACTCTTAATATTATTGAAGGCAATGAAATTGAACATGACAATTCTGCCGGTGCCGGTATTGCTGTTCTGGATAATTCTAGTCCAACGATTGCCGCCAATACTATAGAACATAACAGTTCCTTTAACGGCGCAGGGATTTATACCTGGAAATCCGATCCTTTAATCGAGGAAAACATCTTGCGAGAAAATAATGCCAGGAATTACGGCGGCGGTATGTTTATTGACTTTGAATCGAATCCAAATATTAGCGGTAATAATGTTCATGATAACAGGTCAACCAGCGGTGGTGCTATCGCATTATTTTATGCGGACCCGCTGATCAGCGGTAACACCCTGAACAATAACCGGGCTATTTGGTACGGTGGTGGTATAGCCCTTTTTGATGCAGCACCGACCATTGAAAACAATGACATTTCCAATAACTCGGCCAGGAACAACGGCGGAGGGATAGCTTTGGCGGAAGGCTCATCACCGGAAATAATCAATAACACGATCATGGAAAACTATACCGAAGAAAACGGCGGCGGGATAGCAGTCCTTGAAGACTCCGAACCGAACATCCTGGATAATATTATATCAGGGAATGTTGTGCTGCTTGGTGGTGGAGGCATTTATATAACAGAGTCTTCCCCTACCATTGACGGTAATGATATCGTGGATAACATCGTCCAGCAGGATGGGGGAGGAGTCGCTGTCTTGAGCGAATCTTCGCCGCTGGTGGTGAACAATTTCATTGACGACAATGCCGCCGGCCGGATGGGCGGTGGAGCAGTTGTGGGAGACAACTCTTCACCGATTTTTGAAGACAATACTGTGTCTAACAATGTTTCCATAGCTTCAGGAGGCGGATTTTTCGTTCAGCAATCTACCATAACCCTGGAACGAAACGTAATCTCCGACAATAATGCCCAGGGGGGCTCAGGCGGTGGTATAATACTGGTCGCCAATTCGACTGCAACGATACTCGATAATGAATTTACAGGCAATATTTCGTTGGAATTTGGCGGTGGTGTGGTTGCTTTCGATGAATCAGTAGTGGAGTTGAAGCAAAACGACTTTATTGCTAATGAAGCAGAAACCGGAGGAGCTTTTATCGGCTTTGGAGAAGCAAGTATTGATAAAAGCGATCCTGATGACAACACCTACCAGGACAACGTGCCTGAGGACGTCGATGAAGATGAAGATGGTAATGAAGATTAATCGATAGGCTTGTATTAAGCTTATAAACCAGCCATAGGGATGGCTGTAGTAATGAACAATAACCTGCCGAAAGGGCAGGTTATTGTTCATAAAAGAGACGTTTGTTTGGAGGGTAGTTTGATGGCGCGAGCTCATGAAAGTTTTTCAGTTTGAAGCCGCCATATAGAATTAAGCGGCATATTTCGAGATGCTGTTGTTGCCGGAGATAGAGAGCATAAAAGTAGCAGCGGGAACAGGGTCTGGCGGGCCGGGGATGTTTTTTTTTGAGGAGTACGTTATAATATTTATACAAATGTTTGAATGTATTTTGGAGGTTGGTGCTAATGGCGGAGAGAACTGATGAGGTGGATCGCTGCGAAATATTTTGCAGCGATCCGGTAAAGGTGGATTATGTTAAAAACAAGCTTAAAGGCCTCGAGGTAGTTGTAGATATTTTTAAAGCGCTTGGGGACCAGACCAGGTTTAAAATCGTTTATGCCCTCTGGCATGAAGAGCTTTGTGTTTGTGATCTGGCCTTGACCCTGGATTTGCCTGTAGCAGCCGTCTCGTACCACTTACGCTATTTAAGAAGCCTCAGGCTGGTTAAGTCTGCAAAAAGAGGCAAAATGGTTTTCTACAGCCTCGCTGATGAACATGTGGCCAGCCTGGTTCAAATGGCCTTGGAGCATATTCAAGAAGCAAAGTAAGAGGGGAGGTAAGTATTTACTCGTTATGCCCGCAGTTAATGGACTTTTGAATGCCGAATTTATTTTAGAAACTGCAACAAATGCCGGAATGCTGGCTTTGCGGGTAATTCCTATGCTTATTGCCGCAGTTTTTCTAGCCGAAGCGGCACGGCAATGGCTCGGTGATGAGAAGTTAAGGTATTACCTGGCCGGCCGCAGTGCCTGGACGGGACGTTTAAGAGCGGTTGGCCTGGGGGCCGTACTTCCTTTTTGTGAGTGCGGAGCTTTTCCGGTGATGCTGGGGTTGATCAGGGCCGGGGTGCCGACAGGTGCTGTTTTAACCTTTTTCCTGGTTAGCCCGGTAGTGAGTATGCCTGCTTTTATGATTTTAATTGGTGTTTTTGGGCTGCCGTTAGCCCTGGTTTACCTGTTTATCACCTCATCTGCAGCCCTGGCTGCCGGGTTGCTGTTGGAACCTGCTGGCAGGCGCTGGGGTATGTTCAAAAGTGGCATAGCAGTTGGAGAAGAAATGAGAGCAGAGTCTTCGTTGGCTATGGCTTCTGGAAATTCTGATTGCAGCTCCCAGGGAAATAGCAGCTGCTGCTCCGTTTCAGCCGGGTCGTCGCAGGGATCAGAACAGAAAGACCTGTCCGCAATAGCCGGGGCAGCCTGGACGCATACAACCGGTCTTTTGAGGAGGATTGCCCCTTATGTCGGTGTTGTAATCGTGCTTTCTGCCCTGCTTCAGAACATGGCCCCGCAGGAATTGATCAAGCAAGTTCTTTCTGAAAGAGCTCCTTTTGATGTTTTAATCGGGGCTCTGGTCGGGATCCCGGTTTACACTAGTGATTGTGCCATGATTGCTATGGTTGCCCCGCTAATTGGAGCTACGGGAGCGGTCGCGGCCGGGATAGCATTTATCATAGCCGGTACAGGAACAAGTATTAACGGGATTGTGTTTATGAGTTCGGTTTTTAAACGCCGTTTTCTCGTCCTTTATGTATGCACGGTTTTTTGCATAGCCTTAATAGTAGGGTACATTATCTCAATTTTGCTGGCCCTGGGCCTGGTTTGATAATATTACTAATTTCATGGTTTCAATTAATGATCGCCTGGGTTTTATTTTAGTTTTCCGGATCCATTGTGAAACAGGCTGTAATTATTCAGTCTATTGCTCCTGTTGAATAATAAGCGGCGTCGCGGAGACGGTTAGAACGTCCCTTAAGGCATTGTTCTAAGGCCGAAGGGGTGACGGTGGAACCGTCCCCTGTGGCTTAAGTATTGGATTGTGGCCAAGGTAAACCTTGAAGAAGGAGAGTGGTTATGTATATAGAGGATATCAGCCCGGTTATATTTGAACTAGGACCGGTTGCTGTTCGCTGGTATGGCTTGATGTTTGCGGTTTCAATTTTAACCGGTTTTTACTACTTGCGTAAAAACGGTTTACAAGAAGGTTTCAATGAAGAAATCCTTTTTAGTCTTTTCATGCTGGTTATTATTTTTCTAGTTATTGGGGCCCGGGCAATTTTTGTTGCCACCAACTGGTCTTACTTTATGGAGAATCCGAACCTGATTATCCGCATTGACCATGGCGGGCTTGCCTTCCATGGCGGACTTCTGGGAGGTATACTGAGTAGCTGGTTCTACTGCCGGGTAAAGGGATTAAACTGGTGGGCCCTGGCCGACCTGGCTGTTCCGGGTATTGCCGTTGGTATTGCCCTGGTGCGTATAGCTAATATTTTCAACCAGGAAATCCTTGGCCGGGAAGCAGCTATGTTCTTTTTTGAAAGGCATCCTGCCCAGATATATGGTTCTTTGATTGGCATCGCCCTGCTGCTACTCCACAACTACCTGGCCCGGCGACGTAATATCAAGCCAGGTTACCTGTTTTGGAATTTTGTCCTGGGTTATACTTTATTGCGCGGTTTGATTGAAGAGACTTTCCGTGACAATCCCCTGGTGGCCTGGGGTTTTGTCAGTGAAAGCTGGGGGGCCGGATTTTTCACTACCGTTCATTTATTTACGCTCCCCATAATTATGCTTTGCCTGGCAATGCTGTGGTGGGTTAACCGTTCCCAGCAGCCGTACTGTTAATTACCAGGTTACAGGGGAGAATGCAGGATATATAATAATCAGTACAATTACTGTTTTGTGATATAATGATATTGCTCCAGGTAAAGGGCTTGCTGCCTGCTGTACTTTGTAATTAGGATCAGTTAAAATAACCGCTGAACCACTCAGTCCTGTGCAGGAGCATAAAAACATACAGCCTGCGTATACTAGTGTGGATTCCCACAGTTATTAAACCGGGGAGGTTGAAACGTTATGATGAAAGCGATTTGGAAAGATACGGTTTTGGCAGAGAGCGAAAATACGGTAGTGGTAGAAGGAAACCATTATTTCCCGCCTGATGATGTAAAGCAGGAGCACCTGGTTGAAAGTGATTACAGGACCAGGTGCCCCTGGAAAGGGCTGGCCCACTACTATCATATCGAAATTAATGGGGAAAAAAGCGAAAACTCGGCCTGGTCTTACCCGGACCCGAAAGAAAAAGCGCGTCATATCACCGGTCACTTTGCATTCGGGAAGGGTGTCCGGGTTGAATAAAACAGCAGGGTTGTTTTTACTGGTCGTTTTGTTATTAATTGCCGGTTGTGGGCCGAACCGGGTAGAGACTGAGCCGGAAAGCTTTGAAACAGCTAGAAAATGCACAGAAACCTGGGAGGTGGAAGATATGGATGAATTAAGAGATCGCCTGACGGATCTGCAGTTCAGGGTCACCCAGGAAGATGGAACGGAACCCCCTTTTGAAAACAAATACTGGGACCATAAAGAAGATGGCATCTATGTGGATATAGTATCCGGGGAACCTTTATTTAGTTCAAAAGATAAGTATGATTCCGGGACGGGTTGGCCCAGCTTTACAAGGCCGATTAGCGAAGAAAGCATTGTGGAAAAAGACGACCATAGCTTTGGGATGCATCGAATTGAGGTCAGGAGCAGGAAGGCAGATTCCCACCTGGGCCATCTTTTTGAAGACGGACCGAAGCCTACCGGAAAACGCTACTGTATTAATTCGGCAGCGCTTGAGTTTATACCGAAAGAGGAGCTGGAAAAACGAGGATACGGTGAATGCCTGCCGCTTTTTGAACCCTAGCCCCTGCGCACCTGGCTATTGAAAGGCAGATTGGAACAAGCAGCTTTTCCCACAATGAGGCTCAGAAAAGCAGCTGCCGCCGAAGTATAAAAGGGGAAAATGGCAGGCAGGTGCTGCCAGATCAATCCGCTGATCGGGGGCATAATGGCCACTCCGAGGGAGTAAGCAGCGAAAAAAATACCGATAGCCCGCCCTCTCCAGGCCGGATCGGAGTTTTCCATGACCATGCCTAACATTCCCTGGAAAGAAAATCCGAAACCGGTGCCGTATATAACCATGCTTGCATAAAGCCATGCCGCACCGGGGGACAGGGCAGCCAGAATTAATGCTGTGCATAAAAAGGCAAGCCCTATGGCGCATCCGGTAATATTTTGTTTGAAGCGGGGCTTTATAAGAGCCGGCCACAACAGCTGAATGATTATGGCTGTAACGGCAAAGGTGGCAAACAGGATACCGGTCCTGGCATGATCAAGGCCCAGCAGTTCAGCCCGTTCAGGCAAAAAGGAAGCCAGGGTTCCTGTAGAGCCCATGGTCCCAAGGGAGAAGATAAATGCCCCCTGTAACCCGGGCCTGGATATGATCCATTTTATGGAAATGGGCGTAGAGACTGTGCTGTGTCCCGGAACTTCCCGTTTTTTTAGCAGAAGCAGGGCGACAAGCAGGGCGAAAGCCATAAACAGGGCCAGCATATAGTATACAGCTTGAAAACCCATCCGGCTGGCAGTGATTCCGGCAAAAAGAGGGCCGGTTACCGCAGCCAGACCGATGACCGCTCCAAAGAAGGCCAGGCGGCGGTTGAAAAAAGAACTTATACTTTTCCCGGCGGTTAGTGAAGCCAGAGCAGCCGGAACCAGCAGGCCACCCATAAGACCATGTCCGGCCCGGATTATTACCAGTTGATAAGCGTTTCCGGCTATAGCATAGAGCAAAAGGCTGAACGCTGCTCCGGCAAGACCAACAAAAAGGGGCAGCTGCCAGCCTTTCTTATCTATAAAGGCACCACCTACATAATTTCCAACGATATTGAAAAGCGAATAGAAACCGATGACTACTCCCAGTAAGAAAGGTGTTGCCCCCATGGTCCTGGTGTAAGGGGCCAGAACCGGCATCTGGGCATGGGTATCAAAAAAAGCGCAGAAAACGACCAGGTAGATTGGGATAAAAAGAAGGATATTTCTGCTTGAATCGTGATCTTGCAAACTATTACCTCCGGACAGGTTTGTTTTAAACCTGTCCTATAATATACACCAATTCAGGTCTATTTTGTATACCTGCATTATATTTGACGCTCCAGCAGGTAAATGTTATATTCTAGTTGTTAGATATGACTAGCACTACAGCGAAACTTGTGCCGTGAATTAGGGCTTTATAAGCCACGGAGACAGTTTTATCGTCTTTATGCTGTGCTTTTGGGACGCTCGAACCGCTTCTCAGGGTACCGCTTAACTCTTAATCTTTCGCCGTAGTACTGGCTTGAGTTAACTTAATCACTTTTTTTTAAGGCGGTGGTTCTGTTGGTCCAATCTATACCGGTTACATCTTCCCTGCAGGATTATCTGGAAGTTATCCTCAATCTGCTCCAGGAGAAAAGAACAGCCCGGGTGACCGATATTGCCGATCGCCTGGATATTGCCAAACCGAGCGTTATCCAGGCCCTGGCAGTGCTGAAAGAAAAAGGCTTAATTACCCAGGATCGCTACGGACCAGTGGAGCTAACGGAGGAAGGAAGGCGTTATGCTTTAAAAATACGTCACAGGCACAAAATAATATACGGTTTTTTGACCCAGGTTTTGGGGGTTTCGCCCAGGGCTGCTGAAGAAGATGCCTGTTTGATTGAACATGACTTAAGCAGCGAAACATTTGAAAAACTGCTTGATTTTATGCTGGAACAGGATATCGATGCGGGCTTAAAAAAAGAACTAAACTGGCAGGATGAAAGAAAGTGAATAGTGATTGAGGTGATGAATAATGGAGGTATCACTGGTTGATATGAAGCCCGGCCAAACCGGGATTGTTAAACAGATCCAGGGCGGAACAAACCTTAATGTGAAATTGAACCAGCTTGGATTAAGGGAAGGAAAGCAGATCAAAAAGATCAGCTCGGTGTTTAACCGGGGGCCGGTAACTATAAACGTGGATAATTACCAGGTGGCAATTGGATATGGAAAAGCAGTCCGAATCATGGTGGAGGTAGAAGAGCTTGAGAAAAATAGTCCTGGCCGGTAATCCAAACGTCGGTAAAAGCGTGGTTTTTTCCCAGTTAACAGGCTCAAAAGTGATGATTTCTAACTATGCCGGAACAACCGTGGAGTTTACAAAAGGCTTGCTGACTACTGAAAATGAGTCCTTTGAAGTCCTTGACGCTCCCGGCACCTACAGCCTGGAACCGACTTCAAAAGTGGAGGAGGTTGCTTCCACCCTGGTTGATCAAGCCGACATCGTGATCAATGTTGTCGATGCCACCAACCTGGAGCGCAACCTTTTTTTAACTACGGAGCTGCTGGAAAGAGATGTTCCCATGATTGTAGCCCTGAACATGATTGATGAAGCGGGGCACAGGGGCGTGAAAATAGATATTGAAAAGCTGGAAGAACTGCTGGGAGTGCCGGTGGTGCCGACTGTTGCCGTAAGCGGGGAAGGGTTAAAAGAGCTGGTGGATTCCCTGCCCAGGTCTGTAAACAGGAGGCAGGATGCCCTGGATGTTCCCGGCCGTTGGGCTTATATTGGTGACCTGGTGGGCAAAGTCCAGGAGGTAGTGCACCGGCACCACAGCTGGCTGGAAAGCTTGCAGGATGCCAGTTTAAGGCCTGCCACAGGGCTACCCATAGCTGCTGCAGTCCTTTTCATTTCTTTTCAGCTGGTTATTGGAGTGGGTGAATTTATTCATGAGCTTATGGAGGATTATGTTTTCGAAGGTTTTTATGAAACCCTGATTTTATACTTAAGTGAAGCGCTTGACGGCCGGGGGTTTTTGCATGATATATTGATAGGTCAGCTGGTTGACGGGGCCATTGACTTTGAGGAGTCGCTCGGGGTTTTGACAACCGGGGTATTTGTCGAACTTGGTGTTGTCCTGCCTTTTTTGGCTGTCTTTTATATGGTGCTTGGTTTCTTGGAGGATTCCGGCTACTTGCCCCGCCTTGCCGTTATGGTTGACCGTAGCATGCACAGGCTTGGTTTGCACGGGTATTCTATTATTCCGATGGTGCTCGGGTTTGGCTGCAATGTGCCGGCGGCGCTGGCTGCCCGTAACCTGGAAAGCCGCAGAGAGCGCTTTATTGCCTGCACTTTGATGTCGGTAGCCATACCCTGCATGGCCCAGCTTGCCTTGATCGTGGGGCTGGTGGGAAGGCATGGTTTAGATTATTTGGCTGTGGTTTTTGCTTCTCTCTTTTTTATATGGGTGGTCCTGGGTTTGATCATAGACCGGGTTATGCCCGGGTATACACCTTCCATGGTGATAGAAATACCGCCTTACCGCATCCCCAGCTTTAAAGCCCAGGCTAAAAAACTGGCCATGCGGATCAAGGGCTTCCTGGTCCATGCCACCCCTTATATACTTGGCGGGATCCTGGTTGTAAATATCCTTTATACGCTGGGGATAATACACTTCCTGGGGGTTCTCTTTGCCCCGGCAGTCCAGGGATTGCTTGGTTTGCCCGGGGATGCTGTTTCAACCCTGTTGATTGGATTTCTGCGTAAAGATGTTGCTGTAGCGATGATGGTTCCCCTGGGATTGAGCGCGCGCCAGCTCGTAATTGGGGCTGTGGTCCTGGCAGCGTACTTTCCCTGTGCCGCTACTTTTACAGTCCTGGTTAAGGAAATGGGTGTTGTCGATATGGCTAAATCAGCCGTAATTATGATCGTAACCGCTTTTTCGGCCGGGTTTATCCTTAACCTGCTCCTCGATACCGTAATTCCCGCCGCCTACCTGGCTGCCGGTTTGATTGCTCTGAGCTTGATTTTGCCGATGGTTCTGGGCAGTACTTCGGACCGGAGAGAGTTGTCCGATTTGGACGAAACGGCCTGAAGGAAGAGCCGCCCCGGGAAAACATGCTGTTACAACAATCGTTTTGATATTTTGATTCTTAATGCCTATAACATACTGGTAATACCTTCTAATTTTTTCTTACTTGCTAGATGCCGGGTCAACTGCTTCTGTGTCATTATCACGTACTAACCACAAATGTTGTAATATGCCCTTGACACATTGTTAAGGAAGGAGTATTATATTCAGCACTAAATAAAAGTAAACTGATAGCATTTATATCATAATCGGAGTGATTGCATTTGTTTCCAGGCGGCTATAGAGCATCAATCAGAACTATCAGAAATAGCCTGACGGGAAAAGATTGTTTCCTTGCTTCTACCTGGCGTATTTCTTCAGCGCCTCACCGTTTCACCTGCCGGGGTGGTATTTCTTCAATGCGCCTCTAACTATTGTGTTAAAACCAATTTTAATCAAAAACACAAAAATGAGGAGGCAAAAATCATGACTTTGAATTTTGATACTTTAGCGATCCATGCCGGACAGAAAGCTGATCCGGCCACCGGCGCGCGAGCTGTGCCGATTTATCAGACTACTTCTTATGTTTTCGATTCAGTGGAACATGCGGCAAATTTATTTGGACTTAAAGAACAAGGGCACATTTACTCCCGAATTATGAACCCCACGGTAGGGGTGCTGGAAGAAAGACTTGCCAGGCTGGAAGGTGGTAGCAGCGCTTTAGCCCTGGCTTCAGGGCAGGCCGCAGAAACTATGGCCGTAATGAACCTTGCCCGGGCCGGTCAAAACATTGCTTCCAGCAGCCACCTTTACGGGGGAACCTATAACCTGTTTTCTTCCACTTTGCCCAGGTTTGGAATTGAAACCAGGTTCTTTGATCAGAATAATGCAGGCAATCTTGAAGCTGTAATTGATGAAAATACAAAGGCAGTCTTCCTGGAGTCGATAGGCAATCCGAGGAACAGGATTGCCCGACTGGAAAAGATCAGTTCAATTGCCCACAAGCATGGTATTCCCGTGATTATCGACAATACCGTTACCACTCCATACCTGTTTCGTCCGTTTGAACATGGAGCTGACCTGGTGGTCCACTCCCTGACCAAATTTATCGGCGGGCACGGCAATTCAATCGGAGGAGCGATTGTTGAAAAAGGCGATTTTCCATGGGATAACGGTAAATACGCTGATTTCTGTAGGCCTGATCCTTCTTATCACGGGGTAAATTACTGGGAAAATTTTGGACCCGGCCCTGAAGGTGTAGGAGGCTCCACCTTTACAGTCAAGGCCAGGGTCCAGCTGTTGAGGGATCTGGGCAGTTGCCTTTCGCCTTTTAATGCGTTTTTGTTTCTCCAGGGGCTGGAGACGCTCTCTTTGCGTATGGCCAGGCACAGCGAAAACGCCTTAACCGTGGCCCGGTGGCTGGAAGACCATCCAGCAGTAGAATGGGTGAATTATCCCGGGCTGAAAAGCCATCCCGATCATGATTATGCATTGAAGGTGATGCCACTGGGGCAGGGTGCCGTAGTTGGTTTTGGTATCCGGGGTGGCATTGAGGCGGGCACCCTGTTTATAGATGCCCTGAAACTGGTATCGCACCTGGCTAATATAGGCGACGCCAGGACCCTGGTCATCCATCCCGCTTCAACTACCCACCAGCAACTTTCCCGTGAACAACAGCTGGAATCGGGGGTTACAGAAGATTATATCCGCCTTTCGGTGGGGCTGGAAAATCCGGTCGATATTATTGCCGATTTGAAGCAGGCTATTGCTGTCAGCCAGAAACGTTCTGCTGTAAAGAGGGGTGAGTAAAATGACCGATCCTCTTAATGTTTGTTTGGAAAAGAAAACAGCACACGACCGGCCTGACTCGTCCCGTTCTGTAGGTTGGACACGGCCCAGGCGGGTGATTCTTGCAGATAAAAACAACCCCCTTACCCTGGAGTGCGGGGATAACCTGTACCCGGTTACAGTGGAGTATGAAACTTATGGACAGTTGAATACCACCAGGGATAATGCCGTTTTTATTTTGCATGCCCTGTCTGGTGATGCACATGCTGCCGGTTGGGATGCCGAATGGGAAAAGGCCAATCGCCCCTGGAGAAAAGACAGGCCAGGTTGGTGGGATGAAATGATCGGGCCGGGTAAAGCGTTCGATACTTCCCGCTACTTCGTGGTATGCGCCAACCTGTTAGGCAGTTGTTACGGGACAACCGGGCCCTGGGAAATAAACCCCCGGACAGGCAAACCTTACGGTCTTGATTTTCCGGTGGTCACAGTGGAAGATTGGGTCAGTCTACATACCAGGCTCCAAGATTACCTGGGAATAGAAAAGTTACTGGCAGTAGCCGGTGGTTCTCTGGGCGGCCAGCAGGCCCTGGCCTGGGCTGTTAATTATCCCGACCGGATTCGCTCGGCTGTGATCATGGCTGCTTCAGCGCGAATTGGTGCCCAGGGCCTGGCTTTTAATGCGGTAGGAAGGGAAGCTATTTTAAATGATCCCTGCTTTCACGGCGGCCAGTACTACCGGGACAGTCCGCCGCGGTGCGGGTTGGAACTGGCTCGGATGCTTGGTCACATTACCTACCTTTCGCAGCGTTCAATGGAGGGGAAGTTCGGTCGTCGTTTTCAAAATGGTACTGAACCGGGTTACCGCTTGAACAAGGAATTTTCGGTGGAAAGTTATCTCGAACATCAGGGGCGCTCTTTCGGGCAGCGCTTTGATGCCAACAGTTATTTATACCTGACCCGGGCTATGGATTATTATGATGCTTCTACCCTGGGAGGTGGCGATTTGGCTTCAGCTTGTTCCCGAATCAAGGCCAATTTATTACTAATCTCTTTTTCTTCTGATTGGTTATATCCTCCAGAGGACACCAGGGAAGTGGCCAGGGCGATACTGGCGAACAACAAGCCTGTTTCATATATCAATATTCCTTCAGATTACGGCCACGATGCTTTTTTGCTTGAAACCAACAAAACGACGCCCCTGGTGGAATCGTTTTTAAGGAAGGTGTAACTGGTATGGAACTAAATAATCGCTGGGATCACCACCTTATCTATAAGCTGGTGGAACCCGGGTCTTCAGTCTTGGACCTGGGATGCGGTAGCGGTGAGTTGTTGGCCCGCCTGGTTAAACAAAAAAATGTATCCGGTCAGGCCGTGGAGGCGGATCCGGAAAAGGCTGCTGAAGCTATCTGCAGCGGTGTGGCTGTGTATCAAAAAGATATGGACCGGGGGCTGCCTGAATTCAAAAACGGTGCTTTCGATTATGTAATCCTTGAAAAAACACTGCAGGTACTGTTCCGGCCCATGGTGGTCATGGAAGAAATGTTGCGCATAGGGAAATCCTGCCTTGTTACCTTCCCGAACTTCCATTACCGGGAAGTGCTCAATAAACTTTTAGAGACGGGCAGGATGCCCGTGACTGCATCCCTGCCTTACCAGTGGTATGAAACCCCGAACATTCACCTCTTCACCCTGTGTGATTTTCTTGACTGGGTTGATCAAAACGGGGTTGCAATTATTGACGGCTATGCCTGGAGCGACGGTACTTGTAAACCCCTGGATCTTTTGGCTGACAGCAGGGAAGCTGAAGAACTGCTCTTTGTTTTGCAGCGGTAACCGGTCGGGCGGGCCGGGCTGATGCAGGTTTTCAGGGAGTTATTAATCTATTCATCCAGTTACTGGACTGGCTCAGGAACCGAGGCGCCTGTTTAACCTGTTTCTCCTGTGCATGAGGGCTTGAATGCTGAATTCACTGCGGGTTTCCAGAAAAGTGTTTCGGTCCGTACGGGCAAGGATGAGCGCTTTTTCGGTTAAATCCAGGGCAGTTTGGAAGTGGCCTTCTTTGTGTTCGTAGTATTTAGCCAGTTCTACCAGGGCGGGGATGCTGGGAGGGTTATTTGCTACCGCCTCTTCCCAGATTTTAATTGCTTCCTTCCACCGGCCCTGTCTCTTGAAATGGAACGATAACTTAAAAGCTGCTTCTTCGGCCAGGGGCCCCGGGTAGTGGCTGCTTGCTTCGCGGAGATACTCAATTCCCTCAGCGCTGCGCCCCGATTCCAGGCAGAGAGAGCCTAAGGCCAGGGATTCTGCAGGGTGTTTGTCCAGCTGGCCTGTGGTGGTACGGTAAACTCTTTCCAGCAGGGTGGCCATGGAGAGGATGTCCAGAGCATTGTGATGAAATACTTTTTTAAGCAGGGTTGTTTCGCCGCGCCTGAGGTAATTAAAATAAACTTCCGGGATTTCAGCTCCCGGGATATCATCGGTGCGCTTTATATCAAGCAGCATCTCTTCAATCGAACGCAATGAACGGGAGGCCAGCCTTTTTTTCCATAAAACCCTGGCGCACTGCAGCAGGTCTAAGTGCAGTTCTGGCTCGATGGGTTTGAACCCGGCCATTACCTGGCGGGTCCTGATCAGCGGTAGGTCAAACTGCTTGCCGTTAAAAGTAATAATGGTCTGGTAGTCCGAAACGGATGAGTTAAAATGGTTTAAAACAGCTCTTTCTTCCGCCGGTCGGCGCAGGAAGTACTGGCGCAGCACAAATTCATTGCTTTCTGTCCAACCCAGGCCGATCAGGAAGGCCCAGGTTCCAGTTCCTCCTGAAAGGCCGGTGGTTTCAATATCGAGGAAGATGGCTTTTTCCGGTTTGAAATTGCACAGGTTTTTGTCCCGGGCAGGCAGGGCCAACTCCGGGCCTGCGCACGCTAAGAAGCCGGCCAGGGTGCTTTCACCGTGCCTGTACTCGAGGGGGAATTTTTGCTCACGGAAATAGCAGGGACCGTAAGCGGTCTTTTCTTCTTTTCCTTCCCCGGGAAAAAGATCTTCCCGGGTTCCTTCTGCCGGTTCTTCCGCCACCTGCCGGCCCGTTTTTAATTCCCCGGTTCCCCGCAGGGCGGAAAGGCGTGAACCAAGGCTTCGTTTCACTTCAAGATCACCTCGATAAGTTGAAGTGCTTGCTGTTTGCCGGGTTCGCCACCCTGGTAGGCGGGGCCGATGCAAGAGGGGCAGCCTTCAACACACCCGCAGTCGGTAATTACTTTGCGTGCTGCCATAAAGATATCTTCGTAGCTGCGGTAAATTTCAGCAGAGTAGCCCACCCCACCCGGAAAATTATCATAAAGATAGAGGGTCGGCAGTTCGGTAAACGGGGCCTTAACCTGGCTTACTGCCCGCAGGTCGCGCGGGTCGCCCATCAGGAAAAATGCCGCTACCTGGGGCAGCAGGTGGGCCAGCCCGATCAAGCCGGATTGGACGGCGGACAGGGGCATGCCGCCCAGTGAGGCCGAGGGGAAAGAAATCCAGAAAGCGGTAGTGTGCATTTCAGTTTCCGGGAGATCAACCGGTCCGGCGCCCAGGTTCTCATGGGTATTGAAACGAATTTTTTTGAACATCGAGACCAGGGCATTAATCCTGACGTCGCCCCAGGCTCTGTGCACGGAAGCAGCCTCTTCCTCAAACACTTCCAGCGTTTTTAAATCAACGGATAAGTTGGCATCGGTGAAATAATTGACGTCAACCCGGCGCACGTATGCTTTTTTTTCTTCGAAATCGAGTTTTTCTACCTGGTACTGGATCCCTCCGTGCATGTAAATTGCCTCTTCATGGACCAGCATCGGGGCGCTGAAGCGGTCAACTTCACCGATAACCCGTGGTTTGGGGTCGGTAATGTCGATAATAACCACGTTTTCCCTGGTGGCGCTGCGCAGGCTGATTTCTTCCGCCGGGTAGGTGTCTTCCATCCAGTGATAACGCCCGCCGCTCAGGTAAAGGACGTTTTCTTCTTCCAGAAACTGCAGGATTTCGCCAATATTAGCCCTGCCGAGATTTTCGTTCTCTTCAAAAGGTAGTTCGAAAGCGGCGCAGCGGATGTGGTTGGTCAGGATTATCAGGTTATCGGGATCGGCCAGGGCCCGCTCGGGGGTGCGGCCGAAGAAATAATCGGGGTTGGCTGCTATATACTGGTTAAGGGGTTCGCTGTTGGCGATCAAGACAGCCAGGGAAGTACCGGTGCGCCTTCCTGAACGGCCGGCCTGCTGCCAGGTGCTGGCAATACTGCCCGGGTAACCGGTCATCAGGCAGGCATCCAGGGCCCCAATATCTATACCCAGTTCCAGGGCATTGGTGCTGATTACTCCCTTGACAGTTCCCTGGCGGAGCCCTTCCTCGATAGCCCGCCTTTCTTTTGGCAGGTAGCCGCCCCGGTAGCCCTTAATGGTGCTGTCCTGGCCGGGTTTTAGCTTTAATCCCTGCTGCAGATAGGTCAGGAGCACTTCCACCCCCAGGCGGCTGCGGGTAAAGATAATGGTCTGGATATCACGTTTAATCAGGTTTCCGGCCAGGTTTTGTGCTTCTAAGAGCGTGCTTCGCCGCAGGCCCAGCTCGGGGTTAACTAGAGGCGGGTTATAGAAGATAAAATGCTTCTGAGCCCGGGGCGCGCCGTTTTCAGTGATTACTTCCACCGGTTCTTCAGTCAGCAGATCGGCCAGTTCTCCAGGGTTGGCTATGGTAGCCGAAGATAGTATAAATTTAGGATCAGATCCGTAAAAAGCACAGATTCGCTTCAGGCGGCGCATCACGTTAGCGACGTGGCTTCCGAAAACTCCACGGTACTGGTGCATTTCGTCAATGACAATATATTTAAGGTTTTGAAATAGCTGCACCCACTTGGTGTGGTGGGGCAGGATGGCTGAATGGAGCATATCCGGGTTGGTGACTACAATATGTCCGCTGCGCCGGATGCCCTGGCGCAGGCCTGGTTCAGTATCCCCGTCATAAGTATAGCAGTTCAAGTTGGTGTCAAGGCCACCGGTCAGGTCACGGAGCTCGGCCACCTGGTCCTGGGAGAGAGCCTTGGTCGGAAACAGGTAGAGAGCGCGGCTGGAGGGATCCTTAATCAAGGCACTGACTACAGGCAGGTTATAGCAGAGGGTCTTACCGGAGGCGGTAGGGGTTACCACTACCACGCTGTTATCATTCAGGGCGGCGTTGACGGCCATGGCCTGGTGGCTGTATAGCTTCTCAATACCACGTTTAGCCAGTGTTTCTTTCAACTGAGGATCGAGCTGCTGCGGGAAATCGGCATAACTGCCCTTTGAGGGCGGGACCACTTCCCAGCGAGTAACGTTGCTCAAGAAAGCGGGGTCATCTTTCCATTGCTGCAAAAGTTCATTTAAGCCGTTCATTGGGTGAGCCTCCGCCTTAAACATAAGTTTGCTTTCTTTAATATTATATTCGACGTTAATTAAAAAAACTCCTACCTGGCCGGGGCAGCTTTTTTATGACTTTAAAGCCGGGGCTAAACCTGCTGGAGGAAGTGCCGTTTTTGCGGAGAATTATAATAACAGTATAATCTAATATTAACGGTTTTGCTCAACTGCTGCCGGGCTGTTTATTCGCTTGCCTGAAATAAAAATATGCCGTATAGATTGCTCAGGTAGGAATTGCTGCGGCTCAGTTTTCTGCCCGGACAGTGGCATCCCGGTAATTTGTAACCGACAAAAAAAGGGAGGCATGGCATTGGGACATCTTGCAGGCGGCAAAGAGGAAGCATACCGGGCCCTGGCCGACAGGTTAGGCCGTTTTCCGGTAGGGGTGGTCATTAATGAAACTTTGATGGAAATTTTGAAACTGCTCTATACAGAAGAGGAGGCTGAAACGGGAAGCAAGTTTCCCCTGAAACCGCGGCCTTTTGAAAAAATCAAGGAACTGACCGGGATGGGAGAAAGTAAACTTTTCGCTATCCTGGAAAACATGGCTAAAAAGGGCCTGGTAGTAGATATTCCGCGCAAGGGGACTACCTATTATATGCTTTCCCCCGTGGTGGTCGGTTTTTTCGAGTACAGCCTGATGAGGACAGACGGGGCCAATGTCAGGGAGTTGTCAGCCTTGTACGAGCAATATTTCCAGGACCGGAATGTGGTCGAAGAAATATTTGGAACCGAACCTAAAATGTTTCGGGCCCTGGTTTATGAACATTATATACCTGAATTGATTCAAACCGAAGTATTAGACTACGAGAAAGCGGAAGCGGTAATCCGGGAATCAAGAGGAGGGGGCCTTTCAGTTTGTGCCTGCCGTCATAAGGCCAGCCATACGGGCTATACCTGCCGTTTCCCGATGGAAGATATCTGCACCTCGCTGGGCCGGCCTGCTGATTGGCTGCTCAGGCGCGGATTTGCCCGGAAAGCCTCCGTGGATGACCTCCTTAAAAACCTTGAGCGCAGCTATAACCTGGGGCTGGTGCTGACCTGTGACAACGTAATCAACGAACCGGCCTACATCTGCCACTGCTGCGGCTGCTGCTGCGGTCCCCTGCGTGCGATCAGTGAACACGGCATAATGGGTATACAGCCCAGTAATTTTATCCCCTCTATCGACCCGGAAAAATGTACCGGTTGTGAAGCCTGTGTTGATCTCTGCCATATTGGAGCCCTGGAGGCATCTTCGCCGGAAGAGCCGGCCCTTGACCGGGAGAAATGTATCGGCTGCGGGGTTTGCGCCACCTCATGCCCCGGTGATGCCATGAGCATGGCCAGGCGCGACAGTATTTATACGCCGCCTGAAAATAAGCTGGCCCAGCTGATGACCATAGCGATGGAGAGGCAGCGGTTTTGATATTAACTTGTTTTAGATGCCCTCTTTTGGGGGGCAATTCTCAGGCACTTTTGATGGTGAGAGCGGTATAGCCTATTACCAGCCTGGTAACTCACCAGGGTCCAGTTAGCCGGCAGGCTAACCCGGTGTGTCAGTGCTGTCATTTTCAGTGCTGTTTTTACGCATCCTATCCAGGACTTCCGGCCGCTCCAGGTATAGCAGGAGGATGGAGAGGTCGGCCGGGGTAACTCCCTCCATGCGGCTGGCCTGGCCGATTGTAGAGGGGCGCACCTGCTCCAGTTTTTGCCTGGCTTCACTGGATAGATTTTTGGCTTTTTGATAATCGAAGTCTTCCGGTATTTTTTTATCATGCATGCGGGCTGTTTTTTCCACCATCAGGCCCTGCTTGGCGATATAACCGGCGTATTTAATCTGGTTTTCAAGTTCCTTGGTTGTTCCCGGGGGCAGTTCGGGCAGGTCTTTGTTTTCCCACTTTAAATAGGCCGGGTAGCTGATTTCTGGCCTTTTCAGTAGCTCAAGCGCTGTGACCGGCTGCCTGGGTGAGGCAGAGTTATATTGGTCCAGGAAGTTTTCAATTTCGCTGCCGGGATTGTGTTTTAATTTTTCCAGCCTGGCCAGCTCGCTTTCAATAAATACTTTTTTCTCCAGGTGCAGCTTGTAGCGTTCTTCATCAATCAAGCCTATAAAGCGGCTTTTTTCTGTCAGGCGCAGGTCGGCATTGTCCTGGCGCAGTAACAGGCGGTACTCGCCGCGGGAAGTGAATATCCGGTACGGCTCACGCACTCCCCGGGTAACCAGGTCGTCGATCATTACCCCGATATAAGCCTCATTGCGTTTCAGAACCAGGGGCTCTTCCTCTTTAAGTTTGAGTGCAGCATTAATCCCGGCCATTAATCCCTGGGCGGCTGCTTCCTCGTAGCCGGTGGTTCCGTTGATCTGGCCGGCTAAATAGAAACCTTTAACGGCCCTGGTTTCCAGCGTATCCTGCAGCTGGGTGGGCGGGGCAAAATCATACTCGATGGCAAATGCCGGGCGCATGATTTCAACGTTTTCCAGGCCCTTGATGGTGCGCAGGAAAGATTCCTGGACATCCGGGGGCAGGCCCGTGGTAACGCCCTGCAGGTATACTTCTTCTATATCGGGTCCTTCCGGTTCGATAAAGACCGGGTGGCGTTCGCGGTCGGCAAAGCGGGCCACCTTGTCTTCTATAGAAGGACAGTAACGGGGGCCGGTACCTTTGATCAGCCCGCTGTGTAATGGGGCCACGGAAAAATTTTTATAGATTATTTCGTGGGTAGCCGGGTTGGTATAGGTCATCCAGCAGGGGATTTGTTCTTCCGCCGTTCCCCTGCCGATGATTGAAAAGCCGGGTGCCTCAGGATCCCCGTAAACCGGATCTAAACCGGAAAAGTCGATGCTGCGCCGGTAAACCCGGGGCGAGGTGTCGGTTTTGAAGCGTTCCAGAGTGATCCCGAGCTCCTGAAGGCTTTGAGCCAGATTAAACGAAGGGGTCAGGCTTCCGGGTCCGGCGGAGTAATGCAGGTCGCCCAGGAAAAGTTGGGCTCCAAGGTAAACCCCGCTGCAGACAATAACGGCCCGGGCCGGGTAATAGGCGCCGCTGCGCCCTTCCACTCCTTTAATCTGTCCGTCACCGGTTTTAATGCTTTCGGCCATATCTTCCCTTAAGGTCAGGGCAGGTTCTTTTTCCAGGGCAACGCGCATGGCCCGCTGGTAACCCCATTTGTTGATCTGGGCTCTTAAGGCCTGCACGGCCGGTCCTTTCCCTGTGTTAAGCATGCGGGCCTGCAGTGTATTCCGGTCAGCCACCCGCGGCATTTCTCCACCCAGGGCGTCAATTTCTTTGACCAAATGGCCCTTGCCCGGACCGCCCAGTGATGGGTTGCAGGCCATGAAAGCAACCATGTCTAAGTTGAGCGACAAAAGCAGGGTCCGGCA